>NZ_JBSHIM010000013.1:0-143967 GCF_053618975.1 Microbacterium sp. NPDC055599 | reverse complement strand
CCACCCCCCGGCTCCCGCTGGAGACGACACCGGTCCCCTCGTCGTCGGCGGCGGTCACGGCCATGAATGCGGCGGCGGTGTCGTGCGCCGTCACCGCGAAGACGGGCACGGGGTGCGCGGCGCCGATCGCCGCGGTGACCCGGGCGGTGGTGGGCCCGGCCGACGATCCCGTCGGCACCACGGGAGGGAGCCGGGCGGGAAGACCCGCGGCGAGCGCGGCCGACCAGTCCCCGGTCGCCCGGTCGAGCAGCGCGGTGGTCGAGGCGAGCGAGGGCTCGGCCCCCACCCGCCCGGTGAGCAGGTGCACGACGATGTCGGCGGTCAGCAGGATCGTGTCCTCGGGGTCGCCGATGCCCGCGGACTGGTCCTGCCGCAGCTGGTGGGCCGTGTTGATGGCCTGGTCGAGCACCCCGGTGACGGCGTAGTCGGCGGCGAGGTCGCGGCCGGCGGAGGTGCGGGCGGCGAGGTCCGGGTCGGCAGCGCGGTGGTGCCGCACGAACGGACGCAGGGTGCCGTCGACGGTGAGCCGGGCGTAGTCCACGCCCCACGCGTCCACGCCGATGCCGCGCAGCTCCGCTCCCTCCTGCGCGGCGGTCGCGACGCCCGCGCGGAGTCCGGCGAGCACGCCGTCGAAGAGCGCAGGCACGTCCCACCCGAGCCCCTCGGCGCGCGGCACCGGGGTGTTGGGGAACCGGGCGGCCTCCCGGACCTCCATCCGGGGCCCTTCCGGCGCGTCGGGGCGCAGCAGGCCGACCATGATACGCAGGCTCGACGAGCCCAGGTCGACGGCGAGGTAGGCGGCCGTCATGTCAGATCGCGGTGTAGCCGCCGTCGATCACCAGCGTCTGCCCGGTGAGGTACGACGAGGCCGACGAGGCGAGCAGCAGGAGCAGGCCGTCGAGGTCGGCGGGCACGCCCATGCGGCCGGCCGGGATCATCGACACCCAGTCGGCGGCCAGCTCGGGGTTGGCCTCGGTGAACTGGCGGGTCATGTCGGAGAGGATGTAGCCGGGCGCGATGGCGTTGACCCGGATCGCGGGCGCCCACTCCACGGCGAGCGACTTCGCCAGCTGGTCGACGGCGGCCTTCGACGCGTTGTACGACGCCTGATGCTGGGGCACGTTGACCACCCGGCCCGACATCGACGAGATGAGGATCGCGGACCCCTCGCGGCCCTCCGCCCGCAGCGGTCGGGCGAAGGCCTGCGTGCAGTAGAACGTGCCGCTGAGGTTCACGTCAACGACCTTCGCCCACGTGCCGGGATCGACCTCGGTCGAGTCGCCCCAGATGGTGATGCCGGCCGCGGTCACCAGCAGGTCGGCGACGCCGAGCTCCTCGCGCACGGCCGCGAAGGCGCGCTCGACCGAGTCGGCATCGGTGACGTCGACCAGGGCGGCGGCGGTGCGGGCTCCGGTCTCGGATGCCAGCCGCGCGGCGGACTCCTCGACCTCGGGCAGCAGGTCCAGCAGCGCCACGCGCACACCGGCGCGGGCGAGGGCGGTGGCGAGCGAGTAGCCGATGCCGCGGGCGCCTCCGGTGACGACGGCGACCTTTCCGGCGAGATCAGGGAAGCTCATGGGGTCCTCTCGGGGGTGACTCCGGCGACCGGGGGATCCCCGGTCGCCGGAGGGGGTGTCAGCAGGTCGACTTGTAGACGGCGTCGGCGCCGTCGGTGTCGATGTTCTCCTTGGTGATGACCGTGAACCCGGTCTGGATCTTCTCCTCGGTGGCGTCTCCCTCGAGGGCGGCGAGCGCCTGGGCGACGCCGTCCTTGCCGATGGTGGCCGGCTCCTGGGCGACGAGCGCCTGAACGACGTCGTTGCGGAGCGCCTCGACCTGCGCGGGTCCGGCGTCGAAGCCGACCACGGTCACCTCGCCCTGCTTGCCGGCCTGCTGGATGCCGGTCGCGGTGCCCTCGGCGGCGAACAGGTTGGCGGCGAAGATGCCGACGATGTCCGGGTTGGCCTGCAGCGCGGCGGTCACGATGCGGGCGGCCTCCGCAGGCTCGTTGTGCGAGTACTCGATGCCCAGCGACTCGAACTTCGAGTCCTCGGCGACGGCCTTCTCGAAGCCCTCACCGCGCGCGTCCGACGTGGAGATGCCGGGGTCGATCGAGACCACGAGCACCTTGCCGCCCTCGGGGTGCGCCTTCTGGATGGCCTCGAACGCCGCGGCGCCACCGCCCTCGTTGTCCGACGCGATCTGGGAGACCGCCATCGACGGGTCCTCCAGGGTGGTGTCGACGAGGACGACCTTGATGCCGGCGTCGGCCGCGGCCTGGATGGGCGCCTGCATCGCGGTCACGTCGGTCGGGGCGATGAGCAGCGCGTCGGGCTTGGAGGCGACGAGCGCATCGACGATCGGCTTCTGCAGCGTCGGGTCGAACTTCTCCGGGCCCTGCACCTGCACCGTCGCTCCGGCCTCCTTGGCCGCTTCTTCGATGCCGCACTGCATGGAGATGTAGAACTCGTCTCCGGCCACGCCCTGCACGAACGCGATGTTGTAGCCGTCGTCGCCGCCGCCGGATCCGCCGTCGCCGCCCGCGTCTCCGCCCCCGCCTGCGCAACCGGCGAGGATGAGCGTCGCGGACGCGCCGAGTGCGGCGATGCTGATCGCTTTCCTGTTCCACTTCATTGTGATCACCGTTCTTCTCTTGACTGTGTGTGGATGGTGGTGGGCCGGGCGTCAGGTACGCCGGCCCCCGCTGACGAACTTGCGCCAGAGGCTCTGGGAGTTGCCGCGCATGGCGGCCGACCGGCGGACCTGGTCGACGTAGACGGCGGTGATGAGCACCGCGCCGACGGCGACCTGCTGCCAGAACGGCGGCACGCCGGTGATGACGAAGCCGTTCTGCAGCACCGCGGGGATGAACAGGCCCACGACGGTGCCGACGATGGTGCCGACGCCGCCGAAGAGGCTCGTGCCGCCGATGACGACCGCGGCGATCACGTTGAGGTTGGTCTGCGACTGCCCTGCGATCGCGGTGGTGGAGAACTGCGACAGCGAGAGGATGCCTGCGACGCCGGCGAGACCGCCGGAGAGGGTGTAGATCGCGATGAGGTGGCGGTCCACCTTCACGCCCACCCGTCGCGCGGCGAGCTCGCTCGATCCGACCGCGTAGGTGTGCAGGCCGAAGCGGGTGAAGTGCAGCACCACTCCGCCGATCACGATGATCACGAGGGCGATGACCGAGATGGTGGGGATCGTGCCGAGCACGTTGCCGTAGCCGATGGTGGTGGTCAGCACGGCGGGCACCTCACGGATGTCGACGCCGCCAGTGAGGATCTGCGCGAGGCCGAGCGACATGCCCAGCGTGCCGAGCGTGACGATCAGCGGCGGGATCTTCGCCTTGGCGATGAGGAACCCGTTGAGCAGTCCCCAGCCGATGCCGCAGGCGATCGCGACGAGGATGCCGACCACGGCCGTGCCCCAGCCCGCCCCGCCGATGGCGCGCATGACCATGGCCGAGACGACGCCGGAGAACACCAGCACCGAGCCGATCGAGAGGTCGATGCCGGCCGTGATGATCACGTACGTCATGCCGACCGCGAGCACGGCGAGGATCGAGGCGTTCTGGATGATCAGCCGGAAGTTCGACCACTGCGCGAACGTGTCGGGTGCCAGCAGGCTGAACACGACGACGATCGCGATCAGCACGAGCAGGATCTGGAAGGCCTGGGCGCGGAGCAGGTTGCGGAAGTAGCCGTTCTTCGGCTCCTCGAGGGTGCCGATCGCCACGGTCTCCGTGGGGGGCTTCGTCGTGCTCATCGGTTCGGCTCCTTGTCAGCGGCGGAGGTCTCGGCGACGTCGCCTTCGGGGGCGACGTCGGCCACGGGCGGGGCGGCGTCGCGGGTCACGGCGCCGGTCATGAGGCCGACGAGCTCCTCCATGGAGGTGTCGGCGGCGGGGATGTTGGCGACGCGCGTGCCCAGGCGCAGCACCTGGATGCGGTCGGAGACCTCCATGACGTGCGGCATGGAGTGCGAGATGAACACCACGGCGATGCCCTTGTCGCGCACCCGGCGGATCGTCTCGAGCACGTTCTGCGTCTGCCGCACGCCCAGCGCCGCGGTGGGCTCGTCGAGGAACACCACGCGCGAGGCCCAGTGCACGGCGCGGGCGATGGCGATGGCCTGCCGCTGGCCGCCCGACATCTCCCCCACCGGCGAGGTGAGCGAGCGCACGGTGGCGCCCAGCTCGTCGAAGGCGGCCCGCGACTGCGCGCGCATCTCCTTGGTCTTCATGAAGCCGAGGGCGCCGGCGACGCCGCTCTGGCGCAGCTCGCGGCCGAGGTACATGTTCTGCACCGGGTCGAGGTGGGGCGCGAGCGCGAGGTCCTGGTAGACGGTCTCGACACCGAGCGCGCTCACCGCGGACGGCGTGGACATGTCGGCCTCTTCGCCGTCGAACAGGATCGTGCCGGAGTCGACGGCGAGGTTGCCCGAGAGCGCCTTGACGAGCGTCGACTTGCCGGCGCCGTTGTCGCCGATGAGGGCCGTCACCTCCCCCGGATACACCTCGAAGTCGACGTCGTTCAGCGCGCGCACGTGGCCGAACTGGCGCGAGAGTCCGCGCGCCTGGAGAACCGGAACCGTAGAACTGAGCGACATGGGTCAGCTCCTTCCCTTGCTGTTGTCGTGATCGGAGTGGCCGGAGCGGAACGCCGCGGCCACGCTCTCGAAGTCGGTGCGGGTGCTCGCGGCGAACGCGGCGAACAGCGCGGCGCCGTAGGCGGTGGCCTCGTCGTGCGTGGCGACCGTGACATCGGGCAGCACGAGTCGGCGCGCGCGGACGACGCTCGCCATGCTCGACCACCCCCCGGTCAGCACGGTCGAGGTGGGCGGCGCGACCTCGCGGTCCATGACCTCCATGAGCTCGGCGCACATGTCGTTGCCGTGCAGCAGCGTCGCGGTGAGCAGTTCCGCCGGGTCGAGGCCGTCGCCGTTCGCGACGATCTTCAGCTCGCCGTCGTCGTTGCGGGCACCGCTGACCGCGAGGGCCCCGTCGGCGAGCGTGCCGGTGACGGGCAGCGCCATCACGGCTTCATCGATCCGCGCCCGGCCGGCGGCGTCGGCGATGCCCAGCAGCTGCAGCACGCGCCGCATGAGCAGACCGGACTTCGTGCCGGCGAGCAGCACGTATTTGCCCGGCAGCACATGACGCACGGTGTTGATGCCGGCGAGGGCGAGCCGTTCGCGCGCGTCGAACGGCAGCGGGCCGTCGAGCACCCGCACCAGCGCCTCGGCCGTGCCCATCGAGTCGTACAGCTGTCCGCTGTGGACGGCGCCCACCGCGACGGCGGAGACGAGGTGGTCGTGGCCGGCGACGGTGAGCACGGCGCCGCGGAAGCCGTCGGGCATGGCGTCGTCCGAGAGGATGCCCACGGCGCTGCCCGCGCCGACGCGCTCCGCGAGCAGGTCGTCGCCCACGCCGAGCACCTCGAAGGCGGCGTCCCACGGGGTGCTGTCGTCCTGGTCGAGCAGCCCGGTGCGCGATGCCAGGGAGTACTCGGCGACGCGGGGGCCGCCGAGGGCGTGCACCACCAGCTCCGGCACGGTGAGGAAGGTGCGTCCGCGCAGGTCCACCCCGGACTCGCGCAGGTGCAGGATCTTGGCGATGGAGGCCAGCGGGCCCACCGGCAGTCCGGTCCGTCCGAGGAACTCCGCGCGGAAGGCGTCGGGGGTGGCGAGGATCTCGGCGGCACCGCGCGGGTCGAACCAGGCCATGACGGGCGCCGCGGGCTCTCCGGCGGCGTCCAGCAGCACGCCGGCCTCGGCCATGCCCGACACCCCGAGCGCGAGCACGCGGTAGGGGCCGTGCACGCGCAGCAGGACGTCGGCCTCGTGGGCGAGCTCGCGGACGGTGTCGACGGCGACCGCGGCGGGCATCTCGGCGCGGCCGTGCTCACGGCTCGTCCACGGCGACCGGCGGCTCGCGACGAGCACCTGGCGTCCGTCGGTGTCGGCGACGAGGAGCTTGATGCTGGTCGATCCCATGTCGACGCCGACGACGTAGCCGTTCATCGGATCCCGGTCCCGGTGAGCGTGGTCGGCCATCCCGCGCCCGGCTCGGCGACGAGCACGCGCGCGTCACCCGCGAGATGCCAGGCGCCGAAGGCGTGCGGCACGGCGAAGGCCTGGCCGTGCGAGACGGCGATCCGGCCGGACGCGCCGACCAGCTCGCCCTCCCCCTCCTGCACCAGCACGACGCCGAAGCCGGCAGGGCGCTCGGTCGAGACGTCCCCGGAGACGGCCGCGTCCCAGAGGCGGAAGAAGGGGTCGGCGGCGGCGGGCAGGAGCGAGCGGAAGCGCGGGCCGGCGGGCGTCGTGCCCGCGTCGCTGATCAGTGCGGCGAGCTGCTCGGGGGCGAGGCGGTCGGCCGAGACGGCGGGCATCACGGCGTCGAAGCCGAGGTCCAGGTGCGACTCCTCGCGGGTCGAGGTGGTGACCGACCACTCCAGCAGGATGGAGAAGTCGGTGGGCTCCTGCACCTCGGCGACGAAGATGCCGCCGTCGATGGCGTGCGCGGTGCCGGCGGGCACGAGGATGCCCATGCCCTCGCGCACGACGACGCGGTTCATGTGCGCGAGCATCCACTCGCTGTCCTGGGCGTCGCGGCGGCGGTCCAGCTCGGCCCGGTCGAGGTCGGTGTTCCAGCCGAGGTGCACGGCGCTGTCGGCCTCGGTGTCGAGCACGAACCACGCCTCCGTCTTGCCGTACGGGCAGGCCAGGTGGCTCGTGGCGAACGCCCGGTCGGGGTGCACGTGCACGGGGAGGCGCTGGCGGGCGTCGAGCAGCTTGACCAGCAGTCCCACGTCGCCCGCGTCGGCTCCGCTCCCCGGGCCGGTCCAGGCCGCGGGGTCGGCGGTCACGAGGTCGCGCAGCAGGGCGCCGTCGGCGGTGACGGCGAGACCGGTGTCCGGCGTGCCGAACCGCGACACCGTCGCGCCCAGCCACTCCTCGGGCTGGTGGTCGGTCTCGGGCTCGATCCCGCGCAGCGCCGCGATGCGGTCGCCGCCGCGGTAGAAGTGCTGGACGGGGTTGGGCGGCAGCAGGACCGGGTTCATCGCAGGTCTCCGATCGGGCGGGCCGATGCGTCGCGCTCGGGGGCCATCTCGCCCGAGCCGCGGGCGATGAGGCGGGTGGGGACGACGATGTGCTCCGGCTCGGCCTGGGGGTCGGCGCCGAGCTGCATCAGCCGCCGGAACGTCGCCTCGCCGATCAGCCGGGGGTCCTGGTCGACGCAGGTGATGCCAGGGGTGAACACGTCGGCGAACTGGAAGTCGCCGAACGAGATCAGCGCGGGCATCGGCACGCGGTCGGCACTGAGCACGTGGATGGTCGCGATGGCGGCGGGGCTGGTGGCGCAGAAGAGGGCCGTCGGCGCGTCGGGGCGGGCGAGCAGCTCGCTGATCGACCGCTCTTCGCGGTGGCGGCCCTGCGCGATGATCAGGCTCTCGTCCACCTCGACCCCGGCCTCGGCGTGGGCGTCGCGGTAGGCGCTCAGGCGCTCGAACACGGTGGGGTACGGGATCTCCTCGCCGATGAAGCCGATGCGGCGGTGCCCGCGGGAGAGGAAGCCGCGGACGGCTTCGAGCGTGGCGCCGTAGTCGTCGACGACGATCGAGTCGATGCCTTCGCGCGAACGGTCGACGCAGATCACCGGGAACCGCTGCCGCAGCGCCGCCAGCTCGGCGGACTCGATCGCGAAGGGCGAGATGATGAGCCCGCGCAGGCGGTCGCCGGTGAGACGTTCGAGCTGTTCGCGCTCCTGTGCGGCGTCGTGCACGGTGCTGGCGAAGAGCACGTTGAGGCCCTCGGCGACGGCGAGCTCCTCGACGGCGCTGACGAACGCGGCGAAGAACGGGTCGGAGATGGCGTCGATGAGGATGCCGATGGTGTCGGTGTCGCCGCGCTTGAGCGACCGGGCGCGACGGTCGGGCACGAAGCCGAGCTCGAGCACCGCGGCGGCGACGCGTTCGCGGGTCTCGGGAAGCACGCCGCTCTCGCCGTTGACGACGCGCGAGACGGTCTTGATGCTCACGCCGGCGAGCTGCGCCACGTCGGTGATGCGCGCCCGGCGGCGCCCGTCACGCTGGGTGCCCACCGTCGCGCTCGACTCGTCGCGCTCGTGCTCCATTGCCACCTCGACATCGTTGTCATCGTTGAATCCGCGGCCATCGCGAGTTCGATGGGAACATCATGCGACCGGGTCGACAACGTTGTCAAGCGCCGATTCGATCGCAGCCCACCGCTGCGAGCGGTCACCCGCCGGGCGTCACCTCGACGTCGACGCCCAGTTCGAGCACCCCGCCGGGCGCCAGCGGGCGCAGCAGTCCGCGAGCCCGCGCATCGGCCCGGCCGAGGATCGTCGGCACGGTCGCCGGCTCGATCCCCAGGACGACGTGGCCGCGCTCCTCGGCGACGCGCCACTGGAACAGCGCCGGCAGGCGTGCGGTGTCGACGGCGATGCGGACCGCCGCCCCGCGCGGGCTCTCGACGACGATGTCGACCCGCTCCCGAAGCGGCAGCTCGTGGCGGAACACCTGCTCGGGATACGACACCGCCGGGGCCGGGAACCGGTCCCACGAGCCGAGGCCCGCCCGCGCCTGCGCGTCCCGGGGCTCGACAGCGGTCGCCGGCGAGTGCAGCACGGTCCCCTCGTCGACCAGCGGCCAGCCGAGGTTGAGGTGGTAGAGCACCATGGGCTCCACGGCAGCCGCCCCGCGGTTGACCACGAGGTCCTGCACCCGGACCAGGCGCGACCCGATCGGCGTGCTGATGCGGCGCCGGAGTTCGAGGTGCACCCCGAAGACCTCGACCTCGCGGACCGTGCCCTCGACCACGACCTCGCGGTCGGTCACCTCGGTGCGCGTGACCTCGGCGCGCAGCGACGAGTATCGGCCGTGCAGCGGATGCGCCTCACCCTCGTCGACGGACGGCGCTCCGAAGCTGCGCAGTCCGCAGGTCGTCAGCAGCCCACCCCCGAACGACCGCAGCCAGCCGTCGTCGTCCGGCCCGGGGACGATCGGGGGGAATCCGGTCGCCGAGGTCCACGCGAAGGGCATGCCCGCGACCCGCAGCTGCCCCAGGTCGAGGCCGCGATCGGGCAGGACCTCGAGGTCGAGGTCGCCGTTGACGACCCGGATCCGACGGCTCCCCGCATCCGGTCCGTCAGTCCGCAGCGACGACTCCACCGTCACGGCCTGCCCGCGGTGTCCGAGCCGTCGCCAGGCCTCGTCGATCGGCGCCCCGTACAGCTCCGCCACCATCGCCCGCCCTTCTCCCGCGCCGTCCTGGCGCGCGTGCGGCCACCGTAGCAGGCGCTCGTCCGGCCCGGATCGTCGCGATTGACAACGTTGTCTCGTCTCTGCATACTGATCCTGCGCATCGCCGCGCCACCCTCACGCAGAGAGCACCATCGATGACGAAGCCTCGCCTCCACCGCCTGTTCCACGCCCGCTCCGGTCGCGCCCTCGACGTGGCCGTCGACCACGGGGCCTTCCACGAGCACTCGTTCCTCACCGGCATCGAGGACATGGCCGCGACCGTCCGCACCCTCGTCGACGCGGGCCCGGATGCGATCCAGCTGACGCTCGGACAGGCCCCGCTGCTGCAGTCCGTCCCCGGCAAGCAGAAGCCCGGCCTCGTGCTGCGCACCGACATCGCCAACGTCTACAACGACCCGCTGGAGTCGCCGCTGCACTCGATCCACGTGCCCGACGCGATCGAGGTGGCGGTGCGGCTCGACGCGGTCGCCGTGTGCGTGAACCTGCTCGACCTCCCCGGCCACCCCGAGGTGCGCGAGCAGTGCATCCGGTCGATCCTCGCGCTGCGCACCGACGCCGAGCGTTACGGCATGCCCCTGATGATCGAGCCGCTGGTGATGCAGACCCGGGCGGGCGCGGGGGGTTATGCGGTGGACGGCGACACCGCCAAGATCGTCACGCTCGTGCGGCAGGCCAGGGAGCTCGGGGCCGACCTCATCAAGGCCGATCCCACCGACGAGATCTCCGACTACCACCGCGTCATCCAGGCCGCCGGCGACACCCCGGTCCTGGTGCGCGGCGGCGGACGCGTCGACGATCGCACGCTCCTCGAGCGCACGGTCGCCGTCCTCGCGCAGGGTGCCCGCGGCATCGTGTACGGCCGCAACGTCATCCAGCACGACGACCCCCGGGGCATCACCGCAGCCCTGATGGCCGTGGTGCACGACGACGCCTCGGTCGACGACGCGCTCCGCCTGATCGGAGCGACGCGATGAGCGGGCGCCGCGTAAACGTCGGCATCATCGGCGGGGGTCTGATGGGCCGAGAGATCGCGGCGGCCCTGCGCCGCTGGCCCGCGCTCGTCGACCACCCCGCCGACCCGCAGCTCGTGGCGGTGTGCGACATCAACCCCGCGGCCCTGGAGTGGTTCGCCGGGATCGACACCGTGCGCCTCACCACCACCGACCACCATGAGCTGCTGGCCGATCCCGACATCGACGTGGTCTACATCGCCGTCCGCCACGACCTGCATGAGCAGCTCTACGTCGACACGATCCGGGCGGGCAAGGCCCTGCTGGCCGAGAAGCCCTTCGGCATCGACGGGGCCGCCGCCGACGCGATCCTCCGGGCGATCGACGAGACCCCCGGGTCGTTCGTACGGGTATCGAGTGAGATGCCGTACTTCCCCGGCGCCCAGTGGGCGGTCGACTACGTGCGCTCCGGGGCGCTCGGTCGCATCGTCGAGGCGCGCTGCGCGTTCCTGCACGCCAGCGACCTCGATACGGCGAAGCCGCTGAACTGGAAGCGCCAGCAGCGGTTCTGCGGCGAGGCCGGGGTGCTCAACGACCTCGGCATGCACACCTGGCACGTGCCGCTGCGCCTCGGCTGGATGCCCGAGACCGTCAGCGGCGTGCTGCAGGACATCGTCACCGAACGGCCGGGACCCGACGGCACCCCGCAGCCGTGCGACACCTGGGACAACGCCGTCCTGCACTCGTGGGCGACGCACGACGGGGCGCGGTTCCCGCTCACGACCGAGACCAAGCGGATCGCCCCCGGCGAGAAGAACACCTGGGAGTTCGAGGCGATCGGCATGGAGGGCGCCGTGCGCTTCAGCACCAAGAACCCCAAGGAGGTGCAGGTGTTCGCGCTGATCGACGTGCCGGGGGTCGGGCGCGAGCAGAGCTGGCAGCGCATCGACGCCGGCAGCCAGTCGGTGTGGCCCACGGTGACCGGGCCGAACTTCGAGTCGGGCTTCTCGGATGCGATCCTGCAGATGTGGGCGGCGTTCCTCGCCGAGCATCAGGGGCTCCTCGGCGACGGCTTCGGCACCGTGCGACCGGAGGAGGCGGCCGCGACGCATCGGATCTTCGCGGCGGCCATCGCCTCGCATCAGTCGGGCGCGGCCGTCGCGCCGCGCCGGTGAACGGCGCGCACGCTCCTATCGTGGAGAGGTGGTGAGCGGAGGGCGCACGATGCGCGGCAGCGGCAGGCCGACGATGAACGACGTGGCCGCCGCGGCGGGGGTCAGTCTGAAGACCGTCTCGCGCGTCATCAACGCGGAGCCCAACGTCGACCCCGCCCTGGCCGACCGCGTGCGCGAGGCCATCGACCGCCTCGGATACCACCGCAACGCCCTCGCGGCGAGCCTGCGCTCCGGCACCAACGACACCATCGGGTTCCTCGCCGCCGACCTCTCCAACTCCTTCTCGATGGGGATCGCCGCGGCCGTGTCGGCCGTCGCGTCACAGCGGGGTCTGCACGTCCTGATGGCCTCCAGCGAGGAGGATCCCGCCGTCGAGCGCCGCCTCGCCCTCGACCTCTGCCAGCGCCGGGTGGGCGGGCTGATCCTGGTCCCCGCCGCGACCGATCACGGCTACCTGGCGCCCGAGGTCGCCCACGGCACGCCGGTCGTGTTCCTCGACCGCCCGGGCGACGGCATTCCCGCCGACACCGTGCTGCTCGACAACCGCGGCGGTGCACGCGCGGCGGTCGCCGAACTGCTGGGCGGGCATGAGCGGATCGGGCTCCTGCTCGACGCGACGGAGATCTACACGATGCGCGAGCGGCTGGCCGGGGCCGAGGAGGCGTTCGCCGCCGCGGGCCGCGCGCTCGATCCGTCGCTCCTCGTCACGGGCATCCACACCCCGCAGGACGCCGCGGCTGCCACGGCGCGCCTCCTCGACGGCCCCCGCCCGCCGACGGCCCTATTCTGCGGCAACAACCGCGCGACGGTCGGAGCCCTCGAAGAGCTCACGCGGCGTGACGCCGACGTCGCGGTGACCGGCTTCGACGACTTCGAGCTGTCGTGGATGCTGCCGCGGCCGCTGCGCGTGGTGGCTTACGACGTCGCCGCACTGGGCGCCCTGGCCGCCACCACGCTCCTCGACCGCATCGCGGGGGACGCCGCCGCGCCACCCGCCCTGCACCTCGTGCCGACCACGCTCGTCGATCGCGGCGGTCGGCAGCGCACGCCCACCGGCTAGATTCCCGGTATGGCTCTTTCCGGAAACCTCGACGCTCAGCGCCGCCGCGACGAGCTGGTCACGATGGCCGAAGGCCCCGAGGGCGTCTCGATCGACGGGGCAGCGGAGCTGTTCGCGGTGTCGTCGATGACGATCCGGCGCGACCTCCTCGAGCTCGAGGCCGAGGGGCGGGTGCGACGGGTGCGCGGCGGGGCGACAGCGGCTCCCCGCGCCCGGCCCTTCGACGCCCGGCGCAGCATGCGGGCGAGCGCCAAGAGGGTGATCGCCGAGAAGGCGCTGCACCTGGTGCCGGCCGCCGGGACGGTGGCCCTCGACGCGTCGACGACGATAAGCACGCTCGCCGCGGTGCTCGGACCGCGCGACGCACTCGCCGTGTACACCAACGCCGTCGAGACCTTCCAGCTGCTGCAGCCGCGGGAGGGGGTGACCGCGGTGCTGTCGGGCGGCACCGCCGAGCCGACCACGGGCAGCCTGATCGGACCCCTCGCCCTCCGCAGCCTGCAGGCGGTGTACTTCGACGTGTTCTTCGCCTCGGCCGATGCCCTCGACGAGGGCGACGGCTCCTCCGAGGTGTCGGTGGAGGAGGCCGAGGTCAAGCGGGCGCTCGCCGCGCAGGCGAGCACCACGGTGCTCTGCGTCGATGCGACCAAGCTGGGCCGTCGGTCGGTCGCCCGCGCCCTCGAGCCCGCGCAGGTGGACGTGCTGATCACCGATCTCGATCCGGCGGATGAGCGCCTCGACCCCTTCCGGGGGATCGCCGAGGTGCGCTGACCCTTGGCGCTCGCGTCAGATCATGTTATCTTTCACAGGACTTAACAGCGCTGCGGCGCTCCCCCGATGGTGCAGGAGATCGTCATGACCAACCCGACCGCCGCCGAGCTGATCGCGCGGAGCAACCGTCTGGGCGCAGACCCGAAGAACACCAACTACGCCGGGGGCAACACCTCGGCCAAGGGCACCGAGATCGATCCCGTCACCGGGCAGCCCGTCGAACTGCTGTGGGTCAAGGGCTCGGGCGGCGACCTGGGCACCCTCACCGAGAGCGGCCTCGCCGTGCTGCGCCTCGACCGGATGCGGGCGCTCGTCGACGTGTATCCCGGAATCGACCGCGAAGACGAGATGGTCGCCGCGTTCGACTACTGCCTGCACGGCAAGGGCGGGGCAGCCCCCTCGATCGACACGGCCATGCACGGACTCGTCGACGCGGCACACGTCGACCACCTGCACCCCGACTCGGGCATCGCGATCGCGACCGCCGCCGACGGCGAGGCCCTGACGACCGCGATCTTCGGTGACCGCGTGGTGTGGGTGCCGTGGCGGCGCCCTGGTTTCCAGCTCGGACTCGACATCGCCGCCATCAAGGCGGAGAACCCCGCCGCGATCGGCTGCATCCTCGGCGGGCACGGCATCACGGCGTGGGGCGACACCTCCGACGAGGCCGAGGCGAACTCCCTCTGGATCATCGACACCGCGGCGGCGTACCTCGCCGACCACGGCCGCGCCGAGCCGTTCGGTCCCGTCCGCCCGGGGTTCGAGGCGCTCCCCGAGGCCGACCGTCGCCGTCGGGCCGCGGCCCTCGCCGGCACCATCCGCGGCATCGCCTCGACCGACAAGCCGATGGTGGGGCACTTCACGGACGACGCCGTCGTGCTCGACTTCCTCGCAGCCGAGAAGGCGCCCGCCCTCGCGGCCCTGGGCACCAGCTGCCCCGATCACTTCCTGCGCACCAAGGTGAAGCCGCTGATCCTCGACCTGCCCCCCACGGCGACCGTCGACGAGCAGATCGCGCGTCTGCACGAGCTGCACACGCAGTACCGCGCCGACTACCGGGCCTACTACGACGCGCACGCCACCCCCGACTCCCCCGCCATCCGCGGCGCCGACCCGCTCATCGTGCTCGTGCCCGGCGTGGGCATGTTCTCCTACGGCGCGAACAAGCAGACCGCGCGCGTCGCCGGCGAGTTCTATGTCAACGCGATCAACGTCATGCGCGGCGCCGAGGCCGTGTCGAGCTACGCCCCGATCTCCGACGCCGAGAAGTTCCGCATCGAGTACTGGGCGCTGGAGGAGGCCAAGCTCCAGCGGCTGCCGAAGCCGAAGACCCACCAGGGTCGCATCGCGTTCGTCACCGGCGCCGCCTCCGGCATCGGCAAGGCGATCGCGACCCGATTGGCCGCCGAGGGCGCCTGCGTGGTCGTGGCCGATCTCGATCTCGAGAAGGCGCAGGCCGCGGCCGCCGAGCTCGGGAACACCGACGTCGCGATCGGCGTCGCCGCGAACGTGGCGGATGCCGAGGCCGTGCAGGCCGCGCTCGACGAGGCCCTGCTCGCGTTCGGCGGCGTCGACCTGGTCGTCAACAACGCGGGGCTCTCCCTGTCGAAGCCACTGCTGGAGACGACCGAGAAGGACTGGGACCTGCAGCACGACGTCATGGCCAAGGGCTCGTTCCTGGTGTCGAAGGCCGCGGCCCGTGTGCTGATCGATCAGAAGCTCGGCGGCGACATCATCTACATCTCGTCGAAGAACTCCGTGTTCGCGGGCCCGAACAACATCGCCTATTCCGCGACCAAGGCCGACCAGGCCCACCAGGTGCGGCTGCTCGCGGTCGAGCTCGGCGAGCACGGCGTGCGGGTCAACGGCATCAACCCCGACGGCGTCGTGCGCGGCTCCGGCATCTTCGCGTCGGGCTGGGGCGCCAACCGTGCCGCCACGTACGGTGTCAAGGAAGAGGACCTCGGCCAGTTCTACGCCAACCGCACGATCCTCAAGCGCGAGGTCGTGCCGGAGAACGTCGCCGATGCCGTCTACGTGCTCACCGGACCGGAGCTGAGCCGCACCACCGGCCTGCACATCCCCGTCGACTCCGGCGTCGCCGCCGCGTTCCTGCGATGAGGGTCACCGGCCGATGAACGACACGAGGGTCAGGGCGGTGGCGGCGGTCGACCTGGGCGCGACCAGCGGCCGGGTCATGATCGGGCGCATCGGCCCCGGGGTGCTCGACCTGGAACCCGTCTCGCGGTTCCCGCACGGAGCGGTGGAGCGTGCCGACGGACTGCACTGGGACTTCGCCGCCCTGTACGAGCACGTGGTGGACGGGCTCGCCGAGGCCGTCCGCCGCGAGCCGTCCATCGAGAGCATCGGGATCGACTCCTGGGCGGTGGACTACGGGCTGCTGCGCGACGGCGAGCTGCTCGGGGAGCCGTTCCACTACCGCGACCGCCGCACCGCCCGTGGCGTGGCCAAGGTGCATGGCGAGGTGCCCTTCGCGGAGCTGTACGAGCGCAACGGCCTGCAGTTCCTGCCGTTCACCACGCTGTACCAGTTCCGTGCCGACCCGCGTCTCACGGAGGCGGACACGGCTCTACTCATCCCCGACCTCCTCGCGTACCTCCTCACGGGCCGGCGCGTCGCGGAGCGCACGAACGCCTCCACCACCGGCCTGCTCGGGGTGCGGTCGGGCGAATGGGACACCGAGCTCGCGGTCAGGGCGGGGATCCCGCCACGGCTCCTGCCCGAACTCGTCGACGCCGGCACGGTCGTCGGCACGCTGACCCCCGGGGTCGCGGCACGCATCGGTGCGAGCCTGCCCGTGGTGGCGGTGGCCTCGCACGACACCGCGTCCGCCGTCGTCGCCGTTCCGCTGGAGTCGTCCTCGTCCGCGTTCATCTCGTGCGGGACCTGGGGCCTGGTGGGCGTCGAGCTGCGCGCACCCGTGCTCACCGACGACGCGCGGGAGGCGAACTTCACGCACGAGCGCGGAGCCGACGGCCGGTATCGCTTCCTGCACAACGTCACGGGGCTCTGGCTGCTCAGTGAGACGGTGCGCGCGTGGGAGGCCGAAGACGGTGCGCCGATCGCACTGCCGGAACTCCTGGCCGCCGCGTCGGCCGTCACCGACCAGGTCCCGGTGTTCGACGCGAACGACCCGTCGCTGAGCGCGCCGGGGGACATGCCCGCCCGGATCGCCGCCCTGCTGCCGCAACCGGTGCCGTCGACGCGTGCGGCGTTCGTGCGCTCGATCATCGAGTCCATCGCCGCGGCGTTCGCCGAGGCGGTGCACACGGCCGCCGGGCTCTCCGGCCGCAGTCTCGACCGCATCCACCTGGTCGGGGGCGGCGCGCTCAACGACCTGCTCTGCCAGGCGACCGCCGACCGCTCTGGCCTCCCGGTCCTCGCGGGCCCGGTCGAGGCGACCGCCCTGGGGAACGTCCTGATCCAGGGCCGCGCACTCGGTGCGACCCGCGGCACGCTGGAAGACCTTCGCGCCCTCGTCGCCGCCACGCATCCCCCGAAGGTCTTCGCGCCCGGCGCCTGATCCGAACGGCGAAAAGGGGCGGTTCCTTTCCCGTCGGAGAGGAACCGCCCCTTGTTCGTCGCACCGCTCGTGCTTTCGCGCCTGCCGAGCTCGGCCCCTCCGCGAGCTCGACGGGCTCGACCCTCCCAGCCATAGGGTAACATGCTACGCGTTAGTGTCACCACTCGCCTCTTCAGGCAGCGCTCACAAAGGACAATCAATGACGAAGACCAGATATTCGCGCGCCCTCGCCACCACCGGCGCTTTCGCCGCTCTCCTCGCGAGTTCCCTCGCTACCGCGTCCACCGCCTCGGCGGCGACCATCGATGGAGCCATCACCAGCGTCGAGGTGGTGCAGAGCAGCGCCGCCGCCGGGTCGGACGTGCAGATCGATCTCGCGTGGAGCGTGCCCGACGGCTCGCACGCGGGCGACACGTTCGTGCTGCAGCTCCCGCCCGAACTGCTCGCGCTCACCCAGGGGTTCGCCCTGACCGACGCCGGCGGCGCCGAGGTCGCGGAGGCGTCCCTCTCCCCCGATGGACTCGCGACCTTCACCCTCACCGACTACGTCACGACGCACCCGCTCTCGGTGCACGGCACGGCGCACTTCTGGGCCGAGTTCCAGACCACCCAGACCGGCACCACCGTGCCCGTCACGTTCACGGGTGACGGGGGCGTCACGTTCGACGATGGCATCGAAGCCACGGGCGTTCCGGGCATCGACCGCACCGCCCCCAGCAAGGCCGGCGCCTGGACCGACCTCGTCGATCAGGGCACGACCCACCCGCAGGGTGCCCTCCAATGGACCGTGGCCTCACCCCGCGGCCCGTTCTCCTCTCTCGTGTTCGACGACCCGGCACAGCCCGGCCAAGAGGTCGATTGCACGTCGCCGATCCTCGTGCGGCACACCTCGACGGCGGATGCCGACGGCTTCCTCACCGATCTCGTGCCGGTGGACGCCGGCGACTACACGGTCGACTGCACCGCCCAGCAGCTCACGGTCACGATGGGCCGCGCCGTGGCCGACGGCGAGATCGTGCAGGTCAAGTTCCAGAACAGCGTGACCGACCCGTCGCTCGACGTGTACCGCAACACCCTGTCGGTCACGGCGGACGGCGAGTCCTGGAGCACGCCAGGATCGGTCCGCCGCCTGAGCGCCGGCGGCGAGGGCGCCGGCACCGGCGTGGGACAGCTGGCGATCACCAAGACGGTCGAGGGAGCCGGGACGCCGACGGGGCCGTTCGCCGTCGTCGTCGACTGCCAGTGGGCGGGGGAGTCGGCACCCGACTATCCGCGCACCCTGACCTTCACCGGTGCCGAGACGCAGACCCTCACGGCACCGGTCTCCAGCGTGTGCACCGCCACCGAGACGGAGAACGGCGGCGCGGCGAGCGTCGCCGTCGGCCCAGCGGCGACCGTCACGGATGAGGCCGCGGGTACGGCGGAGATCGTCGTCACCAACACCTTCCCGGCGGCCCCGCCGGTGGACCCGGCCGACCCCGGCACCCCGGCCGACCCCGGCACTCCGGCCGACCCTGGCACCCCGAGCACGCCCGCGCACCCGGCGGCTCCGGCCGATCCGAGCGCCGGATCGCTCGCGACCACCGGCGGCAGCACGTCGCCCTGGGTCCTGACCGGCGGAACGGTGCTCGCGCTCATCGGCGCCGGGCTCGTGGCAGCGCACGTCGCGCGCACACGTCGCGCGCGCTGACGCCGGGCACCGCCCCACGCACGGAGGGCGGGGGCGAGGTCTCACGACCTCGTCCCCGCCCTCCGTGCGTGCCGGCTGGAGCCTCGACCGCTCTGGGGCGGACGGGTCCGCGCCCGGCCGCGCGCAGAGACGACGCCTGGCGCGTCAGCGCACGTTGCCGTTGGAGCAGGTCTGCTGTGCGGCCGAGTTGCCCTTGATGCTGTCGGGCAGCGCCACCACGTCGCTCGGCGTCGCGTTGGGATCGGGCGTCGCCTCCACGGGGGTGGTGGGCTCCGCCACGATCACCCCGTCGTTGCTCGTGTTCTGATGCGTGACCTGGAGCTGGGCATTCTTCTCGATCGCATCCCACATCACGTCAGCCGCCTGCTGGTTCGGAACCACCTTGTTGGGGTCGGCGCTGTCCTGGTTCGTCGGGTACTGGAGGAACACGATGTCCTCGAAGGGAACGGACTTCACGGCGAGCGCGATCTGCGCGATCTTCATCGGATCGGCGAGCGACGTGCTGGTCTCGAGGTTCTGGAGGCCGATGTTGGCGAGCTTCAGCATGACCGGGACGTTGCCCAGGGTCTCGCCGCTGATCAGCGCACGGGCCAGGCTCGACATGTACTGCTGCTGGTTGCCGATGCGCCCCAGGTCGCTGCCGTCGCCCACGCCGTGCCGGGTCCGCAGGAACTGCAGCGCCTCGAGGCCCTGGAGCCAGTGCGTGCCCGCCTCCATGTCGAGGCCTGTGTAGCGGTCCTTGATCGGGTTGGCCAGGCAGACCTCCACCCCGCCGATCGCGTTGGTGATCTCGATCACGCCGCCGAACGTGACGGATGCCGCGAACTGCACCTCCTGGTCGGTCAGCTGCGAGATCGTCTGGACGACGCAGTTGAGGCCGCCGTCGGTGTAGGCGGTGTTGAGCGGCTGCTTGCTCATGGCGGAGTGGACGTTGCCGTCCTCGTCCTCGCACTCGGGGATCGGCACCATGAGGTCACGCGGGAAGCTGACCACCGTGATCCGCCGGGGTTCCTGCGAGACGTGGACCAGCAGGTTCACATCGTTGAGCGTGCCCCCCGCGTCGCGACCCGTGCAGCGATCGCCGAAGAGATCCTTGTACTTCTCCTCGCACGTGTCGACGCCCGTGAGAACGAGGTTGAAACCACCCTTGTACTCGCCGATGTCCGGCGGAACGTCTTCCTGACCGTCGAGATCGACCGCGTTCGCGGAGACCGTGCTGGAGAAGTCGTAGAAGATGTAGGTGCCGACACCGATGCCACTGACCAGCACCACGGCCAGGCCGATCGCGATGAACTTCATCAGCTGACCCAGGGTGCCGGGGGTGTGCTGCTGACCGTGTCGCGCGAGGGTATGACGGCGTCGGTTGTCGCTCACTCGGGCCCTTTCGGATTCGGCACGGCGCGGAGGGTTCGCCGTGCTCGGTATGCGGAGGGTGTGGGATTCGAACCCACGAGACATCTCTGCCCACTGGTTTTCAAGACCAGCTCCATCGGCCGCTCGGACAACCCTCCCGACAGATACGTCTGCCGACCAGGCGTGAGTCTAGCCGAACTCTATTCTCGTGCGTCGACCTGGGCGGGCGCTGGAAGCGTGTCGAGCGCGGTCGCGAGGCCCCCCGTTTCGACGTCGGTCGTGACCTCTCCCGCGGCGTCCTTCACCTCGTCCGGCGCCTGCCCCATCGCCACCGCACGGCCCCCGCCCGCGAGGGCCCAGCCGAACATCCCGATGTCGTTGCGACCATCCCCCGCGACCAGCACGCGGTCGCGCTGCAGTCCGAGCTCGTCGCGCACCCGCTCCAGCGCCGTTCCCTTGTCGACGCCCTGCGGAGCGATGTCGAGCCAGGCGGTCCAGCCGATCGCGTACGACACCTCGTTGAGCCCCGCGTCGGCCACGAGCCGGTGGAAGTCGTCCTCGTCGTGATCCGGCGAGACGACCACGATGCGCGACACCGGGAGGTCGCCGAGCCGGTCGAAGTCGACCTGCCGTCCGCCGTCGAGCGTCCAGTCGTCGAGCTGCTCGGTGAAGAGCCGCTGTCCGGAGCCGAGCTCGACCATGTATCGCGCGTCCGGGAGGCGGTCACGGAGCAGAGCCAGCGCGGGAGTCGGGTCGAAGGTCTCGACGTGCCAGCGCTCCCACCGGTCGCCCACGCGCCGCATCGTCACTGCGCCGTTCGAGCAGACGACGAGATCCGCCGTGAGACCCAGCTCCTCCACGTAGCGCTGCGTCCCCATCCAACTGCGCCCCGTCGCGATCGTGACCAGGTGTCCGGCGTCGCGCACGCGGGCGATCGCCTCCGGCACACCGGGGCTCATGGTCTCGTCCTGGAGCAGGATCGTGCCGTCGACGTCGAGGCCGACCAGCCAGGGCGCGCTCACCGGGCGGCCTGCGCGTCGGCGAGCGGGCGGATCACCTCGAGTCCGCCGAGGTAGGGGCGCAGCACCTCGGGCACCCGCACGGAGCCGTCCGCCTGCTGGTGCGTCTCGAGCAGGGCGACGATCCACCGGGTGGTCGCGAGCGTGCCGTTGAGCGTGGCCACGTGCTGCGTCTTCGGCGCGGACGCCCCCTCCTCCACCGGCGGCCGGTACCGCACGTCGAGGCGCCGGGCCTGGTAGGTCGTGCAGTTCGAGGTCGACGTGAGCTCGCGGAACGCACCCTGGGTGGGCACCCACGCCTCGATGTCGTACTTGCGCGCGGCGCTCGAACCGAGGTCGCCCGCGGCGACATCGATCACGCGATACGCGAGGCCGAGCGCGGTGAGCATCTGCTCCTGCAGCGCGACCAGCCGCAGGTGCTCGGCCTCCGCGTCCTCGGCCGAGGTGTAGACGAACATCTCGAGCTTGTTGAACTGGTGCACGCGGATGATGCCGCGGGTGTCCTTGCCGTGCGATCCCGCCTCGCGGCGGTAGCACGTGGACCAGCCCGCGTAGCGGAGGGCGCCGTCGGACAGGTCGACGATCTCGTCCTTGTGGTAGCCGGCGAGCGCGACTTCGCTCGTGCCGACCAGGTACAGGTCGTCGTCCTTGTCGAGGTGGTACACCTCGTCCGCGTGCTCGCCGAGGAAGCCGGTGCCCTGCATGATCTCCGGCCGCACGAGCGTGGGCGTGATCATCGGCACGAAGCCGTTCTGCAGCGCCGTGTCGAGCGCGAGGTTCATGAGGGCGATCTCGAGCCGGGCGCCGATCCCGCGCAGGAAGTAGAAGCGCGCGCCGGAGACCTTCGCGCCGCGCTCCATGTCGATCGCGCCGAGCAGCTCCCCGAGCTCGAGGTGGTCGCGGGGCTCGAAGTCGAACGCCGGGACGTCGCCCACCCGCCGCAGCTCGACGAAGTCTTCCTCGCCCCCCGCCGGCACACCGTCGATCACGACGTTCTCAATGCGCGCGAGGGCCGCGGCCGCGTGCTCCGAGGCTTCGTTCGCGGCGTGCTGCGCCTGCTTCACGCGGTCGGCGAGGTCCTTCGCCTGGGCGACGAGCGCCGCCTTCTCCTCCTTGGGGGCTTTGGCGACCTGCTTGCCGAAGGCGTTCTGCTCGGCGCGCAGCTCTTCGAACGCGGCGAGCGCGGCCCTGCGCGATCGATCGGCCTCGAGTGCGACGTCGACGGTGCTCTGGTCGTTGCCACGGGCAGCCTGCGAACGGCGGACGATCTCCGGGTTTTCGCGGAGGAGTGCGAGGTCGATCATTCCGCAAGTCTACGAGGTGCGGCGGAGCCCCTCGGCTGCCGGTCTAGAGTAGCGCCATGCGCACGAGCCCCCCTGTCACCTCGCAGGCGGCACTCGTGTACAACCCGGTGAAAGTGGACGGGAAGCGGCTGCGGGCGCAGGTTCGAGACCTGTGCCGCGAGGCGGGCTGGCAGCACCCGGCGTTCTACCCGACGACGGTCGACGACGCCGGGCAGGGAGCCACGGCCGAGGCGCTCGCCCGTGGTGTGGACGTGGTGCTGGTGGCGGGCGGCGATGGCACGGTGCGCGCGGTCGCGGAGGCCATCGCCGGCACCGGGGTGCCGCTCGCGATCCTGCCGAGCGGCACCGGCAACCTCCTCGCGCGCAACCTGGGACTGCCGCTGACCGACCCCGCCGAGATGATCCGTGCCGCTCTGGGCGACTTCCGCCACCCGATCGACATCGGCTGGGCACGGCTCACCCGCGCGGACGGCGAGGAGGTCGAGCATGCCTTCGTGGTGCTCGCCGGCATCGGCCTGGATGCCGACATGATCGCGAACACGCGCTCCGACCTGAAGCGATCGGTCGGGTGGATCGCATACGTCGACGGTGCTGCGCGATCGCTCCCCCGGGCCCAGCCGTTCCGCGCCGTCTACCAGATCGGTGAGGGGCGCCTGCACTCCACCAAGGTCCACAGCATCCTGTTCGCGAACTGCGGCACGCTGCCCGCCGGCATCTCGCTGATCCCCGACGCGTCGATCACCGATGCCGCACTCGACGTCGCCGTGATCAAGCCGACCGGTGTGCTCGGCTGGCTGGGTGTGTGGCGCAAGATCTGGTGGGACAACTCGGTGCTGCGCCGCTTCCGCGCGGGACGCCTCGTGCTGGAGCGCCGCGGCACGGACGCCTCGGTGCACTACTTCCGCGGCGCGGCGGCCGAGGCGGCGGCGCCCGCTCCCACGCCCGTCGAGCTCGACGGCGACGAGTTCGGCGAGGCCGTGCGGGTGGTGTGCCGCGCCGACCCGGGCGCCCTGCTGCTGGCGCTGCCCGCCGGCCACCCCGTGCACATCCTCTGACGGGGCGGCGCCGGGGTCAGCGCACCTGCACCGTGCCGTCGAGTCCGCCGCCCACGAGCGTGAGGGTGAACGGCGCGTCGTCGTCCACGTCGTCCTCGGGGAACTCGATCACGGTCGCACGCGGCGCCATGTCCATCGTGCACACCTGGGTGTCGTCGGTGACGAAGGTGACCGTGCCCGCGGAGCCCGAGCCCTCGGCCGATTCCACGACGGGCGGGCATCCGGACGAGCCCCACGTCAGCAGCACCAGCCCGCCGTCGTCGAACCATCCCGCGGACGGCTCGTACGACGTCGGGTCGCCCGGGGTGCCGGTCGCGTCCGGGTCGCCGTCGAGGTCGATGTCATCGGAAACGTCCCCGTAGGTCACCTGGAGGGTGATGTCCTTGGTCGGATCCACGCCCTCCGGCAGCGCGCCGACGCTCGCGCGCGGAGCGAGATCCGCCGTGCACGCCTTCTCCGTCGCGCCGTCGCCCTCGGGTTCGACCAGCGTGACCGACACCGTCTGGCCCTCCGCGGAGACCTGGTCGACCTGGGGCAGGCACGTGGAGGAGCCCCAGCTGACGACCGCGAACATGCGCCCGTCGTCGAGCAGTGCGCCCTCCAGGTCGCCCGAATCGTCGCCGCCGCCCGCGTTGCCCGGACCGCTCGACGGCTCCGATGTCGAGTTCGGGGCGGTGTTGCCCGGGCCCACCGTGCAACCGGCGAGGAGCAGGGCCGCGGCGAGCGCGGAGGACGCGACGAGGAGGAGCCGGCGAGGAGTCATGCCCTCAGGGTACTCGCGGCATCCTCCCCTGCCTACGGGGCTCGGCCCGCGGGGCCGGTCACTGCAGCGCCGAGGTGAGCCGCGCCAGGTTGTCGAGCACGGTGGACCGCAGCGGCTGCTGCATCCACTCCTCGAGCGTGAGCTCGCGGCTGAGCGACCGGTACTTGTCCTCCACCTCGCGCATCTCCCTGACGAACTCCTCGCCACGGACGAGCATCGACACCTCGAGGTTGAGACCGAACGAGCGCATGTCCATGTTGCTCGAGCCGATCACCGCCACCTCGTCGTCGATCGTGAGGCTCTTGGTGTGCAGGATGTAGGGCTTGCGGTACATCCAGATGCGCACCCCCGCCCGCAACAGCACCTCGTAGTAGCTGCGCTGGGCGTGGTAGACCATCGCCTGGTCGCCCTCCTCCGAGACGAACAGCTCGACCTGGACGCCGCGATCGACCGCTGCGGTGACGGCCAGCAGCAGCGCCTCGTCCGGGACGAAGTACGGGCTGATGATCATGATCTGCTTCTTCGCCGCGTACAGCAGCGCGAGGAAGAGCCGGAGGTTGTTCTCCACCTCGAACCCCGGACCGGACGGCACGACCTGGCAGTCCAGATCGCCGGAGCCGATGTTGGCGTGCGCGATGTCGATCTCCTGGAGGACCACATCGGTCTCGCTGTACCAGTCGCTCAGGAAGATGGCGTTCACGCTCAGCACGACCGGCCCGTCGAGGCGCACCATGAGGTCGACCCAGTGCAGTCCGCGGCGGATGTTCTTGCGCAGGTTGTAGGTCGAGTCGGTGATGTTCTGCGACCCGAGGAACGCGATGTTCCCGTCGACGACGAGCAGCTTGCGGTGGTTGCGCAGGTCGGGGCGCTGCATCTTCCCCTTGAGCGGCTGCACGGGCAGCATCAGGTGCCAGTCGGCCCCCATCGCGTTGAGTCGTGCGACGGTCTGGCGGTAGCGCGGCTTGCCCCGGTTGGCCCAGTGGTCGAGCAGGACGCGCACCGCGACCCCGCGTGCCGCGACCTCTTCGAGCGCGCGGAAGAAGTTGTCGGTCGATTCGTCGGACTGCAGGATGTAGAACTCGACGTGCACGTAGTCCTGGGCGGTGCGGATCGCCTCCGCCATCTCGTCGAGCGACTCCTGGTAGTCGGAGATCAGGTGCGCGCCGTTGTCACCGGAGAGCGGGAGGGCTCCGAGGCGCTGGTTCATCTGCACGATCGGCCCGAACCACGCGGGGGCGTTCGGACGCAGCGTGCCGAAGTGCAGGTGCTCGCTGGTCTCGGCGATGTACTCGTTGATCTGGTCCTGCTTGCGGCGGCGGGCCCGCGGCAGTCGCGGGTTGCCGATGAGGAGGAAGAGGAACACGCCGACGAAGGGGATGAAGAACACCGCCAGCAGCCACGCCATCGCTGCCGTGGGACGCCGGTTGCGCGGGATCACGATGATGGCGGTGACGCGGATCGTGATGTCGAGGAGCAGGAGGAAGACCGCGAACCACCAGCCCCAGGTCCAGGCTGTCATCGCACCCCCTCGCCCGCATCAGGGGTCATGACCCCGGTGCGCGCCAGACCAGGCACGCTCGCTTCACAGTAGCGGATGGGTCGGACTCAGGTGCGCGGCGGGAGTCCGCGCGCGGCGCGTTCCTCGGCCTCGATCTGGGCGTGCACCTTCCGCTCGGTGCGGTCGAAGCGCAGGATGCCGCGGAGGACGACGACGAACACGATGCTGACTCCGATGGTCGGCAGGAGCGACCATGCCGCGGCGAGCCAGAAGTTGTCCATGACTCCATGGTACGCGAGGGTCTCCTCCACAGAGCCCGGTTCCCACGAATGCTCCCCCGACTGCGGGTTCGCGGCCCGCCACGCGATGCCGACCGGGCGATGCTCTCGGGATGACCACCGTGCTCAACGCCTCCGACTCCGCCCAGTTCCTGGGCATCGTCCCCACCCTCGCCGGGTTCACTCCGCGCCGGAGCATCGTGCTCCTGCCGTTCCGCGGCTCCCGCACCGACGGGGCGATGCGGCTCGACCCGCCCGACGACGCGATGCCCCCCGGCCGCTACGCCGCCTCGGCCGTGCGGCTCCTGCAGCGCGTCCGCGGCACGGACGGCGCCGCCGTCGTCGTGTACACGGACGAGGAGAGCGTCACGACGGCGGACGGCCTGGTGCTGCCCGGCGCCGTGGTGGTGGATCATCTTCTCGCCGGCCTGCGCGGTGCGCGCATGCGAGTGATGGATGCTCTCTGCGTGACGCCGGGCGGGTGGAGCAGCTACCTCGACCGGGAGCCGACGCTGAAGCCGCTCGCCGAGATCGGCCCCACGCCCGCGCACCCCTCGATCGGCGACGTGTCCGGCGACCAGCTCGCGGGAGCCCGGGTTCCGCGCGTGGGGGCACCCGAGCGCCAGCGCGTCGAGCGCGCGCTGACCGGGCTCCGCGGCGCGCTGGACGGGAAGGGCCGCGTGTCCGGTCGGGAGGATCCGCAGGCGCTCGCCGCGCTCGCGCTGCTGGACGACCTCCCCGGGCTCTTCGAAGCGGTGCTGAAAGGCCCGGACACGATCCCGCCCTTCGCCTGGGCGGCGCTGCTCTGGTGCCTTCAGCGCCCCGCGCTCCGCGACGCCGCCCTTGCGCAGTGGGCGAGCGATCGAGAGGGCGGTATCCGTGCGCTCCAGGCGCAGCTCGCCTTCACCGCCTCGGGCAGCCCGATCCCCGACGAGCTCGGGCGGGTGTTCGTCGGCCGCGGACCCACACCCGATCCGAATCGGCTCCGCAGCGCGTTGCAGGTGGTGCGTCATGCCGCAGCGAGGGCACCACGCACGGCGCGACCCGCGCCCCTCACCGCAGCGGCGTGGCTGTCGTGGGCACTCGGCCGCGCCACGCACGCCGGTCGCTACGTCGAGCTCGCGCGCGACATCGATCGGGAGTACAGCCTCGCCCTGCTCCTCGAGAGGCTGATCGCCGAGGAGGCGCTACCCGACTGGGCCTTCCGCGGACGGACCCGCCGATGAACGGGTGCCGGTCACTTCACGAGGGGGAAGAGGATGGTCTCGCGGATGCCCAGGCCGGTGATGGCCATCAGCAGACGGTCGATCCCCATCCCCATGCCGCCGGACGGCGGCATGCCGTGCTCGAGTGCCCGCAGAAACTCCTGATCGATCGGCATCGCCTCGACATCGCCACGGGCCGCGAGCTTCGCCTGCTCCTCGAACCGCTCCCGCTGGATGACCGGGTCGACCAGCTCCGAGTACCCCGTCGCGAGCTCGAACCCGCGAATGTAGAGGTCCCACTTCTCCACGACACCCGCGATCGAGCGGTGCTCGCGCACGAGGGGCGAGGTGTCGACGGGGAAGTCCATCACGAAGGTCGGGCGCACCAGGTCGCCCTTCACGAAGTGCTCCCAGAGCTCCTCCACCAGCTTGCCGTGCGTGGCCTGCGGCGGCACGTCCACACCGTGGGCCTGCGCGAACGAGATCAGGTCCTCCACCGCGTCCTGCGGCGTCACCGTGCGACCCGACGCCGCCGACAGCGACTCGTACATGGAGATGCGGTCCCACTCGCCGCCGAGGTCGTACTCGGTGCCGTCCGCCCAGGTCACGGTCGTCGAGCCGGAGACCGCGATCGCCGCCTGCTGCACGAGTTCCTGCGTGAGGGCGGCCATCTGGTTGTAGTCGCCGTAGGCCTGGTAGGCCTCGAGCATCGCGAACTCCGGGCTGTGCGTCGAGTCGGCGCCCTCGTTGCGGAAGTTGCGGTTGATCTCGAACACGCGCTCGATCCCGCCGACCACGGCCCGCTTGAGGTACAGCTCCGGAGCGATGCGCAGGTAGAGCTCGGTGTCGAACGCATTCGAGTGCGTGACGAACGGACGCGCCGACGCCCCACCGTGCTGCACCTGCAGCATCGGGGTCTCGACCTCGAGGTAGTCGTGGCTCGCGAACGTCGCCCGCAGGCTGGCGTTCACGGCGGCGCGCGCCCGGACGGTCGTGCGGGCCTGCTCGCGCACGATCAGGTCGAGGTAGCGGCTGCGCACGCGGCCCTCCTCGCTGAGCTCCGCATAGGCGTTCGGCAGCGGCAGGATGGCCTTCGACGCGATCGCCCAGTCGTCCGCCATGATCGACAGCTCTCCGCGGCGGCTCGAGATGACCTCGCCGTGCACGAACACGTGGTCGCCGAGGTCGACGTATTCCTTCCAGTCGGCCAGCGACTCCTCGCCCACGTTCGCGAGCGAGACCATCGCCTGGATGCGGCTGCCGTCGCCGGCCTGCAGCGTCGCGAAACAGAGCTTGCCCGTGTTGCGGCTGAAGACCACGCGGCCAGCCACCCCGACCACGACACCGGTCTCCGCGCCCGCCTCCAGCTCGCCGTACTCCGCACGCAGGGCGGGGATCGAGTGGGTCACCGGCACGCCCACGGGGAACGCGCCGCCCCCCGCATCCGAGCGTCGGGCGATCAGGCGCTCGCGCTTGGCGAGTCGCACCGCCTTCTGCTCGTGGACGTCGTCCTCGGGGGAAGAGTCGGTCGTGGCCGATTCGGGCGCGGCGGACGCGTCAGTCATGTGCGGGGCTCCTTGGAAGTCTCCCCCAGTTTACCGAGGCGCGATGCGGGTCCGCGGCCGTCGCTGGGTAGCCTCGGTGCATGGCCCTCTCCAGGATCGCCCGCGCTTCCGCCGCCCTCGTCCTCGCCGCCGGCGCCATCGTCCTCCCCGTCGCATCGGCCTCCGCCGCTCCGGCACTCGCCTCCGCCCGGTCGGACCGCGCTGCGGTCGCGCCGGCGGCCGCGGCCGCCGCGGCCGCCGCGGGCACCGCGGCGCGCACGGTCGCCGCCGACGTGGACGACTTCTCGTACGCGTCGTGGGACGCCACCTACGACCTGAGTCTCGTCGACGGTCGCGCTCGCCTCCACGTGACCGAGACCCTCGTGGCACGGTTCCCTGAGTTCGACCAGAACCGCGGGATCGTCCGGGGCCTCGCGACCTCGTACGAGAACGCCCGCATCGACACCCGCGTGCTGTCCGTCACCGACGGCGAAGGGCGCGACGTCCCGTTCGAGACCGACGACGAGGACGGACTGCTGCTGGTGCTCACCGGCGACGACCAGTACGCGCGCGGCCTGACGACGTATGTGATCGAGTACGAGATGAGCGATGTCGTCCTGGCCACGTCGCCGAGAGACTCCGCGACGCCCGCGGTCGACGAGTTCTACTGGAACCTCCTTCCGCTGGACAGCACGCAGCCGATCGAGCGGTTCGACGCCGAAGTCCACGTGGACGCTGCGCTGGCCGCGAGGCTCACCGGTTCGACCCGGTGCTACCAGGGGCCGGCGGGATCCACGACCGCGTGCACGCTCGACGGTCCAGACCCCACGGGCGACGGCGCCACGTTCCGCACGTCGGCGGCAGATCTTGCGGCCGGGGACGGCGTGACGGTCGCGATCGGGTTCGAGGCGGGCACCGTGCAGCAGCCACCGGCCCGCACGCCCGACCCGGTCGCGGACGTCGGGCCGCTGGTGGCGGCGATCGGCGCGGTCGGCGTCGCGGTCGCGGGGTGGCTCGCCGTTGCAGGTTTCACCCGACGTCGCCGCCGCGCGACGGGGATCGTCGTCGCCCAGTACCACGTGCCCGACACGCTGCCGCCGCTCGTCGCCGCCGCGGTCATCCCGAAGGCGCAGGACGTCATCCCCGCGGAGATCGTGCACCTCGCGGTCCGCGGAGCGCTGCGCATCGAGGAGGGGGACAGCCCCGAGCAACCCCGACTTCGCCGTCTTCCTGGTGGTTCCGCACCGGACGAGCTCGATGCGGCCGCCCTCGACGCCCTGTTCCACGGCGCCGACGCGGAAGGCGTGGTCGACCTGCCGACCGCGAGCGAGAGCTTCGCCGCCCGCATGTCGGCGCTCACCACCGCCGGGTCCACGGCCGCCGCCACGCGGGGCCTCACGGAGCGGGCCCGGAGCCGCGGCGCCGTCGTCGTGCAGTGGTGTGCCATCGCGATCGCGCTGGCGGGCCTCGGGGTGGGCATCTGGGCCGTGGCGAGCGGGCGGCTGGCCGCGATCCCGGGGCTCGTCGCCGCGGCGTTCGCCGTGGTGCTGGTCGGCATCGCCGCCTTCTACTCGTTCTCGAAGCACACCGTGCTCACCCCGGAGGGTGCCCGGACGCTCGAATACCTCCAGGGCGTGCGAGAGTTCATCCGCGTGGCCGAGGAGGACCGCCTGCGCATGCTGCAGTCGTACACCGGTGCGGAACGCCGTGAGGTCGATGGTGCCGAGGTGATCCACGTGTATGAGCGACTGCTGCCGTACGCGATGCTGTTCGGGATGGAGGACGAGTGGGGCGAGGTCCTCGAACGCGCCTACACCCGAGAGCAGCGCGGCGCGGCCTGGATCGGCGATCCCACCTCGCTCGCGCTGCGCGTGCAGCTCGCGGCGTTCATGTCGTCGTCGCAGTCGGCGGCGACGTACACGGCGCCGACGACCGGGTCCTCGTCGAGCGGCGGATCGTTCGGCGGCGGCTTCTCGGGCGGCGGGGGCGGCGGCGGCTTCTCGGGCGGACGGTGAGCGCCGTCAGATCAGGGGTGGCGGCTCGGACGACTCGCGCAGCGCCCGCTCCACCGTGGACTGCACGAGCGCAGACAGGTACCCCCCGGGATTGTCGACGCCGATCTCCCGCAGCCGGGACGTGGACTGCCCGATGATCGACCGCGAGAACTCGGTCACGGTCGCGATCGCATCCGCGTACGCCGGCCGGTCCGCGTCCGCGATCACCACCGGTTCGCAGCCCATCTCCACGGCCAGCGCCTGCGCGATGGGGAGGACGGCCGCGGGAGCGGTCACCGCGGCATAGCCGGCCTGCAACTGACGGAGATCGATCGATGTCCCGGTGAACGTGATCGCCGGGTGCACCGCCAGCGGGATCGCTCCGCGCTCAGCGGCAGGACGGAGCACCTCGATGCCGTGCGCCGCATCGGTGTGCAGCACCAGCTGACCCACCTGCCACCCGCCCACTTCGGCGATGCCGGCGACAAGCGCCGGGAGCTGCTCGGAGGGCACGGCGAGGATCACGAGCTCGGCCCGGCGGACGACCTCCTGCGTCTCGAGCACGGGCACACCGGGGAGCACGGCCGAGGCTCGTTCGTCGTCGGATCCACTGGTCATACCGACGACGGCGTGACCTGCACCGGCGAGCGCAGCGCCCAGCACGGGCCCGACGCGACCTGCACCGACGATGCCGACGCCCAGCCGGCCGTCCCGCATGGCGCTCATTCCTCGGTCGGAGCCGGCCTCGACGACCGACGGGTCGGCGGAACCACGGGCGGCTGCACGGCAGGCGGCTGCACCGGCGGCGGCTGCACCGCAGGCGCCCCCACCGGAGGCGCCGCGGGAGGCTGCACCGCGGGCGACCCCACCGGAGGCACGGCGGGCGGCGGCACCGGAGGCACCGCGGCGGGCGACCCCACCGGAGGCACCGCGGGAGGCTGCACCGCAGGCGGCGGCACCGGAGGCACCGCGGACGGCTGCACGGCGGCAGGCTGCACCGGAGGCACCGGCGGCGGCTGCACGGCGGAAGGCTGCACCGGAGGAACCGCGGTCGGAGGCACCGCGGCGGGCGACCCCACCGAAGGCACCCCGGGACGCTGCACGGCGGGAGGCTGGACCGGAGGCGACCCCACCGGCGGCACCGCGGCCGACCCCACGGGCGGGGCGAAGGGCGCAGGCCGTGCACCCGGAGGTGGCGGCGGACCGGTGAACGCCGGGGGCTCCGGCGCGACCGCGTGCTCGCTCCACCGGTGCGTGCGGTCGCGCGACGCCGCCTCGGCGGCCGCGCGGCTGACGTCGTCCAGCAGAGCGAGGGCGTCTGCGCGCTCCAGCCCCGCGAGGATCCCGGTGATCGGTCCGGGGACGGTGTGCACCTGCGCGCCGGACACCCGCTGCGCCCGATCGATCGGCCCCTGGTTCAGCGACACGCCCTGCAGTCGGGCCAGCGGGAACACCGCGAGCTTGCGCCAGACGATGCCCCGCCGCAGCAGCAGCCCGTCCGAGGTCACTGCGTACCCGTGGCGTCTCCAGGAGAAGGGCCGCCGCCACCACGCGCGCTGCGGCATGGTGCGGTAGGGGTCGTCCGCAGCGGGACCCACGACGCCCTGCTCCCACAGCAGCGGGATGCTCGCGGGCGGAAGGTCGGGAAGCACCAGCGCGAGCACCCGCTCGACATCGGCGCGCTTGCCCACCGGCAGCACCACGTTGAACTGCTGGCCGCTGCCGGAGGACTGCTGCGCCGCGCTCTTGCCGCTCATCCGGTTGATCTTGATGGTCCACCAGCCGAATGGACGCCACAGCAGCGACTGCGACACCTCGACCGCGAAGATGCGGCCGGGCGGAAGCGTCTCGGTGACGGTGGTGAGCAGCCCGTAGGTGATGCGCACGCCGTCCGGCGTCGGCGCGATCGAGTAGCGCAGCGACTTGGAGATCTGCGCCCAGGTGATACCGACGACGGCCACCACCATCGGCACGCCCATGCCGAGCCCGATCCCGAGCAGCACGATGCCGCCGTCCGGATCGCCGTCGACGAGGACCCCGATGATCGTGCTGCCGATCGCGATCGCGAAGATCGCACCGAAGAACACGAGCCACAGCAGACCCGAGATCACCTGCGAGCCGATCAGACGCCCCGTGGGGATCTTCACGACGCTCTCCGGCACCACGTCTTCCAGATCGACGCCCGCGATGAGGCCGGTGACCCCCTGGTTCATCGAGCCGACGAGCTGCGACCGTGCCGACACCCGCTCCCCCGGCACCTCCGCACCCGGGTTCATGGCGGCGTGCCGGGCGGCCCGGGCGCCCGACGCCAGACGCAGGATCTCCGCGCGCACGCCCTCCGCCCGAGGCGTGGCCAGGTACTCGAGCTCGACGTTGGCGTCGTTGCCCGCCCCGACCACCTCCAGCTTCGCGAGGCCGATGATGCGCGCGGGGAAGGGGCGCGTCAGGTTCACGCCCTGCACGCGGTCGAGCGGCGCACGCCGGTGCGACCGGAAGATGATGCCCTTTCGCACCTCCACGTGGTCGCCCGTGATGCGGAACTGCTGGAAGCGCCACACGAACCAGAAGATCGCCACCAGCACGACGACGAGCGCCAGCACGCCGAGCAGCGCCACGAGCGCCAGGTTGTTCGAGAGCACCCAGTCCACCGGATCGCCGCCGGTGTAGTCGCCGTAGTGCGCCTCTTCCGGCGTGAACATGCCGACGAGCCATGCGATCACACGATCGCGCATGTTGGCGATCACGATGCCGGCCACGATGATCAGCGCCAGGCCGCCCTTGAACAGCGGCGTGAGCGGATGCATGCGGTGCCACTCGCCGTCGGCGAGGTTCGTCGACGGCGCCGCGGCCTGACCGACCGCGGAGCCGGGGAGCTGCGCCTCGCTCACAGGCCGGTCCGGCGGGTCTCGGCCACCTGGATGAGCGTGTCGCGCAGGGCCTCGGCCGCTGCCTGGGTGAGTCCGGGGATCTGCACGCCCGTCGTCGCCGCCGCCGTCACCATCTTCAGCTGGGACACGCCGAACGCCCGGTCGAGCGGGCCCTGCGTGATGTCGACCAGCTGCATGCGTCCGTACGGCACGGCGATCATGCGCTGCCACAGAATCCCCTTGCGGAACACGATGTCGTCCGCGCGCAGCATGTAGCCGATCGCGCGCGCCTGCCGCGGCAGGATCACGAGCGTGATCAGGGTGATCAGGATGATCGCGCCCGCGGGGATCCAGACCCAGTCCTGCTCGAGCACGACGTTCAGCACCACCGCGGCGACGGCGACGATCACCAGGAAGATGACGTTCTGCACGATCTGCGACACGACGTACCGCGGCGAGATCTGGTGCCACGTGCCGTCGAGCTCGAGGCGCGCCTCGTTGCGCGCCGTGCGCAACTGCGTGTACGTGCCGCGGTCCAGCGCGTCGAGGTCAGTGCCCTCCGCCGGGTTCAGGGGCGCGGTCTCTGGGTTCTGAGTCATCAGGATCCTTCGGGAGGGTGCAGAACTGTTCAGCGATGAGGGCGGCCACGACGAGCACGACTGCACTCGCGATCAGCGCGGCCATCGCCACTGTCGACCCTACCGGCGGATCGATCGGCCTCGTCAGAAGGAAGAGCAGCAGTCCTGCGCCGAAGCCGGCCATGATCGCGCCGAGCAGGCTCGACGCCCGCGCCAGTGTCGCGGCACGAAGCGCGCGGAACGGGTCGATACGCCTTCCGGAGCGGACGCTGCGGCGCACCGGCCAGGCGACCCCGAGCGCCGCGATCGCGATGAGCACGAGCAGCACGGGCAGCAGCAGCGACGGCGTGAACGTGGCCCGCCCTCCCGCGGTCAGCATCTGGTCGAGCGCGAACCCCACGGCGCCCCCGAGGAGGGCGAGCACGGCCAGCAGCCCGGCGGACGTGCGCTTCATGCGTCGCCCCGCGCCCGCAGCCCCGCCACGAGGTCGTCGACGCGTCCGTGTCCGACCAGTGCGGCGCCGGGGTCGACGTCGAGCCACGGTTCCAGCACGAACAGGCGCTCGGCCGCGCGCGGATGCGGCAGCTCCAGCCGCGGGTCGTCCGATTCGACATCGCCGTACGCGATGAGGTCGAGGTCGAGCGTGCGGTCGCCCCACCGTTCCTCCCGCACGCGCCCGTTCTCGTCCTCGATCGCGTGCAGCATGCCCAGCAGGATCTCCGGCGCCAGCCGCGTGGTGACGAGCGCGACCGCGTTGACGTAGCCCGGGGCGTCGGGGTCGGGACCGTCGAGGCGCACCGCCACCGTCTCGAACAGCCGCGAGACGCGCACGTCGCTCACCAGCGGCAGCCGACGGATGCGCTCGACGGCCGCGCGGATCGTCTCCTGCCGGTCGCCCAGGTTCGCCCCGAGCGCCACGACCGCGACCGTCTCCGGGCGACCCGGGCGCGGGGCGGGAACGTCGGGCGGGCGCGTGAGATTGCGGCTCATACCGTGATGTCCTCCAGGGTCTCCGGCGCCCGGGTGCGGTGCACCGTGACGGCCACATCGGCGAACTCCAGCGGGATGGGCGCGTGCGGCTTGTGCACCGTGACGGTGACACCCTGCACGCGACGGTCGTCGAGGGCGACCGCGGCGATGCGCTCCGCCAGGGTCTCGATGAGGTTGACCGGCTCGCCGGCGACCACCGCGGCCACGCGTTCCGCCAGTTCGCCGTAGTGCACCGTGTCGGCCACGTCGTCCGATCCGGCGGCCTGCTCCAGCGAGAGCCGCAGACGCAGGTCGATCGTGAACTCCTGCCCCTCCTCGCGCTCGTGCGCGTAGACCCCGTGGCGGCCGAACACCGTCAGCCCTGTCAGCACGATCTCGTCGAGGAAGTCCATGCCTCTAGCGTACGGCGCGGCTCCGACGCCGCCTCAGCCGCGCCAGGCTTTCGCGACCGCGAGCGCGTCGCGCGTCGCGGCGACGTCGTGCACCCGGACGGCCCACACCCCGGCCTGCGCGGCGAGGGCGCTCGTGACGGCGGTCGCCAGATCGCGCCGCGCCTGCGTCACCTCGCCGTCTTCGGGCCGTGCGCCCTGCAGCACCTCGGCGAGGAACCGCTTGCGCGAGGTGCCGATGAGCACGCGCGGGCCGAGCGCGACGATCTCGTCGAGGCCGCGCAGCACGTCCCAGTTCTGTGCCCCGGCCTTCGCGAAGCCGATCCCGGGGTCGAGGATCACTCGCGACGGGGCGATGCCGGCGGCGGCGGCCTCCCCCAGCCGCTCCTGCAGCTCGCCCGCGACGTCGCGCGCCACCCTGCGGTACTCCGCCCTCGCGTACATGTCGTCCGAGAAACCGCGCCAGTGGCCGATCGCGTAGTCGGCACCCGACTCGGCGACGGCCGCACGCATGTCCGGATCGGCGAGGCCGCCCGACACGTCGTTCACGATCCGGGCGCCCGCGCGCACGGCCGCCGCGGCCGTGGCGGCGTTCAGCGTGTCCACGCTCACCGGCACACCGGCCGCCGCGAGCTGCTCGATCACGGGGAGCACGCGACGCTGCTCCTCGTCTGCACCGACACGCTCCGCCCCCGGCCTGGTCGACTCCCCGCCGACGTCGAGCACGGTCGCGCCGTCGGCCCGCAACCGCAGGCCGTGCTCCACCGCGCGCTCCACGTCGAAGTAGCGGCCGCCGTCGCTGAACGAGTCGGGGGTGACATTGACGATGCCCCAGATGCCGGTCATCAGCGCGCGCCGGTGGACGGGACGGACATGCCGATCAGGGTCACGAGCTCGGCCCTGGCGACGGCGTCGGTGTACTCCCCGCGCGCGGCGATCGTGAGGGTCGACGCCTCGGTCTGCCGCCCGCCGCGCATCGTGACGCAGCCGTGGCTCGCATCGAGCACCACCAGCACGCCCCGCGTGTCGAGGTGCTCGGCGATCGTGTCGGCGATCTGCTCACCGAGCCGCTCCTGCACCTGCGGCCGTGCCGCGAGGATCTCGACCACGCGCACCAGCGCCCCGAGGCCGACGACCTGCTCGCCCGGAAGGTAGGCGATGTGCGCGTGCCCGGCGAACGGCAGCAGGTGGTGCTCGCACACCGAGCGGAACCGGATGTCGCGCAGCAGCACCGCACCGGACGGCAGGGTGTCGGGGGCAGGACCGCGCGTCACGCTGATCGTGTGCGCGAGGGGCGCTCCGGGGTCCTCCCCCACGCCGGAGAAGAACTCCGCGTAGAGCTCCGCCATGCGCGCCGGGGTCTGCTTGATGCCCGGTCGGTCCGGGTCCTCGCCGATCGCCTCCAGCAACTCGCGGGTGAGCCGCTCGACGCGCTCCCTGTCGACCGTCACGTCACGCCGTCGCGGGGCGGGGGTTGCCTGCTCCTGCCGATCCCTGCTGCGCACGCGGGGCAGCGGACGGCGCCTCGACGGAGGCCGCGAGCGACACGTCCTTCTTCGGGACCTCGATCGGCGGGCGCTCCGACACCGGACGGTCTTCGCTCGACAGCCACAGCGGGCGCTCGGGCAGCTTCTTGACCTCGGTGAAGATCTCGGCGATGCGGTTGTGGTCGAGGGTCTCCTCCTCGAGCAGCGCCAGCGCGAGACGGTCGAGGATGTCGCGGTTCTCGCTGATCACCGCGTACGCCTCGTTGTGCGCCTGCTCGATGAGGGCGCGCACCTCGGCGTCGACCCGCTCCGCCACCTTCTCGGAGTACTCGCGACCGCGGCCCATGTCCCTGGCCACGAACATGTCGCCGCCTTCGGTGCCGAGCTTGACCGGGCCGACCTGCGTGGTCATGCCGTACTCGATGACCATCTTGCGGGCGATCGAGGTCGCCTTCTCGATGTCGTTCGATGCCCCGGTGGTCGGGTCGTGGAAGACGATCTCCTCCGCGACGCGGCCGCCCATCGCGTAGGTCAGCTGATCCTGCAGCTCGTTGCGGGTGACGGAGTACTTGTCGTCGATCGGCAGCACCATCGTGTAGCCGAGGGCCTTGCCGCGCGGGAGAATCGTGATCTTGGTCACCGGGTCGGTGTAGTTCATCGCGGCGGCGGCGAGCGCGTGACCACCCTCGTGGTACGCCGTGATGAGCTTCTCCTTGTCCTTCATCACGCGGGTGCGGCGCTGCGGGCCGGCGATCACGCGGTCGATGGCCTCGTCGAGGGCGCGGTTGTCGATCAGCTGCGCGTTCGACCGGGCGGTGAGCAGAGCGGCCTCGTTGAGCACGTTCGCGAGATCGGCGCCGGTGAACCCCGGGGTCTTGCGGGCGACGACCTCGAGGTCGACGCTCTTCGACAGCGGCTTGCCCTTGCTGTGCACCTCGAGGATCTTCTGCCGGCCCTTGAGGTCGGGCGCGTCCACGCCGATCTGGCGGTCGAAGCGACCGGGGCGCAGCAGCGCGGGGTCGAGGATGTCGGGGCGGTTGGTGGCCGCGATCACGATGACGTTCGCGTTCGGGTCGAAGCCGTCCATCTCGACCAGCATCTGGTTCAGCGTCTGCTCGCGCTCGTCGTTGCCGCCGCCCATGCCGGCGCCGCGGTGGCGGCCGACGGCGTCGATCTCGTCGATGAAGATGATCGCGGGGGCGTTCTCCTTCGCCTGGCTGAACAGGTCGCGCACGCGCGAGGCGCCGACGCCGACGAACATCTCGACGAAGTCCGAGCCGGAGATCGAGTAGAAGGGGGCACCGGCCTCCCCGGCGACGGCACGGGCGAGGAGCGTCTTGCCGGTTCCGGGAGGGCCGTACAGCAGCACGCCCTTCGGGATGCGGGCGCCGATCGCCTGGAACTTCGCCGGGTCCTGCAGGAACTCCTTGATCTCGTGGAGCTCCTCGATCGCCTCGTCGGCACCGGCGACGTCGGCGAACGTGACGGTGGGCGTCTCCTTGTTGACGAGCTTGGCCTTGGACTTGCCGAACTGCATGACCTTGCCGCCACCGCCCTGCATCGACGACAGCAGCCACCAGAACAGCAGGCCGAGGAGCACGAGCGGGAGGAGGAGCGAGAGGAAGCCGTCGAACCAGGTCGCGCGCGGCACCGCGTCGTTGAAGCCGTCCTTCGGGGCGGCCGCGTCGATCGCGGAGACGACCTCGTCCGCCCGCGCCTCGACGTAGTAGAACTGCACGTTCTCGGAACCCTCGAACGGCTTCGACAGGGTCATGTCGACGCGCTGGTCGCCGTCGGTCGTGACGACCTCGGTGACGGTCTTGCCCGAGAGGAGCTCGAGGCCCTGCTGCGTCGTGATCTGCTTCGGCGCACCCAGGTTCGAGATCAGCAGGAATCCGCCGAAGAGCAGCACGCCGATCAGTGCGACGTAGATCAGCGGGTTGCGGGTGAGCTTCTTCACATCCATGGTCGGATCAGCGTATCGCCTCCCCGCTAGGGGGCCGCTGTGCGTTCACCCACGGCGCAACGGTTCCGCGGGGCGTGCTGACCCGACGAAGGCTCAGCTGTAGACGTGCGGCGCGAGGACCGCGACGTCGCGGAGGTTGCGGTAGCGCTCGGCGTAGTCGAGGCCGTAGCCCACCACGAACTCGACCGGGATGTCGAAGCCGACGTACTTGCAGTCGATCTCGACCTTCGCGGCCTCGGGCTTGCGCAGCAGCGCCAGCACCTCGATCGACTCGGCACCGCGCGACTCGAAGTTCTCCAGCAGCCAGCTCAGGGTGAGGCCGGAGTCGATGATGTCCTCCACGATGAGCACGTGCTTGCCGTGCAGGTCGGTGTCGAGGTCCTTGCGGATCTGCACGACGCCGCTGGACTTGGTGCTGGCGCCGTAGCTCGACACCGCCATCCAGTCCATCGGGGCGTGGAACGGCAGAGCCCGTGCGAAGTCGGCCATGACCATGACCGCCCCCTTGAGCACGCCCACCAGCAGGAGGTCTTTGCCCTGGTAGTCGGCCGCGACGCGCGCGGCGAGCTCTTCCAGCTTCGCGGTGATCTCCTCCTCGGTGACGAGGATCTGTGCAAGGTCGTCCTGGATCTCCGCGGCGCGCATGGATCGATTTTAGGCGACGTCGCCGGATGCTCCGACCCCGGCGGGCGGCATCGGCGTCAGGAGCGGATCTCGTCGTGGTCGCCGCGGGTCGTGCGGGGGCTGAGGACCGAGAGCTCGACGGTCTCGAACTTGCCCTCCTCCGTGCGCACCCAGGTCACCTCGACGTACCAGTCGTCCTTCGCGTAGGCGTCCGCGGTCCGCCGGCCCTCTCCGGTCTCGCGCGCATCGGTGTGCTCCCACCCGTCGTCGAGCAGACCCGCCGCGATCGCCTTCGCCGCGTCCTCGGAGGCTGCGGCGCGCTGCACCGGCTCGACGTAGACGTCCACCTGCCACCACACCTGGTCGTCGGGCGACGGGTCGGCGGAGACCGGGTTCTGCACCATGCGTCCGCTCGACTCGACGTCGGGAGCGGTCGTCGGGGCCAGCTCCGCCGGGATCATGCCGACCATCTCGTCGGCCAGCGCCTCGGCCTCTGTCCGGTATTCGTCGAGTCGGCTCTCGTCGGTGGTCATGGTGCATCCTCCCAGCGTCAGGGCTACGAGGACGCCGGCCATCAGCGCGATGGCACGTGCGGTCCTGGTCATCCCTCGATCCTCGCGTACTCCGGCACGAAGTCCGGCTTGTCGATGCCGTCGGTGCGCACCGGGGCCTGGACGATCGGGGCGCCACCCGGCACCACGATCGGCCGCGGGTTGTAGACGTCGTCCGGTGCGAACAGCATCGCGTCGCCGCCGGTGATCACGGCGATGATGTTGTCGAAGGCCACGGAGCGCGGGTCGTACACCGAGCTGTGGCTGTCGATACCGCGCGGTGTGCCGTTCCCCTCGACGTTGTAGTCCTCCAGGTCGACGACGCGTCCGCCGCGCTCGTCCTGGATCCACCCGGTCTCCAGGCGCGTCACGCCGTCGGCCGTGAGTGGCGACTGCCCGTGCATCTGGCCGGCACCGTTGCCCTGGATGAGACCGACGACGAGATCGCCGCGCGCCATCATCGAGTAGTGCGGCACGCCCGAGGTGTGCGGAAAGTCCTCGACGCCGCTCACTCCCGCCCCCATCCCGGCCGCCGAGACGTAGAGGATGCGGTCGGCGACGAGCCCGGCCTTCTCCGCGAGGCCCACGGTCGCGCCGCCGTAGCTGTGCCCCAGCACGGTCAGGGTCGAACCGCTCGGCTTGTCGATCCCGGCGACGAAGTCCACGAGCTTCGGGGCGAGGTCGCGCGAGTAGGAGGCATCGGTCGGACCGGGGAGCTCCAGCTGCGGGAACGTGCCGCCGGCCCACTGGAACACGGCCGTGTCGGGTCCCGCCGAGCGGTACAGCTGCGCGCCGGTGCCGTCGCCGAAGCTGGTCATCGTGGTCGTGGTGCCCGGCACCGACACGGCGACGTTGCGGATCCAGGCGGGGATGTCGCCGGTCGTCGGGTCGATGGGGCCGTGGTAGGTGCCCACCGCGTCGGCACCAGGGTCGAACACGACGACGCGCGCACCGGCGCCCTTGTCGGTGTGCTTGCGTTCGCTCTCGTCCCACCACGTGTAGTCCTGGTCGAGCAGGCTCTGCCAGTAGTCGATCGGCTCGCGCAGCTTCGCGATCTCGTCGAGGTAGCCCTTCGCCTCCCACGCGTCCGCGCGGTCGCCCGTCTTGAGGCTGTCCACGAGCGCCTGCAGCCGGGCGATCTCAGCCTCGCGTCGCGCGATCTCGTCGCGGATGTTCTTGTGGTTCGCGGTGACGCGGTCGCGGATCGGGATGCCGTTGAGGTTGCCGAGCAGGAGGGAGGATGCCGCCAGGAGCGCCGTGCGGGTCTCCTCGTCCATCGCGTTCCACGTCTCGCGGATGATGCCGGGGTCGCCCAGCCCGGCGAGCGACTCCGCCGTGATGCCGTTGACGTCGCCGGCCCAGATGAGCCCGGCGGCCGAGAAGCCGCCCGGGCCGACCTTCCCGCCCTGGGTCACGGCGACGACCAGGGGCACCGCGGCGAGCGCGGTCGCGGCGCGCTGATCGATCGTCGCACGCTCGTCGGCCAGCGCGTTGTAGGAGGAACGGGCGGCGTGGTACGCGTCGATCGCCGCCTGCCAGCGGTGCAGGTAGCCCGGGTCGTCCAGGTACATCCACGACGGCAGCACCGCGTCCCAGGGCAGCGCCCACCCGGTGACGAACTCGCTGGCGGCGTTGAGCGCCTCGGCGCGGCGGACGAAGATGTGGTCGTAGGCGTTCTGCGCGGTCCTGAGTCGACGGGCGGCCTCGCCCTTCAGCGCCTCGAGGTCGGTGGCGTACGTCGTGATCGCGGCGGAGATGCCGTCGAGGCCCTCCGCGGCCTCCCCGAACCGCTGCGCGAGGAGCAGGACGCGTGCACCGAGGGCGTCGGACGCGGAGGCGGTCATCGACGTCAGACTCGCAAGCGCGGTGTCGGCGTCGCCCTTGCGCGCACGGGCGGAGCTCGCGCGGGTGGTGAACGCGGTGGCCGCACCGGTCACCGCACCCACGTCGCCGCGGGCGGGGTCGTCGATCAGTCCGGGCAGGCTCATCGTGCCGCCTGCGCGAGCGTGTCGTCCGACGCGGTGAAGGTGCTCGCCGCCGCAGCCGCGTCGGAGGCCGAGTTGGTCGCCGTCTGCGCGAGGGCCGAGAGGGCCTGTGACACGAGCGACTCGATCTCGCCGAGCGCCGCCTCCACCGTCGGCGAACCGGTACCGGCGAAGGACAGGCACGAGGTGACGACCGGCGCACCCGCCGCCGACAGTCGCGCTCGGGCCGCCTCCAGCGTCTCGCCCTGCACATCGAGGTCCGTCATCGATGCTCCTTCCCCCCGTGCCTTCACGATAGGAGCAGGCCTGGTCGCGGTCGATGGGGACATCTCCCCATCCGCGCACGAGCGCACTACTGTGAGCGGGAGACGGGCGGACGCCCCGACGGAAGGATCCCCATGGCCCTCGACGACATCCTCAGCCAGGTTCCGATCGACGACATCGCGAAGAAGCTCGGCGTCTCGCACGACGAGGCGAAGACCGCGGTCGAGCAGGGCGGCGCGGTGCTGCTCGGCGGGCTGGCGAAGAACGCGGAGACCCCCGAGGGCTCCGACGCGATCCAGAAGGCGCTCAAGAAGCACGAGGGCGCGACGGGCGCCGCCTCGGTCGACGACATCGATCAGGCCGACGGCGGCAAGATCGTCGCGCACATCCTCGGGTCGAAGGAGAAGGAGGTCACCACGCAGCTCACCGAGTCGAAGGCGACCCCTGGTATCGACTTCGGCAAGCTCCTGCCGATCCTCGCCCCCATCGTGATGGGGCTGATCGCGAACGCGACGAAGGACAAGACGGCGAAGACGGAGCCGACGGCCGAGGGCTCCGGAGGGATCGGCGATGTGATCGGCGGCATCCTCGGCGGCGGCGGTCAGAGCGGCTCGGGCTCGGGCGGCGGCCTGGGCGACGTGCTGGGCGGCCTGCTCGGCGGCGGCAGCGGCTCGGGTGGCGGGATCGACCTGGGCGGCATCCTGGGCGGGCTGTTCGGCGGCAAGAAGTAGCGATCGCCCGACCTGCCGCGCCCGGCGACTCAGCGCCCGGCGGCGGTGAACACGAGGCGCCCACCCTGGCGCCGCGCCGAGCAGCCGGGCAGGTCGATGGGGCCCTGTCCGCTCCAGTCGGTGACCAGGCGGGCGACCTCGACCGTCTGGGTGCGGGTCAGGCTCACGCCGAACTCGCTGTCCACCACGAGGCGGATGATGCGGTTGCGCAGCGCGGCGGGGTTGGCGGCGAGGGCGGCGACGCTCACGGAGATGCCGGCCTCGGCGTGCTCGACGATGTCCTCGATGGTCTCGTGGATCATCTCGTCGAACGCCTCCGCGTCCTCGCGCAGCTGCTCGGCCGTGCGGGCCAGGGCCTCCGCGATCCCGGGGCCGAGCTCGGCCTCCAGCACCGGCAGCACGCGGTCGCGCACGCGGACACGGCTGTACCGGTCGTCGCTGTTATGCGGGTCGTCCCAGGCGTCGAGCCCGGCCGCCGCGCAGAACGCCCGGGTGGTCGCACGGCGCACGCCGAGCAGCGGCCGAAGCCACCGCACACCGTCGTCGTCGGCACGCTCGTCGGCCATGCCCTGCAGGCTCGCGGCGCCGGAACCCCGGGCGAGCCCGAGCAGCACGGTCTCCGCCTGATCGTCGAGCGTGTGGCCGAGCAGCACCGCCGCGGCCCGGAGGTCGTTCGCCGCGTCGCGCAGCACGCGGTACCTCGCGTCGCGGGCGGCCGCCTCCGGTCCGCCATCGCCCGACACCTCGACCCGGACGACGAGGGGGTCGAGGCCCAGGTCCGCGGCGGTTCGCGCGGCCCGCTCGGCCACCGCGGCGGAGTCGTCCTGCAGCCCGTGGTCGACCGTGACGGCGGCGACGCGGAGACCTCGCTTGGCGGCCTCGAACGCGGTGGCGGCGGCGAGCGCGAGGGAGTCGGCACCGCCCGACAGCGCGACGATCACGGTGCTCCCTTCGGGGAGGTCGGCGAGCGCGGTGCGCACGGCGAGGCGGATCTCGGCGACGGCGGGATCGAGCGACGGCATCACTCCACGCTAGGGCACCGCCAGCGCCTCGCGACCCCCTGGCTCCCGCCCACCCTCGCCGATATTCTGGCGCGGTGACCGAGAACGCGAGGCCGTACCTGTATCGGACCGAGCGGTTCACGGCCTTCGTCGACGCGGTCGTCGCGATCGCCATGACGCTGCTCATCCTCCCGCTGCTGGAAGCCGTCTCCGACACGGCGGCGGGGAATCGGAGCACGGCCGAGTTCTTCACGGAGCACTCCGGCCAGCTGCTGAGCTTCGCGCTGAGCTTCCTCCTCATCGCGGTGTTCTGGATGGGGCATCACAGCCAGTACCGCGACGTCGAGCGGATCACCCCGGCGCTGCTGTGGATCAACGTGGGCTGGATGGCCACGATCGTGTGGCTGCCGGTGCCGACGGCGATGCTCGGCCAGCTCGACTCCGATCCGCTGCAGGCGGTCGTGTACATCGGGACACTGATCGGCACGCAGGTCACGACCCTCGGCGGCTGGCTCTACCTGCTGCGCCACCCGCAGCTCACCACGGCGTCCGCGTCGGTGCTCCGCGCGGGCATCGTCGGCGACCTCGCCGCGATCATCCTGTTCGCGATCGCCCTGGTCATCGCCGCGCTCGCCGCGCCGAACGGCTACGCCGCGCTCCTGCTCCTGCTGCTGAACGGGCCGCTCGCGCGCCTGCTGAACCGGCGCGCACGCGGTGACCGCACGGACGTCGAGCCGCCGGCCCGCGAGTAGGCTGGTCGGCGGCATCCAACCGAACTTTCTGAGGAGCACACGCATGGGCGCACACGACGCCGTCATCGAGATCCCGCGCGGCAGCCGCGTGAAGTACGAGGTCGACCACGAGACGGGGCGCGTGCACCTCGACCGCGTGCTGTACACGACCTTCGGCTACCCGGCCGACTACGGCTACTTCGACAACACGCTCGGCGAAGACGGCGATCCGCTCGACGTGCTGGTGCTGCTCGACCACGCGATCTACCCCGGTGTCGTCGTCGAGGTCCGCCCCGTCGCGGTGCTCAAGATGAGCGACGAGGCCGGCGGCGACGACAAGCTGGTCGCGGTCCTGTCGAAGGACCCGCGCTGGGCCCACATCCAGGACATCGACGACATCGCCGAGTACACGAAGAAGGAGATCGCCCACTTCTTCGAGCACTACAAGGACCTGGAGCCCAACAAGTGGGTCAAGGTCGACGAGTGGGGGAACGCCGCCGAGGCGCAGCGCATCCTCGACGAGGCGATCGCCCGGTTCGGCGAGCAGGGCCACTGAGCTGATGCAGAAGACCCCCGGAGCACGGCGCTCCGGGGGTCTTCTGCTGCGCGACCGATCTCAGACGGAGATGCCCCGGTCGGCCATGAAGTTGATGGGGTTCGTGTAGCGGCCGTTGATGTACACCTCGAAGTGCAGGTGGCAGCCGAACGAGCCGCCTGTGTTGCCGGCGTAGGCGATGACCTGTCCGGCCTCGACCCACTGGCCGTTGCGGACCGCGAAACCACCCGGCTTGATGTGCGCGTAGCCCGTGGCGACACCGCCGCCGTGCTGGATGCGCACGTAGTTGCCGTACCCGCCGTTGTAGAAGGCCGCGTCGACGGTGCCCGAGTGCGCCGCGTAGATCGCCGCCCCGCAGCCGTTCGCGAGGTCGACCCCGTAGTGCCAGCTGGACGAGCAGCCGCGGGAGTTGCACTGCTGCGAACGGGGACCGTAGCCGGAGCTGCGGTAGCCGCCGTGCGGACGGACCCATCCCCCGGAGCCCGGGGTTCCTCCTCCACCGCTGTTGCCCCCCGCGTTCGCGGCGGCCTCCTCGGCGGCACGGCGCTCGGCCTCCTTGCGGGCGGCCTCGACGCCGGCCTGGTACTGCGCGACGGTGGTGGCGGTGGTGTCCTTGAGCGCGGCAAGCTGCGCCTGCATGGTCGCCAGGTTCGCGGACTGCTCGTCGAGGGCGGCCTGCGCCGCATCGGCCGCCTGCTGCGCGGCGACCATCTTCTCCTCGGCGATCTTCTGCAGCCGGTCGCGCTCGTCCCGCGCGACGACGGCCTGGTCACTGAGCGACTGCGCGGCGTTGCGGGCGGCGACGGCGTCGTCGTACACCGAGCGGTTGTACTCGAGCAGCTTGTCCATCGAGCCCAGTCGCGCAAGGAGCTCATCGGCGTTGCTGGCCGATCCGGCGAAGAACAGCTCGAGCGAGGTGTTGTCGCCGCCGTTGCGATACAGCTGCGCAGCGACCTGCCCGGCCTTGCGGGCGGACTCGTCGGCCGCGGCGGCCTGGGCGTCGGCCTTCTCCTGCAGCGCGTCGGCTTCGGCGATCGCGGCGAAGTAGGCCTGCTGGGCGTTGTAGAACTCGTTCGACGCGGCCTCGGCGGCGGCCTGGGTCTCGGCGACCTTCTGCGTCAGCGACTGGATGAGGCCTTCGATCCGCGAGACCTCGGCCGCCTTGGCGGCTTCGTTCTGCTTGGCGCGCTGCACGTCGTCCCAGCTCGGGTACGACGCGGCATAGGCGGCGGAGACGCCCGACGAGATGCCGAAGGCGCTGAGGGCGACCACGCTGAGGGCGCCGAGGCCGATGGCCCCGCGACGGCTGATGCCCGCCTTCCAGAACGCATGGCTCTCGGCCGGGCTGGGCGCGCAGCCGCACTCCGCGGAGGCGGCGGAGGCAGCATCCACCGGATTCTTGTCGTTCACGCGGCCCCTTCCGCCGGTTTCACAGATGTCACACTAACAACAACATTCACATCCGCACCAGCGAAATGGCACGGCCCCCGCAGCACCATCGTGACCTCCATGGTCCTCCCGAAACACGCCCGGGGGAAGACGCATCGCCCTCGATTCGCGATTTGCTCGCGTCATCCCTTATGCTTGAGCGTCGGCAAGGAAGTCCTCCCGGGACTGACTCGGCCCCATCGTTTAGCGGCCTAGGACGCCGCCCTTTCACGGCGGTAGCACGGGTTCGAATCCCGTTGGGGTCACTCCATCCGATACAATTGAAAACACCAGTATGGCCCTGTAGCGCAGTTGGTTAGCGTGCCGCCCTGTCACGGCGGAGGTCGCGGGTTCAAGTCCCGTCAGGGTCGCTCCGTGCGACGAGCTCTTTCTTCGGAGAGGGCTCTTCGTCTAGGACGCGGCAGCACCATCGCCGCGCGGCTCTGTAGCTCAGTTGGTAGAGCGTTCGACTGAAAATCGAAAGGTCACCGGATCGATGCCGGTCGGAGCCACAAGGCTGATCATTACAATCAGCCCAGAAACCCTCGCCTAGCTTCTACATGGCGGGGGTTTTGCTTTGCCCGCCCACCGGCATCGCGTCGACCGCATGGGGCAGCGCGTGGGTGACGAGACTCACGAGGAACGTGCCCGGCTCCTCGAGCATGCACAGATGCGCCGAGTTCTCGAACCCGACGACGTGCGTCGACGGTGCCGTCACGTGCTCGAGCCAGCGCACGACGGGGCCCGTAGGCGTCGTCCAGTCGTGGCGTCCGAGGAACTGCAGCATCGGCACCTCGAACGCCGTCTGATCGCGGGCGTCGAAGCCGAGCAGGGCCGGGAGCACCGCGGTCATGGTCACCTGCTGCCCGGCGCCGATCAACCCCAGGTCGGCATCGGTGTAATACGGAGACAGCTCCTGCGACTCCGTGAAATACGCGAAGTCGGACCGATACGCGGACAGACCCCCGTAGTGCTGGGCCCACCTCCGGCAGGTCACGATGCGTTCGACGGTCAACGGCTCCGCGCCGGGATAGTCCCCGAGCGACTGCAGCTCCGCGACCGCCCGCTCATTCCCATCCGCGACGGCACTCCGCATCGCGTGACCGAAGCTGTCGACCTCGTTCTCGGGACCGCAGATGACCTGGCCGACGCCGATGTACGCCCACAGCAGGTCGGGTCGCTGCCTGGCCACAGTGAGGCCGATGATCGTCCCCCAGCTGTGGCCGAGCACCCCGACCTTCCGGACGCCGAGCTCGGCCTGCACCCACGCGATCAGCTCCACGAGATCGTCGACATACCTCTCGACACGGAGATCCAGCCCGTCGGACACGGTCGCCGCGGACTTGCCACTGGCGCGCTGGTCGTAGTTGACGACGGTGAAGTACTCCTCGACCCCGCGCTGCCAGATCCACGACGACGGCAACGACGGGAGCGCCGGACCGCCGTGGCACACGACGAGCACCGGGTTCGCCCTGCTGCGGCCGCGGATCGAGACGAACTGCTCGACGCCGCCGAGCTCGACGAACGCCGTGCGGTCGATCGCCTCGGGGTTGGGAAGGCGGCACAGATCCGCGATGACGGTGCGGCCGAGGTCTTCGCTCATGTCGGTCAGCCTAGGAGGGCCGCGCATCCGCGGCGACGCGACGATGTCGTAGAGTGCCCGACGTGGAGCTCACAGACGCACTCGCCGCCGTCGGCCTCGTCCTTCTCGCGCTCGGAGGCGGCACGTTCTGGTCCTTCTCGACCGGGGTCATGCCGGGCCTCGGGCGCACGGACGACCCGACCTTCGTCACCTCGATGCGCGCCATCAACCGCGCGGTGGTGAATCCGCTGTTCCTCCTGCCGATCTTCCTGCCCCCGGTGTTCCTGGTGTGGGCGGGCCTGCTCGCGCTGGACTCTGCGCGCGGGTGGCGGCTCGCCGCCGGCGGGGTCGTGTTCTTCCTCGGCGCTGTCGTCGTCACCGTGGCCGGCAACGTCCCGCTGAACAACGCGTTGGACGGCTCGACGACTTCTGCCGCGACCACACGCGCCGCGTTCGAACGCCGATGGAACGCGCTGAACGGCGTGCGCTCGGTGGCGTCCGTCGTCGCGATCGCGGTCGCGGTGTGGGCTCTGCTCGTCTGAGCTGCGCGTCCGCTCCGCGCGATGACGACCGCTCATCGCAGACGGCCCCGACGGCACAGCAGACTGACGCGGTCAGCGATTCCAGTGTCGGAGCTTGTCGGGATTGCACACCAGCCACACCGTGGCCAGCCGACCAGCCGTGACCTCGGCCGTGAGCACGCCCACCACCCGACCGTCGCGGGCGAGGGTGATGCCGGGCGTTCCGTTGATCGAGGCGGCGGCGACCGAGGTTCCGGCGGTCATCACGGCCGCGAGCTCCGCCGCCGCGGCAGCCCGACCGGCGAGCGGGAGGGACGCCGTCTGCCCGCGGCCGCCGCTGTCGACGACGAGGGTCACCGCGCGGCGCATCACGTCGCGGATCGCGAGCTCGTCACGTGCCTCCAGGGCGTCCGACAGCGCCCTCACGGTCTCCTCCGGGGCGCCACGACGCCACCGGCGCGACCACGCCGGGCCGTGCCTGCGGGTCATGCGCCGACCGCAGCCACATGCCGCAGCTTCGGCGGGCTCATCACCCAGAGGAGCTGCAGGATGCCCTCCTCCGACGTCGTCGCGGTCACCACCGTGGTGATGCGCCCGTCCTCCGACAGCGTCGCCGCGGGCTGCCCGTTGACCTCGACCCAATCGATGACCTTGCCCGTCCAGAAGTGATGCGCGAACGCGGAGACGAACTTCGCCACTCTGCTGCGTCCGATCATGGGGATGCGCGCGGCCAGCTTCACTCCGTTGCCGTCCGTGTAGCTGACGACGTCCGCGGCGAAGAGGGACTCCAGCTGGCCGACATCCCCCTTCTGCGCCGCCGTGAGGAACGCTTCCAGCAGGCGCTTCTGGGCGGCCGGATCCACGGTCGCGTTGCGCGCCGACGACAGGTGCGCGCGTGCCCTGCTCACCAGCTGCCTGGCGCTGGCCTGACTTGACGAGATCACCTCCGCGATACGCGGATACGGGTAGTCGAAGGCCTCGCGGAGGATATAGGCGGCTCGCTCGGTCGGCGTGAGCTTCTCGAGGGTGAGGAGGATCGCGAACTGCAACGCCTCGGCACGCTCGGCGCCCAGGGCCGGGTCGTCCTCCGTGTTCACGGGTTCCGGAAGCCACGGCCCGATGTAGGTCTCACGACGGACACGGGACGACTGCAACACGTTGATCGACAGCCTCGTCGCGATGGTGGTGAGGAAGGCCACCGGCTCCTGCACCTTCGAACGATCCGTGTTCTGCCAGCGGATCCAGGTCTCCTGGACGATGTCCTCCGCGTCGGCGACAGTGCTCAGCATCCGGTAGGCGATGCCGAACAGACGCCGTCGGTGCGCGTCGAACGTCTGCAGCGCGTCGTCCAGTTCGGTGCACACACCCAGATTGTCGTCGGTCGGCGCCCGTTCCTCCAGCTCCACCTCGTCAGCGCTCATGGGACACCGTGCGCCGGCCCTCTTCACGGACCCAGGTCTCCAGGGTCGTCGGCGCCTCCACGGACGGCGGATGCGGGAGCAGCAGATCCCCGGAGATGGTGAATCCCACCGGGGTGATGTCGTCGTCGGCCACGACGTACCGCGGGTCGTTGTCGACGCGGAGTACGCGGTTCACGAACGCCGGCAGCAGCATTCGCTCCGGCCCGCCCATGTCCAGGGCACCGTCCAGCGGAGAGCCCAGCGCGAGTTCGACCAGCTTCTCCGCGACGTCGGACGCGGCGACCGGCTGCACGGGCTTCGCGGGCAGACGCACGGTGTCCTGATCGGTGTTCCACTCGGCGATCATGCGTGCGAAGTCGTAGAACTGCGTCGAGCGCAGGATGGAGGAGCGAATCGACCCCGAGCGGACAGCGACCTCCTGCGCTCCCTTGGCCGCGAAGTAGCCCTCTTCACCGGTGTGATCGGCGCCGACGATCGAGAGCAGCACGTGGTGCTTGACCCCGGCCTTCGCTTCGGCCTCCATCACCCGGTGCGTCGTCTCCTCGAAGAAGCGCAGGGCGTCGGGGCTCGACACGTCCGGGGCATTGGTCACGTCGATCACGGCATCGGCGAGCTCCAGCGCGGCATCCAGGCCACGACCCGTCCGCGCGTCCACCCCGCTCGTCCGCGATGCGACCACCACGGCCTGGGCTCGTCGCTCCAGGTTCTCGACGACCTTGCGGCCCACCTGCCCGGTCCCGCCCAACACGACGATTCGCATATCTCGCTCGCTCCATTCTCGACGACGTCGGCTCCTGCACAAATCGTCTCTAGGTCTGACAGCACGCCCCGCCGATCTGTGACAGCTTCGCGAAAGAAGTCCGGACGGCGGGAACCGTCGGCATCAGTCGGGGTAGGCGTCCCGGATCCGACGTCGCTCGTAGGTGAGCGTCGCGATGAGCAGCAGCGACCCGACGACGACACCCGACGCCTGTGCGAGAAGCGACGGGACCCCGATGAAGATCATCAGCAACGCGACGAGGGCCCCGCCGAGGACCGAGTTCACCGTGCCGATCATGCTCGCCATCGTGAACAGGAACGACGACCGCTCGTAGCGCACCCCGAGCTCCCCGGTGCGCGGGTTGTCGAGGACGATCAGGTCGGGCCCCGAGGGGTGCAGACCGATGAGATGTTCACGGATGCGCACCATGCGCCGGCGCACCGTGATGTTCTCGACGCTGGTGTCGACCAACCGCACGACGGTGAACCAGCCCAGCAGGAAGATCGTCGGGAACACCGTCGCGATGAGGGCCGCGAGCAGCGCGGGCGACCCGCCGGCGAAGCCGATCGCCACCAGCCCGCTCGACAGCGTCGACAGGTAGATCGAGCTGCGCGTCCCCGCCTCCGAGATCGTCGAGCTGGCGACGGACTGCAGAACGAACAGCTCCGTCCCCACGGCGCTGTTCAACGCCGCTGCGTCCGGATTCGGCCTGCCGACCGCGGTCACGGCGCGGCCCGATGTGCGGGGGCCACGTCGTGCCTCGTGACCGCGAACCGATTCGTCATCCTGCTCCCTTTCCGTTCGGGGCGTGACAGACCACGCCCTCCGTTCACATCGATGACCGGTCGCACCGGCGAACTGTGACACAGACCTCGGCACACCGGGCGTGCGGCGGCAGTCACTGCGCTGACGCGTCCCGGGATTCAGGGTGTGCCGGCACCGTCACCGGGCGGCTCGGCGACGTCAGCGACCGCCTGGGCGAACGCGTGTGGCGCCTCGGCCGGCAGGTGGTGCCCGGCGTGCGGGATCCGCCGATGCTCGCGGGTGCCGGTGAACAGGTGCGCCTGCGGGGTGCCGTCGGTCGCCGGGAAGTTGCCGTCTGCGGTCCCGTCGAGCGTGATCGCGGGAACGCTGATCGGCGGGGCCAGGGCCAGCCGTCGCTCGAGCTCCTCGTACTCCTCCGCCCCTGGCGCCAGGCCCAGCCGGTGGCGGTACGAGTGGATCACGACATCGACGTAGTCGGGGTTGTCGAAGGCGAGCGCGGCGCGGTCGAGCTCGGCGTCGCTGAACGCCCACTCCGGCGAATTGCGCCGCCAGATCACCTGGGCGATGTCCCGCCGGTTCGCATCTAGTCCCCGTCGGCCGCGTTCGGTGGCGAAGTACCAGAAGTACCAGAACCCGGCCTCCAGGTCCGGACGGATCGGCGACTCCGCGCCGGCGATGTTCTGGATGAGGTAGCCGTTCACCGAGACCAGCCCCGAGATGCGCTCCGGCCACAGCGCGGCGACCACGCACGCGGCGCGTCCACCCCAGTCGTAGCCGGCGAGCACGGGCTCGTCCAGGTCGAGCGCGTCGATGAACGCCCGCAGGTCCGAGCCGAGCGCCGCCTGCTGGCCGGTGCGCGGGCGTCGATCGTCCAGGAACCGGGTGGGTCCGTGTCCGCGGAGGTAGGGCACGACGACCCGATAGCCGGCTTCGACGAGCAGTGGTGCGACCTCGACGTAGCTGTGCACGTCGTAGGGGTAGCCGTGCAGCAGCACGACCGGGTCGGCGGACGGGTCGCCGAGGTCGACGTAGGCCACGGACAGGTCGCCCGCGTGGATACGGTCGACCGTGCGGAAGAGGGAGGTGTCGGAGCTCATGCGTGATCCTTCTCGTCGGTGGTGTGGCGCCCCGCGCCGGCGCACGCCGTGCGGGACGCCACGATCTGCTCAGGCCGCGCTCGACGCGGCGCCGGCGACGTACGCCTTCCCGGCGGCGGCGATCGTCTCGGCGATGACCTCCGGGTGCGACACCAGTGCCGCGTGCGAGGCCCCGGTGATCTCGCGCGTCCCGCGAGACGCTGCCCGCTCCGCTCCCGCACGGAAGATCGCGACCGGGATGTTGCGGTCCTGGTCTCCGAAGACGTGCCACGAGGGGATGTCCTTCCACGCCGGGCGCGTGGTCGGCAGGGTGTCCGTGAGTGCCGCCTCCGCGACCGGGCGCTGCGTGGCCGCCATGAGCGCTGCCGTCTCCGGCGCCACGTCGGCCGCGAACTGCTGGTGGAAGGCTTCAGGGCGGATGGCGAGCTCGTTGCCGCCCGCCGTGAGCAGGTACACGGACAGGGCGTCGCCGAGGGTGCTGCCGGGTGCGCTGTTCGACAGCCCGAAGGCGCTCTCACCCGTCTCGGGGGCGAACGCCGACACGTAGACGAGCCCGACGACGGCGTCGTTCCCCGCCGCGGCCTCCGTGATCACCAGACCGCCGTAGGAGTGTCCGACCAGCACGATGGGGCCGGCGATCGACGCGATCACGTCGCGCACGTAAGCCGCATCGCCCGCGAGGCTGCGCAGCGGGTTGGCGACGGCGACGACGTTCACGTCATGGCTCTGCAACTGGGCGATGACGCCGTTCCAGGAGGCGGATTCCGCGAAGGCGCCGTGGACGAGGACGATGGTGGGCTTCTCGATGGTCATGATCTGTTCTCTCTGTTGGGGGTGGGAGGGGTGGGGTGGGTCATGCGGCGGCGAAAGCCGTGCGCAGGACGCGGACGGCCTGCTCGATCGCGGCGGTGCTGGCGGCGGAGCTGCGCAGCGGGTTGAGCATCATGAAGTCGTGGATGGTGCCGTCGTAACGCACGAGGGTCGTGCGCACGCCCGCCTCGATGAGCCTGCGGCCGTACGCCTCGCCCTCGTCGCGCAGCACGTCGTTCTCGTCCACGACAAGGAACGCCTCCGGCAGTCCCCGCAGCTCCTCAATCGATGCCCGCAACGGAGACACGGTGACGTCGTCGCGGGCGTCGACCGCCGGCACGTAGCTGTCCCAGAACCAGGCCATCGCGTCGGCGCGGAGGTGATATCCCTCGGCGAACTCGCGATAGCTGTCGGTGTCCTGGCCGGCGTCGGTCACCGGGTAGTACAGCGACTGCTGGAGGAAGGTGACGTCGCCGCGACGCTTCGCGAGGATGGCGACGACGGCCGCCATGTTGCCTCCGACGGAGTCTCCGGCGATGGCGATGCGAGAGGCATCGAGACCATGCGCTGCGCCGTTGCTCGCGATCCAGCGCGCACTCGCATACACCTGCTCGATCGCGACGGGGTGGTGCGCTTCCGGAGAGCGGTCGTACTCGACGAAGACGATCGCCGCGTCCGTGCCGGTTGCGAGGTCGCGGACGAGGCGGTCATGCGTGCCTGCGTCACCGAGCACCCATCCCCCACCGTGCACGTAGAGGACGACCGGGAGCTGCCCGGCGGAACCGACCGGCTTCACGATCCGTACGCGGACGTCACCGATCTCGGCGGGAACGGTCACCCATTCCTCGTCGACGTCCGGCTTCGCGATCGGGGCAGCCTGTACGTCGTCGAGCAGCTTCCTGGCTCCGTCGACGCCGAGGTCGGCGAGGAACGGGGGCGTGGAGGTGGCGTCGGCGAAGGCTTGCGCTTCCGGCTCCAGAACATGGTCGGTCATGACGGTTCCTTTCAGATGGGAGGGTGAGCCGTCTCCGATCGCGGCCGATCCTGTGGCTCATGCAACAAACGACCAGGTGAGCGCGGCGATTGTGACAGTTCTCCTCCCGCGACTTTTCTCGACGGGTCCTGTCACACCGGGCACGGCTGCGCGGTCACACAGGTACCGGCCGCTTCCCTGACGGCCATCGACGAGTGAAGGAGCACCATGAGAATCACGGTCATCGGCGGGACGGGACTTATCGGCAGCCGACTCACCCGGGCACTTCGGCAGGCCGGCCACGACGTTGTGGTCGGCGCACGTGCCACGGGCGTGAACTCGTACACGGGTGAAGGGCTCGCGGAGGCGCTGGACGGTGCCGATGTGCTCGTCGACGTGTCGAACTCGTCGTACACCGACGAGGCCGCCGCCCTGGACTTCTTCTTCACCTCCACGATGAATCTGCTCAGCTACGGCAGCGCGGCGGGCGTCGGGCATCATGTGGCGCTATCCGTCGTCCAAACCGACCGCCTCGCCCGAGCCGAGGGCGGCTACTTCGCGGCGAAGGCGGAGCAGGAGCGGCTCATCGTGGAGTCGCAGCGTCCTTACTCCCTCGTGCACGCGACGCAGTTCTTCGAGTTCATCCGGAACATCACCGACCAGGCGAGTCGTGGCGGTCGAGTGCGCGTCGCTGACGTCCTCGTGCAGCCCATGTCTGCCGATGACGTCGCGGCGGCGGTGGCAGAGACAGCTGTCGGTGAACCGCTCTTCGGGATGGTGGAGTTCGGCGGGCCCGAGGTGTTCAGCCTCGAGCAGATCGCCGTGCAGGATCTGCGCTCCCGCCAGGACGACCGCGAGGTCGTCGCCGATCCCCTCGGAACCTATTTCGGGGCGCGCCTGCACAGCCGCGACCTGCTTCCCAAGTCGACGGCGCGGATCGCTCCGACCCGATACCACGACTGGCGCACTCTCCCCCGCGAGGGCGACATCAGCGAGGCGCTGCTGCGCGCGGAGTGACCGCTCCCGCACTGCACGCCGTCACAGACCCGACCGCACCGCGGTCACCACTGAAAGGCACCTCTTCCGGTGCCGCGAGAGGAAGACAGAAATGGCAAAGATCGTCGTCATCGGAGGCACGGGCCTGATCGGCTCGAAGGTCGTCTCGAAGCTGAACGCCCACGGGCACGAGGCCATCGCGGCTTCGCCGAACACCGGGGTGAACACGCTCACCGGCGAGGGAGTGGCGGAGGTGCTCGCCGGCGCCGACGCCGTCGTCGACGTCTCCAACTCCCCCTCCTTCGCCCCCGACGATGTGATGGAGTTCTTCACCACGTCGACCACCACGCTCCTCCGGGCGGAGAAGGCCGCCGGGGTCCCGCACCACGTCGCACTCACGATCGTCGGCACGAACCGTCCGCAGAGCATCCCCTACTTCGCGGCCAAGGTCGCTCAGGAGAAGCTGATCCGCGAGTCCGGCATCGGGTACTCGCTCGTGCACGCCACACAGTTCTTCGAGTTCATCGGGAGCATCGCCGACATCTCCACCGAGGGCGACACGGTCCGCCTTCCCGGCGGCCTCGTGCAGCCGATCGCCGCCGAGGACGTCGCCACCGCCGTGGCGCGCACCGCGGCGGGAGAGCCGCAGGGCGACATCGAGATCGCCGGGCCCGAGGCGTTCGGCATGGACGAGTTCATCCGTCGCGGCCTCACGTTCCGCAACGACCCGCGCCACGTGGTCCGCGATAACACCGCGCCGTACTACGGGGCGCAGATCGAGGAGCGCACGCTGGTGCCGCTCGACGGCGCGCAGATCTTCGAGACGACGCTCGAGGAGTGGCTGCCGCTGAACCCGCCGCGCTCCTGACGCGGCGCGCCGGCGCCGTTCGCCGAAGCGGTGAGCGTGCCTTCACGGTTTCGGTGTTCGGCGTCGGTGCTCCCGCGCCTGAATCCGCTCGCCCTCACCCCGCCGGCACGAACACGTTGTCGAACAGCCGCTCGGTCCCCTCGGGCGTGGGCGAGCCGTCCGGCGCGACCTCGTACGTGCCCAGCTCGCCGCTGAGGCGCACCCAGGTCCCGTTGTCGGCACAGCCCGTGGCGTACGCGTCATCGCTCTGATACGCGACCACGCAGATCCCGCTGCCGGACGCGGGTCGTGCGAGCCACAGCGACACGTCGCCGTCCTTCCCCACGAACCGGGCGGTGTCCGGCGCGACGACGCCGTCGTTGTCGTCGACCGCGGCATCCGGCAGGGCGTCAGCCGCCTGAGGCTCCTTCTCGAGCACGGCGAAGTCCGCCCCGCCCATGCATCCGGACAACACGGTGGCCATGACCACCGCGGCCACGCCCACAGCGCCGACCCTCGTGCTCCGCTTCACGGTGCCCCCTCGCCTCTCCGTATGCCAGCCATCGTCGCACACGTGCCGCGCAGACCGGGGTCAGAGCGCATCGAGTGCCCGCTGCGCCGCCTCGCGATCCCGCGCCGCCTCGTCGCGCGACGCCACGGCCTCCTCCTGACGCTCGGTCGCCCCCGGCAGCTCTCCCGCGATGCGCTCGGCCTCCCTGCGCAGCTGTGCGAGCTGCGCCTCGAGGTCGGCGATGTCGTCGTCGAGCTCCTCGGCGCGCGCGCGAAGCGTCCGCAGCACATCGTCCTGTTTCGCCACTGCACGCTCCGCCGCCGCGAGCTCCTTCTCCGCCGCGGTCACGCGCCGTTCGGCCTCGCGTCGAGCCCGCCGCGCGGAGAGCTCGTCCGCGCGGCGCGGCGCGGCGGGCGCGAGTGTCGGCACCTCCCCCGCCACGGCCTCGCGGACGTCGTCGCCCGACGCGTTCGGCTCCAGGGCGCGCAGGAGTCGTCCCGACGCCACCGCCGCCGCCGCGTCGGGGTCGAAGAAGGCGGCGGAGATCGTCTGCTCGACCGCGTCCAGCGTCGCCGTCGTCACGCGTTCCCCGCGCGACTGCGCGAGCTGTCCCGCCGCCTGCGCCAGCCGTCGCGTGAGGGCGCGCCGCTCACGTCCGAGCTTCGCCAGCGCTGCGGCGTCGAGGTCCGCCTGCGCCTCCCGCAGCTCGGCGGCCAGGCTCAGCGCCTCCCCCAGCTGCTCCGCCCTCTCCCGAGCGAACACGTTCACGACCCACGCCGCGACCGAGGGCTTGCGCAGCTCTCGCACGGCCGCGGCGGTGGCGGCATCCGCGGTGTCCTTCGCACGAGCGGTGCGCGCCGCCACGAAGTCGCCCGGCGACGCCGCGTACAGGTCCGCGACGATCTCGTCGAACGTGGAAGCCGCCATGCGCCCACGATACGCGGCGCCAGACCCTACTCGATCGTGAGGTGTCCGCCCCAGTCGGAGCCCACGAGCGTCTTGGTCCCGAAGGTCCCGTCGCCGAGACCGCTGTACAGGTAGACCTCGCCCGCAGGGGTGCGTCCGAGGAGGTCCGCCCGGCGGTCGCCGTTGTAGTCGACCCCGCCCGTGAGCGCCGTGAACTCGATCCACCCTTCGCCGACGACCCGCGCCGTCTGGAAGCCGTAGTTCGCACCACGGTAGAAGTAGAGCGTCCCGGTGTCCGACGCGGCGATCAGGTCGCCCTTCCCGTCGTTGTCGAAGTCGCCGCCCACGATGAAGTGGAAGCCCTCCCACCCGACGCCGAGTGTGGTCACGCGCCCGGTGAAGCCGCCGGAGCCGTTGCCTTCGTACAGCGACATCGCCCCGTTGGGGGCGACGCCGATCACGTCCTGTCTGCCGTCGCCGGTGAAGTCGGCGCCGGAGACGATGTGCAGCAGGCCGTACCAGCCGTTCCCGATCGCGGTCCCGGCCGCGAATCCTCCCGCACCGTTCCCGGCGTAGAACTCGAGCGTGCCGTCGGATCTCGCCGCGATCAGGTCGGCCTTCGTATCGCCGTTGAAGTCGGCGTGGGTGACGTGGCGACGGCTGCCGCCCCAGAGTCCGAGGGCCGTGGTCGCCGCGGCGAACGACCCCTGGCCGTTGCCGGTGCGCAGACGCAGGTCGCCGTTGCCGGCGACCACGAGCACGTCCGCGTTGCCGTCGCCCGTGTAGTCCGCGGAGGCGACGGTGCCCGAGCCGGTGCCGAGACCGGGGAAGAACAGCGGGATGGTGGCACCGCGCGTGACGTTCGACAGGCACGTGAAACCGTTGTTGATCTGCGAGTAGACGCGGCCGTTCAGCCAGACCTCGAAGTGCAGGTGGTAGGCGGCGGAGTTGCCGGTGTTGCCGACCACGCCGATCTGCTGGCCCCGCAGCACGCGGGTGCCCGGCGGGTACCACGCGGTGCTGGCCATGTGGGCGTAGCGGGTGACGTAGCCGCCCGCGTGCTCGATGTCGGTGTAGTTGCCGTATCCGCCGTTCGACGTGCGCGTGCGGACGACGCCGTCGTAGGCCGCCAGGATCGGGGTGCCGCCGTTGCGTGAGATGTCGATGCCGTCGTGGGCGCGGTAGTTGCCCAGACAGCCGTCACCGACCTTGGACTGGATGTTGCCAGACGCCGGGTAGACCATGTAGCCGTCGGGCGCGGCGGCCGCGGCCGGGTCGCCCGTGGTGAACGCGGGAGCCAGGGTGCCGAGCATCACCGCGAGCACGGCGACGATCCCGATGCGGCCAAGGCGCAAGCGGGACGTGCGCTTCATCGTGACGTTCTCTCTTGCTCAGCGGCCCCAGGGACATCATGTCCACCGCGGTCACCGTACCAAGCGCGGAGCGCGATACCCGTCAACGCCACCCCGCGGGCGACGGATCGGTCGGGGCGGGTTCCGGCGCTGTCCGCGTCAGAGCAGCTCGTGGTCGAAGAAGTCGCCTCGGGGGAAGATCGCGACCGGAGGCTCATCGGGTTCGGCGTCGTGCGGTTCGACCGAGATCACGACGTGACTCATCGGGGAGACGAGCACGTTCACCCGCGACCCGTCCGCCACGGTGAAGGCGACGAACCCGCCTCCCGCCCGGACCGCGGCATCGATCTCCTGCTTCATCCCGTCCGCCGACTCACCGGGTGCGAGCACGAAGCCGACATCGTTCACGACGATCCGCACGCGCGCCGTCCTCTTCGCCTCATGTGTCACTGCCGTCACCTGTCCCGTCTGCGCGTTTCCGAGGCCCGCCTGTCCGGCGACAATAGGCCTCCGGTTCCTCGCACCGAAGGGGGTTGCGCCGATCAGGGATGAGAGGCAGAGGGCCTCGGAGCGGTGTACGGTCAGCACTATGGGCAGACTCCGCTACGACGGTCATTCCGACCCGATTCTCATCGAGGATGAGACCCTGGCGCACCTGAAAATCGTGATCTCCACGAAGCTCCGTCGACAGGAGAGCTTCATGATGACCTGGCTGCCCGTCGCAGCCGGGGTGGACAAGCGCGCGACGATCTGGATCCACCCGGCCATCCCGCTCCAGTTCGGCTTCGACGCGGCGGAGCCGCCCCGCATCGACCCGCACCGCGTGCAGGAGATCATGCAGGCGCTCAACTCCTCCGGTGAGCTCGTGCTGGACGCGCTCACCGCGCCCCGCTGAACGGACCGCCGTTCCGCCCACACGGATCAGTCGTGGTTCTCACTCTCCTTCTCTTCGGACTGCTCATCCTGGCGATCATCGTCGGGGCCGCCTTCCTGCGCCCGTGGCTGAACCGCAGCACCGCGGCCGCAGGACGCCGCGCGGGCGACCGCTTCGCGCGAGACCAGCTCGACAAGGCCCTCGCCGAGTTCGGTCGCACGCTGCGGATCCACGCGCCCGCCCCGGAGGCACGGGAGCTCCTGACGATGGCAGCGGCTGCGGGCAAGGACTTCCTCCCGCTGGAAGACGGCGCCATCGGCATCCGCTTCGTCGACCCCGACGACACCGTCGTGCGCGTGACCGCCGACCCGATGGGCGCGGTGCTGCGCGTCGAGACCTTCCGCGAGTACATGGGGTTCCCGCAGACCACGGCGCTGTGGACCGAGCTGCGCTCCCGCGTCGCGGCGGCGGCGGGGGCGCGGGGCATCACGGTGTCCGACGGGCCGCCGGTCTCGTACGTCCGTGGCGCGCTGCTCGACGATCGCAATGCCCGCTGGTCGCGCTCCGGATGAACCGTCCGTCGGCACCGCCCTCCCCGGTGTGAAGAGGGGCTCACGATCCACAGCCGGCGCAACTAGGCTAGGACCGCGTCGCGCCCGGCACAGCGTCCGCTGAGGACACGGTCGCGACGTGCGCCGGGCGGCCTCCTCGTCCGTGCGTGCGATCCCGTTCGGCGGTCGGAGCCCCCGCTCCGCGTCCGGACACGCCAGAAAGGCCCAACCATGAGCGACTCCCCGGACGGCTCCCGCGACGAGCGGTCGCCGGACTTCTTCGACCAGCTGATCGAGACGGCACCGCGCGACCAGCAGTCGTCGTCGGCGTCGAACGCCGCGTTCACGATCGGCTTCCGCGGCTACGACAAGGGCGAGGTCGACGCGGCGCTCGCCTCCCTGCGGGCGCAGGTGCAGCAGCTGTCCGACCAGCTCGCCGAGACGCAGACCAGGGAGACCGAGTCGGTCGAGGCCATCCGCGCGGAGGAGCGTGAGGCGCGCGAGGCGCTGGAGAGCGAGCTCGCCGCCGCGAACGCCAAGGCCGCCGACGCCGAGCAGCAGGTCGCCACGCTGACCTCCGAGCTCGTCGACACCCCGCAGCCCGATGGCGAGGAGGCGCCGTCTCGTCAGCAGTTCGAGGCGATCCTGCGCGTCGCGGAGGAGCAGGCGAACGTGCTGATCCAGAACGCCGCCGTGCAGGCCGACCGGCTCATGGCGGCGGCGCGCGAAGAGGTCGCCGCGCAGCGCGCCGAGGCCGAGGCCGACGCCGATCGCATCACTTCGCAGGCCCAGCGGGACGCCGACCAGGTGCGCCTGAAGATGGAGACCGAGTACACGGCCCACGAGGCGCGCATCGAGCGGGAGGCGTCGCACGCCGCCGAGAAGGTGAACCAGGCGTCGCAGGAGGCCACCGCGATCCGCACGGAGGCCGAGAAGGGCGCGGCGGCGCTGCGTTCGCTCGTCACGAGGGAGACCACGCAGCTGCGGGCGGATGCGGAGCGCGAGGTGCGCGAGATGAACGCCCGCGTGCTCGAGTTCGAGGAGACGCTGACCCGTCGCCAGGACGACGCGCAGCAGGAGTTCCTGGTGCTGCACAACCAGGCCGTCGCGCACGCGGAGCGCATCACGACCGATGCCAACGAGCAGGTCACCGCTTCCCTGGAGCACGCGCAGCGGATCTCCGCGAAGGCAGACGACTACGAGCGGCTCATGCGGTCGCAGGCGCAGGCGATCGAGGCGGACGCGCAGGTGCGCGCCAGGGAGATCCTCGACCGCGCCAGGGTGAAGTCGCAGAAGATCGTCGATGCGGTCACCGGTCACACGACCGCGGTGCTGCACGACGCCGAGGACCGCACGCGGCAGCTGCGCTGGCAGCAGCAGCAGCTGTCGAGCTTCATGGCCGAGGTGCGCGAGCTCATCCGCCCCGACGGCATCTTCAGCGACGATGCGCTGCCCTCGTCGATCGCGGTCGCCGAGGCCACGATCGACGACGAGGACGAGTCGGGTTCGGAGGCGACCGAGACGGTCGTGGAGACGTTCCTGGGCGACGAGGTGCTGGACGACGAGCTCGACGACGACAGCCCGCTCGAGAAGATCACGATCGACGTGGTGGAGACCGACGACAGCAAGCGGTAGAGCCGGACACGACGAAGGCGCGAGCAGCTCTCTGCTCGCGCCTTCGTCGTGTCATCGGTGTGGTCAGGCCCTGGCCCGGCGTACGCGGCGGCGTCCGGAGCGCGGCACGGACCGGAGCCCGGAGCGCGGTGCGGGCCGGGTCGCAGCGTCGAGTGCGTCGCAGGCGTCGTCGAGCGAGGCGTAGGTACCGAGGTCGGTACCGCGCTCGTCGCGCAGCACGTGTGCGGCGCCGTCGAACTCGACGAAGCCGGCGAACTCGCCGCCGCGGGTGGCGACGTGCACGTCGATGTCGGCCTGCTTCCAGGTGAGGGGGTCGGACGGAGGGACGGTGGTGGTGCTCATGGTGATGCTCATTGCTATGTGGCGGGCACGCAGGGCGGTCCGCAAGTGAGGAGATCGAAGGCGGCGTCGCGCGCGTCGATGTGCGCGAACCGTGGATGGGCCCTGATCAGTGGCGACGCGGCGGCCGAGAGGGGCGAAACGCACACGTTGCATCGTCAGTCTAGCAGAGATGCCGTGACGACGGGTTCGGGGGCGCGACGGAGGAGGTGGGGACATCGCTCCGCCGCGCACGCTGCCGAGCGAGAGTTCGTCAGGCAGCGGTTGCCGGGGCGACGGGGAATCGCGCGCGCGGCGTGGTCGACGATCGGGCGCTGGGGACGCTCACGATCGCGATCCATCCAGTGCATCACGGGATTGGTCAAGTGTCAAGTTTTTCTTGGATGAGTGTCCAGTTTTTACTTGACGACTGTTCAAATCCGTGACGGTGCCCACTAGCATGACCGATACCGAACGCAGGGACGGAGTCGAGACGAGACGATGAACACAGCGATCAAGAGGGCCGAGCGCGCCGGGACCGACAAGTTCGCCCTCCGTCGACGGAGCCTGGCGGAGGCCGCGCTGGAGGCGATCGCCGAACGCGGGTTCGCCCGCACGGGGCTGCGCGAGATCGCCCAGCACTCCGAGCTCTCCCACGGCTCGCTGCACTACTACTTCACCGACAAGAACGACCTCATCGCGGAGGCCGTCCGCATCTCGCGCGGCCAGCCGGCCGAGCGCTACGCCGCCATCATCGAGACGGCGACCACCCCCGACGAGCTCGCCGGGCGCGTGGCCGACGAGATGGCCAGGAGCCTGAAGGACGACGCGTCGCTGCACCGCCTCTGGTACGACCTGCGCAATCAGGCACTGTTCGAGTCCGGCTTCGGCGACACGATCGAGCAGATCGAGCAGATGCTGCAGGAGGCGATCGGCGAGGTGCTCGCGCGCTACGCGGAACTCGCCGGGAAACCGTGTCGCTTCGACGCCACCCTGGCGTACGCCCTGACCGACGGCATGCTCCAGAACGCCCTCATCCGCCATCTGCGCGGCGACGCGGAGGCGATCTCGCGTCTGCGTCAGGAGTGCCTCGCCCTGTTCGCCGCCTGCGTCTGAGCGGCGCGGCGCCTACGTCCCCACCGGCGCCTCGGCCTCGCGCGTGGCCGGCGGTCGGAGCACGAGCACGACCACGACGGCTGCCAGGATCAGTGCGGTGAGCGTCACCGGGACCGGCAGCACCGGATCCAACAGCACGAGTGCCGCTCCGGTCGGCACCACCGTGTTGACCACACGGTCGGCGTTCTCCTTGATCGCGATCCACCAGACGCCGAGGAGGAACACCGCGATGGGGACGGTCACGGTGAACGAAGCGGCCATGCCCGACAGGTGGCTCTCACCGGTGAGCACGTCCAACTCCACCTCGATGCCTGCCGAGAAGGCGGCGGCCGCCGCGAACACGAAGTAGTGCGTGTAGCCGTACCGCAGCGACCGGCGGAACGAGGTGATCGCGCGGTGATGCGGCGGCCAGAAGTAGATCCACCAGAGCGAGGCGGTGACCACCAGCGTGAGCACCGAGATCGCGATCAGCGGCCCGAGCGCCTCGACCTCGTCGAGCGCGTCGATGATCGCGTTCGCCGAGGCGAGCAGGCTCTCCCCCAGCACGATGAGAGTGAACAGCCCGTAGCGCTCTGTGATGTGGTGCCGGTGCCACGGGGTCTGCCGGCGGTATTCGGCGAACACCGGAACGGAGATCTCGATGAGGGCGAACACCACGAACGCCACGAGCTGGGCGGGCCCCGTCGGGATCAGGAGGAACAGCACCCAGAGCACCTGCACCCCGGCGATGCCCGCCGCGTACCGGCGGGTGGCGGAGCGCAGCGCACCGGCCGACCGTGAGGCCCTGAGCCACTGCGCGACCATGGCCACGCGCATCACGACGTACCCGATGACCGGCACGGTGAAGTCACCCTCGTCGAAGGCCCGCGGCACACCGGCCGCGAGGATGAGCACCCCGCCCATCTGCACGAACGTCGTCACGCGGTAGAGCCAGTCGTCCGTGTCGAACGAGGTGGCGAACCACGTGAAGTTCATCCACGCCCACCAGATCGCGAAGAACACCATCGCGTACGACGTGATGCCGTGGACGAAGTCCCCGTGGGAGAGGGCGTGGTGCAGCTGCGACGAGGCGATGCTCACGGCCACGACGAACACCAGGTCGAAGAACAGCTCGAGGGTACTCGCGGTGCGATGCGGCTGCGCCGGGTCACGGGGCAGCATGGTGCGCAGGCGAGAACGAGGAGAGGGTGGGGGCGCCGTCACCGCGTCAGGATAGCGCCCGGCTCGCACCCGGCCGTGCGCCACCGCCGACGGGGTTTCATCCATTCCCCGGATTTGTCTTCCGTTTCATAGCCGGTTCCGCTACAGTGTTCCAGGTCTGCAGCGCCTGCTGCACGAAGCCGCCGGTTGGGACGGCGCCTTCGACTCCGAGATGTGGGATCACGGAGTTCCAGCAGGACCCGAGGGGTCGGGACGCAGACGACTGCCGTGAACGTGGGGTTCACGGTCTGGGGATATCAAACTGGGGAAATCAATGTCGCACTGGGGAATTCTGCGTACATTCACGGCTCAAGGGGCCTCGGCATGACGTCCGTCGAGGATGCTCTGAGCATCTCTCGCACGGGATTCGTTCCGGCCACCGCTCCGCGGGCCACCACGTCGTCCACGCGCCCGGCGACCACGCCGCGCGCTTCGGCGACGCTGGAACGGCGTCGGCAGTGGGAACGTCACTATCGGATGCGGCTGCGGATCACGGATGCGGCTGTCATCCTGATCGCCGTCGCTCTGACGGTCGCGGTCCAGCTGACCTCCGGCGTCGTGGCGATCGAGGCGGGGCGCAACGCTGCTCTGCTCGGCCTCGCCTGGTATCTGATGCTGTCGGCGCTCAACACCCGCGACGCCGCCATCTTCGGTTCCGGGGCCACGGAATACCGCCGCGTGGCACACGCCAGCGGCCTGGCATTCGGCATCACCGCTATCGCGGGCGTCCTGCTGGCGTGGGAGGGACTGCAGCCGCTGTTCCTCGTCGCGCTCCCTGTCGGGACGTTCGGGTTGCTCGGCGCGCGCTGGGCCTGGAGACGGTGGCTGCAGCGCCGCCGGATCCGGGGCCAGTACGCGTCGCGCACCCTGGTGGTCGGCGCGACCGAAGACGTCGAGTATGTGATCACGTCTCTGCAGAAGGGCGCAGAGAACGGCTACCACGTCGTGGGGACGACGCTGGTGGATCGCAAGGCCGGCGCGTTCGCGATCGGGGAGAGCATCTACCCGGTCGTCGGCGATCTCGACAGCGTCGCCGCCGCGGCGGCCCAGCTCGGGGCGGACACGATCATCGTGGCGAGCCGTCCCGATGGGGACCCCGACTTCGTCAAGCAGCTCAGCTGGCAGCTCGAGGGCACCGCCGCCGAGCTCGTGCTCTCGAGCCGACTGACCGACGTCGCCGGTCCTCGCATCTCGCTGCGTCAGGTCGACGGCCTGCCGCTGATCCAGGTGAAGATCCCGACGTACGAGGGCGGGGTGCACGTGCTCAAGCGCGCGCTCGACATCTTCGTCGCGACGGTCGCGCTGATCCCGATCGCCCTCCTCACCCCGGTGCTGATGGCGCTCATCAAGCTCGACTCGCCCGGACCCGCGTTCTTCTTCCAGGAGCGCGTCGGCCGCGACGGCCGCCGCTTCAAGATGGTGAAGTTCCGCTCGATGAAGACCGACGCCGAGCAGCAGCTCGCCGCCCTCAAGGCGCAGAACGACGGCGCCGGTCTTCTGTTCAAGATGAAGGACGACCCCCGCGTCACCCGCGTGGGAAAGGTGCTGCGCAAGCTGTCGCTCGACGAGCTGCCGCAGTTCTGGAACGTCCTCACCGGCGACATGAGTGTCGTCGGGCCTCGTCCGCCGCTTCCCAGCGAGGTCACGGCGTACGACGGCACCGTGTTCCGCCGCCTGTACATCAAGCCCGGCATCACGGGCCTGTGGCAGGTGTCCGGGCGCAGCGACCTGTCGTGGGACGAGAGCGTGCGCCTCGACCTGCGGTACGTCGAGAACTGGTCGGTCATGAATGATCTGCAAATCATGTGGCGGACCGCGAAGGTGATGATCCAGCCGAAGGGGGCTTACTGATGGATGACGAAGGACAGGTGATCGAGGGCGAGAAGGCGCCCGCGACGCACCGCAGACGATGGATCGCGATCGGTGCCGTGGCACTGCTCGCGCTGGGCGCCGCAGGGGTTGGCGTCGCCCTCGTGACGAACAACGGCGGAGCGCCGTCGGCCTCGTCCACCCACAAGCCCGTCGACGACGGCGACGAGGACAAGGCGGCATCCGAAGATCCGCTGAAGTCCGTCCCGAAGGTGGTCGACGGCCCGATGAGCGATGACCAGGACGCCGAGGTCAAGCGGGCGACCGCGGCCGCCGACGCCGTGGTCGCCGCCCTCGACGAGGTCAGCCAGCGCGGCGACGGCTCGGCGGTCGGCGTCGACGCGGTCGCGACCGGCTGGGTGCTCGGCGAGGTGCAGTCCCACGCACGGGAGCAGATGGACCTGGGCTACACGCAGACGGGCAAGGCGGTCGTCACGAGCGTCACCCCGACGGCGGTGGACCTGGCGTCCTCCCCCGCGACCATCACCCTCAAGGTGTGCGTCGACGTGTCCGACATCGACGTGAAGGACGCGGCGGGCAACTCGCTCAAGGACTCGCTGTACAACCCCGGCCACCCCGTGGCCCACATCTACGGAGCCGTCTTCGAGGACGACACCTGGAAGATCTCGTCGCACGAGATCCCCGACGTTCAGGACTGCCCCGCAGCCTGACCTCCCCCACACCCCCCGGGGGATCGCCGATCTCTCGAACACCCGAACGTGGCTCACCCGCACCTGGAGCGACTCACCCCCGAGTCGCTCCAGGCGAGCCTCACACCCGAAGAAGGACTCCATGAACACTGCAGCACCCGCGCGGAGAGTGAAGGCGACCCGCGCAGCCGCTGGCGCCATGATCGCCGCGGCCGTCCTGGTGGGCTCACTGCTCACCCCGCTCGCGGCGAACGCCGCACCCCCGGCACTGCCGGACGGCCTCTCTCAGGAGACCGCCGCCGCGTCGTGCTGGGAGATCAAGCAGAACTACCCGCAGTCCACCGACGGCGTGTACTGGCTGGTCACCCCGGCGCTCGTCGCGCCGGAGCAGTTCTACTGCGACCAGACCACGTCCGGCGGCGGCTGGGTGCTCATCGGCCGAGGCCGCGAAGGCTGGAAGGAGGGGTACAACGGTTTGCGCACCGCAGCCCAGATCCGCAACACCCCGACCGGCACCGACGCGTTCCAGCCGGCACAGCTGCCGGCGGCGACGGTCGACGGACTCCTGAACAACGGCCGCGTCGACGCGCTGGCCGACGGCATCCGCCTGCGCCGCGCCACCAACACGGCCGGCACCACGTGGCAGGAGGGCCGGTTCACGTTCACGCAGCGCGATCGCTGGGTGTGGACCTTCGGCGCCGAGCACCGCGTGAAGAACTACAACTTCGACGGCTCGACCGGCACCGGCGGCCAGACCAACAACTTCGGCAACAACAACCAGCTGCGCCGCGTCGTGTTCAATGAGCAGGCGTCGCACAACTACATCAACGGCTGGGCGTTCGGCTCGAGCATCGGCGGCAGCACCGCGGCCACCTCGTACCTGTGGGCCCCGTCGGGCCAGGGCTACGCGCGGCCGTTCACGCAGGTCTTCCTGCGGCCGCAGCTGAAGCTCGCGAACCTCGACTTCGGCGCCGTGCCCGCCTCGGGCACGCCCGCCTCCACGGTCGCGGCCATCCCGGAGAGCAACGCCATGACCACCGTCTGGGGTGTCTCCGGCTTCGCCAACGGCAGCAGCGGCGAGCTCAACACCGAGGTGGCCGAGTTCGGCGAGGTCGCCGGCAAGGTCTTCGTCGGCGGCAACTTCCGCTACGTGCAGCGCAACGAGGCGGGCACCGGTCAGGTCGAGCAGCCGTACCTCGCGGCCTTCGACGTGAACACGGGCGAGTGGGTCTCCACGTTCCGTCCGCAGCTCAACGGTCAGGTCAAGGCCATCGCCGGTCTGCCCGACGGCCGCGTCGCGATCGGTGGACAGTTCTCCACGGTCAACGGCACCCCGCAGGCGGGCATCGCGATCCTCGACCCCACGACCGGGCAGCTCTCGGGCTGGCAGGTCAACGCGGAGCACCGGGCGACCGGCAGCGTGCCCTACGTGCGCGACCTCGACGTGCAGGGCGACTTCCTGTACGTCGCCGGTGCCATGACGCACCTCACCGCGGTCGGCTCCACCATCAGCGCGAGCACCTGGAACGGCGGTCGCATCAACCTGACGACGGGCCGTCCCGACACCAACTGGAACGCGTTCCTCAACGGCAGCTCGATCGCCGTCGACGCCTCCGACCAGGGCGACCGCACCTACTTCTCCGGCTACTTCAAGATGAAGCAGACCACGTCCACCCCGAGCGCGGCCGCCATCCAGACCGCCGCGGGCGCCCCGCTGGTCGACCCGCTGTGGGTGCCGAAGTTCAGCAAGGCCACGCTCAACGCGGACGGCTCCTACTCCGGCAACATCTGGCAGCTCGGCGTGACCGAGGCCGGTGGGAAGGTGTGGCTCGGCGGCTCGGAGCACTCGCTCTTCGCCTACGACCGGAACACGTTCGAGCGCGTCAGCGGGTCGATCACGAAGGTCGGCGGCGACTTCCAGACGGTCGAGCACAACGCGAACCTCGTGATCGGCGGCTGCCACTGCGGCCACTGGGTCTACCAGGACGCGTACTCGTGGAGTGACGTGGGCACCGGCTGGACGCAGGCCGACAAGATGAACCTGATGGGTGCGTGGGACGCGCAGACCGGCAAGTTCGTGGCCGCCTGGTCGCCCGTCGTGCAGGCTCGCGCCGGCTACGGCGCCTGGGGCACGTTCTTCGACAGCACCGGCGTGCTGTGGGCCGGCGGCGACTTCAGCCGCTCGGTCAGGGCGGGCGAGGTCAACCAGTGGTCGGGCGGGTACATCCGCTTCGCCCCGCGCGACACCACCGCTCCCACGACGCCGGGCGCGATCACGGCGACCCCCGGCAACGGAGGCACCGAGGCGACGCTCACCTGGGCGGCCTCGACCGACACCGGAGGCGTGACCTACGAGGTGCTGCGCGACAACCGGGTGATCGCGTCGACGACGTCGGCCACCTACACCGTGCCGATCACGGAGACCCCGACGAACTACTTCGTCCGGGCACGCGACGCCGCGGGCAACCGTTCCGCGAGCACGGCGGCCTACGTCGCCCAGCCCGCACCGGCCTCGGCGCTCACGTTCATCGAGAACGGCTCGACCTGGTCGTGGCGGTACTCGTCCGACGCGCTGCCGTCCGACTGGAACACGCTCGCGTTCGACGACGCGTCGTGGAACACCGGCAAGGGCCTGTTCGCCCGCGGGGTGGCATCGGCGACGACCAACATCGACCCGACGAACCTCGCGACGAAGCCGCTGAGCGCGCAGTTCCGCAACGAGTTCCAGGTCACGAACGCGCTGAGCGTCGTGAACGGCAGCATCTCGGTCATCGCGAACGACGGCGTGGTGCTGTACCTCAACGGCGTCGAGCTCGGACGGGTGCGGATGCCCGCGGGCACCCTCACGCAGAACTCCTACGCGAACGGCGTCGTGTCGCACACGACCGCCGCCGCGAACCGGGTCGTGTTCGAGGTGCCGCAGGGCGTGCTCGTGGACGGGACGAACGTGCTGGCCGCCTCGGTCCACGCGAACTACCGCACCACTCCGGACCTGAGCTTCGACCTCGCCTTCACGGCGGAGCGCGGCCAGGCGCCGGCGGCTCCGAACCCGGTCACGGGTCTCTCGGGGACCACCACTCTCGATTCCGCCACGCTCACCTGGACCGCTCCCGCGAGCGGCACCACCCCGCAGTCCTATGTGATCAGCCGGGGCGGCCAGCAGGTCGGCACGACGGACGCCGCGACGACGACGTTCACCGAGAGCGGCCTGACCGCCGCCACGGCGTACGACTACAGCGTGGTCGCGGTCGGGATCGGCGGTCTCGCGTCGACTCCCGCGACGGTCCAGGTGACGACGGCGACTCCGCCGTCGGACAACGAGCTGCCGGTCAGCGTGCCGAGCGGTTCGGCCTGGTCGTGGCGCTACTCGGCCGATCCGCTGCCGGCGGACTGGAACGCGGTGGCGTTCGACGCCTCCTCGTGGGCGAGCGGCTCGGCCGTCCTCGCCCGCGGGGTCGCGACGGCGGCGACGAACATCGACCCGACGAACCTCGCAACCAAGCCGCTCAGCGCGCAGTTCCGGCACTCCGTCACGGTGACGGACGCCGCGAGCGTCGCGAACGGCACGGTCACGGTTACGGCGGACGACGGTGTCGTGGTATACCTCAACGGGGTGGAGCTCGGGCGGGCGAACCTCGGGGCGGGGACCCTGACGCAGAATTCGTATGCCACGGCGGCACCGCGGGCGACCACGGCTGCGGCCAACAAGGTCACCTTCGCGGTGCCCGCCAACCTGCTCGTGGAAGGGACGAACGTGATCGCGGCGTCTGTGCACGCCAACTATCGCGGAACTCCCGACCTGAGCTTCGATCTCGCATTGGACATGCCTCGTAAATGACGAAAATCTCCTACGCAGACGCGCGTCGAGCGCTCGCCTCCGCACAGAAAGCGGGGGCGGGCGTTCCCGCGTACCTGCGCTGGATCAATCGACCGCTCGGCGGCAGGGCCGCCGTGGTCGCCGCCACCTGGGGCGCCAGCCCCAACGGGGTCACGGCGGTCAGCGCGTTGTTCGGCCTCGCGGCCGTCGTCGTGCTGGCCGGCGTCACCGCGTGGTGGGCGGGGCCGCTCGCGGCCGTGCTCCTCCTGATCGGGTACATCCTGGACTCCGCCGACGGCCAGCTCGCGCGCATCCAGAAGCGCGGCGGCCCCGCGGGCGAATGGCTCGATCATGTGGTCGACGGTGTGCGGGCCCCGCTCGTGCACATCGCCGTCGCGGTGCACCTGCTCCGCGCGGACGCGTGGCCGTGGTTGGTGCTGGTCGCCGGCCTGTTCTCGGTGCTCGTGTCCGGCTGGTTCCTCTCCCAGCTCCTCGCCGAGAAGCTCCTCCCCAAGACTCCCCCTTCCCCGGACGACGGACGCCGTGGCATCCTGGAGTCGTTCGTCAAGCAGCCTCAGGATCCCTCCACGACGTATGTCGTCCTGGCGTTCATCGGACTGCCGTTCGCGTTCGCGGTGCTCTACACCGCACTGTTCGTCTGGCACGTGCTGATCTTCGCCGGCTCGCTCCGCCGCAAGTACACGCAGCTGACCGCACTCTGAACCTGGACGCATCCGCATGGCACTCATCTCTTCACCGAGCCGTTCGCTGATCGCAGCGACCGGTCAAGACCCCAGCCTGGAGGTCGAGCCGAGATCGCTGCCCGCCTGGCCGGTGCTGACCGTGCTGTGGGGCTACCCGCTGTTCTGGCTCCTCGGGATGCTGCCCTTCGCGTCGGTGATCATGGCGGTGCCCATGGTGGCGCTGCTGATCATGCGGCGGCGCATCCTCATCGTCCCCGGCATCCTGCCGTGGATCGGGTTCGTGCTGTGGATGATCCCGTCGGCGCTCATGATCGATCAGCTCGGTCGCGGCGTCGGCCTCGGCGTACGCATCAGCCAGTTCCTCGCGCTGGCGATCATCATGGTCTACATCGTCAACGCGCGCAGCTCGCTGACGCCCAAGCGCATCTTCAACGGGCTGACCTTCATCTGGCTGTTCGTCATCGTGGGTGGCTATCTGGGGATGCTGTTCCCCGAGGTGCAGCTGACCATGACGATCGGTCGGCTGCTGCCGGACGCGATCTCGAGCAACGACTACGTGTCGGAGCTCGTGTTCCCGACCCTCGCCGAGATCCAGACGCCGTGGGGAGCTGCCGAGCCGTTCGTCCGCCCGTCGGCACCGTTCTCGTACACGAACGGCTGGGGGGCGGCGATGGCGGTGCTCACCCCCATCGCGATCGGCACGGCGATCGGCCACCGCACCGCGCGCGCCATGTGGTTCCTGGTGATCGCCCTCGTCGCCGCGATCCCCCCGGCGATCGCGACCACGAACCGCGGCCTGTTCCTCGGCATCGCGGGCGCGATCGTCTACGTCCTGTTCTGCCTGCTGATCCGCGGACGCTTCCTCGCCTTCTTCTGGGTTACGGTGCTGGGTATCGCCGCGGCCGTCATCCTCTTCCTCTCCGGGTTCCTCGACGGCATCGTGGCGCGCCAGGAGACGGTCGACACGACCGAGGGACGCGGCAACCTCTACGCGGAGACCTGGGAGCGGACGCTGCAATCGCCGGTCATCGGCTGGGGCGCTCCCCGGCCCAGCACCTGGAGCGAGATCTACGTCGGCACGCAGGGCGCGATCTGGAACGCGATGTTCTGCTTCGGGCTGGTCGGCCTCGTCCTCTTCCTCGGCATGATCGTGATGGGCGCGGTGCGCACGTTCGACGCCCCGAACCTGTCGGCGGTGTGGATCCACGCCAGCGTGGTCGTGGCGGTCGGTCTGTCGATCTTCTACGGCCTGGACAGGCAGCTGGTGTTCGTCGGCATCGCCCTCGCGGTGCTGCTGCGGGAGAAGTATCTCGGCAAGTCCTCGTACTGGACACCACAGCCGACGCCGTTCGCGAAGGCGGCGAATGAAGAGTGAGGGGCTGGCGAAGAGTGGTCTGATCAGCCTGTTCGGCTCCGCTTTCGCCGCCCTCGCCGCCCTGCTGCTCACCGCGATCGTCGGTAACACCCTCGGTGCCGACGGGACCGGTCTGTTCTTCCAGGCGATGGGGATCTTCACGATCCTCACGCAGGTCCTCCGGCTCGGGACCAACAGCGGCATCGTCCGCTACATCGCCGAGCAGCGCGCTTTCCACCGCGTGGGCGCGGAGTGGCGCATCGTGATGTTCGCGCTCGGACCGGTCGCGGTGGTCTCCGGTCTCGTGTCGCTCGCGGTCTGGCTGCTGGCCGACGCGCTCGGCGACTGGCTGGCGACCCCGAGCGACTCGGCCGCTCTGGCCGACCTGATGCGTGCGATGGTGCCGTATGTCGTGGTGGGCGCCCTGATCGGCGTCCTGCAGATCGCGGCGCGCATGCTTCGGGGCGTCACTGCCTTCACGCTGCTGCAGAGCATCCTGCTCCCGGCCAGCCGACTGCTGACCGTGCTGCTCGCGGTCTCGGTCGCCGGGGTCGGCGCGTGGGGAGCGTTCGAGGCGTGGCTGCTGCCGCAGCCGTTCTGGCTGGTCGTGACGCTCGTGGTGATCGCGGCGCCGTTCGTGCGCGACTTCCGCCGTCGCCGGGAGAGCACGCCGGGCACGCGACCCACGATGGGCGAGTTCTGGCGGTTCAACGCCCCGCGCACGGTGAGCTCTGGCCTGGAGACCGCGCTCGAGTGGTCGGACGTGCTCATCATCGCCGCGCTCGCCTCGCCCTCCGCCGCGGGCGTGTACGCGGTCATCACCCGTGCCGTGCGCGCGGGTGGCGTGGTCGACAAGGCGATGCGCGTGGCGGTGTCCCCGACGATCTCCGCTCTCCTCGCCCGCGAGAACTACGCCGAGTCCACACGACTGCACACCAAGGTCGTGCGAGCGATGATCCTGATGAACTGGCCGTTCTACATGCTGCTCATCTCGATGGGCCCCGCGGTCCTCGGCATCTTCGGCTCGGAGTTCCGCTCCGGGTGGGGACCGATGGTGCTGCTGGCTCTGGCGATGATGTTCCAGACCGCGTGCGGCATGCTGCAGAGCATCCTCCTGCAGGGCGGGAAGAGCACGTGGCAGATGTACAACAAGGCGATCGCGCTGGCTGTGAGCATCGGAGGCAACCTCGCCCTCGTGCCGCTCCTGGGGGTCTGGGGTGCCGCGATCACCTGGGTCATCGTGATGCTGGCCGACAACCTCATCGCCGCCCTCCAGGTGCACCGCCTGATGCATGTGGACCTGCAGCCCTCGAAGCTGCTCGTGCCGATGCTGCCGCCCGTCTTGATCTTCGGCGGGGGCGGACTCCTGTTCACGTGGTTCGCGGGGTCGAGTCTGCTCGTGCTGCTGGTGGCCGGTGTCGTGCTGTGCGCGGTGTATGCCGCCGTGCTCTGGCTGTTCCGACACGCCCTGCACATCGAGACGCTGTGGCGCCGGATCCCGTTCCTCGGCCGCTGGGCCTGACGGGAGTCCGGCGCCCGAGCGTCAGCGCCGCAGCTTGGTCGCGATGATCGCAGTCCCGCTGCGGAACAGGCGCGGGACGAAGGCGAACCACGGCGCGCGGCGGACCGGCTGCTCGAGCAGGGCGCGCACGGTGTCCGCCCCCGGCGTGGCGATCGTCCCGGGGGCTTCCGCGCCGCCGGAGAGCGCACGGTCGAGCTGGGCGGCGAGTTCAGCGGAGGACAGGGCGCGCCGGATGATCCCGAGCTCGGCCATCTCCGCGCTGAACACGAGCTGGTGATCGTCGACCACCTCGCCGTCGCCGGGCACGCGCGGCACGACGATCGGCACGATGCCCAGGGCACGCATGTCCATCACGCCGCCGGCGCCGCCCTGGAGCACGACCGCGTCGGCCTCCCGGCACAGCGTCAGGAGTTCGGTGTAGGGCAGGATCTCGACGTTCTCGGCGCCGTCGACCGGAGCGGACGGGCCGTGCTGCATCACGAGGCGCACGCCGGGGTTCCGGTGCAGCCACTCCTCCACCCACTGCGAGAGCCGGTCGAAGGGCAGGTGGTACGTGCCGGCGGAGACGACGACCAGCGGCGCGCTCACAGCACGACCCCCACGTTGCGGGACCCGGGGTAGAACCGGCGCATCCGCTCCCACTGCACGAGGAACTCGTCCGCGAACGGGTAGACGAGTCGCCCGCTGAGGCCGGGTGAGGTGATGCGGTCGACGGGCTCCAGGTACACCGTCCGCGCCCCGAAGAACCGCGCCTGGGTGAAGAACGGCAGGGCGATGGCCGCGCCGGTCGAGAACACGATGTCGGGCCGCTCCTCTGCCAGCACGCGTCGGGCGAGGCCGAAGTTGCGCAGCAGATTCGGCACGTTCCGCACGGTCGGGTAGTGGATCTCGTACACCTTCTCGTCGGCGAGGCGCGAGCGCGCATCCTCCACCGGGAACGTGGCCCAGCACCGCTCGTGCTCGCCCCACCAGTCCCGCAGCGCCAGCGCCTGGGTGAGATGCCCGCCGGAGGAACAGGCGATGAGGATCTTCATGGCGTCAGATCCCCCGGCCGAGCTTCTGGACGACCTTCGTGATCGCCTGCGGTGTCACGAGCTTCCACGAGATGGCGATCGCGAGCGCCGCCTTGACCTGCTTCGGGTTGTGGCGGAGCGCGCGCCAGGCCCACGAGCGGGCCTCCTTGCCCTGCCCGGCCGAGGCCAGGGAGAACGCGACCTGGGCCTCGATGCGACCGAGGGCCGCGGGGATGGTCGCGAAGTCGGGGTGCTTGCGCAGCAGGTACTGCAGGGCCTCGGCGTACGCGGCCCACTTCCCGAAGTAGTACGACTGCCCCGTCCACAGCACGCGCACCAGCGGCTCGTTCACCACGGTCACGAGCCCGAGGGAGGAACCGCGCAACAGGATGTCGTAGTCCTCGCCGTAGCTGCGCGGAAGCTCCTCGTCGATCAGTCCGAGCTCGCCCAGGAGCACCTCGCGCCGGAACATCAGGCTCGACGAGTGCAGGCCGGGGTTGCGGTTGCGCAGGAAGTCCTCGTGAGTGAGGTCATCGGATGGCACACGGCGGACGATGCGGTTGGTGCCGTCGTCGACGACCATGGCGGTGCCGACGATGATCGCCTCCGGCTTCTCCTCGAAGCGGCGCAGCTGCGCGGCGAGCTTGCCGGGCAGCCACTCGTCGTCGTCGTCGAGGAAGGCCACCAGCCGCCCCTCCGCGGCCAGGATCCCCGAGTTGCGCGCGCCGGCGAGTCCGCGGGTGCGGGTGTTCGAGATGCCGCGCACCGTCCACCCCTCCGGCACCTCGACGTCCGGCACCTCGATCGGGCAGGCGTCGAACACGATGACGACCTCTCCCGTGGCCGAGGTCTTCTGCGCGAGCACGCTCTCGACGCCGAGCTTCATCAGCTCCGGTCGGTTGTGTGTCGGCAGGACGACAGAAACATCCAACTGCATGGTCACTCCCCTTGTGTGACGCGTCCGACCCACGCCGTCGGCGTGCGTCGGAATCCCCTGAGATGCACCGGGCCCCATCCCGGCGCGAAGTTCGCACTGCCATCAGCGCGGACTTCGGGTTAGTATAGCGGCTGGCGTCTCTACGGGGAGAGGCGCTTCTGAAGGGGAAACCAACTGGGGAAGGGGATTTCGTCGTGCCAGAAAACACTGACACACGACGTGTTCGGGTCGGAGTCGTCGGCGTGGGGAAGATGGGGCTCTCCCATCTGTCCATCGTCCGGGCTCTGCACAACGTGGAGCTGGTGGGCGTCGTCGACGCCACGGACTACCTGCTCGACGTGCTGAACAAGTACACGGGGGCGCCGACGTATTCGACGCTCGACAAGATGCTCGACGACGCGGCACCGGAGGCGGTGATCATCGCCACGCCGAACGCCTCGCACGCTGCACTCGTCCGCAGCGCGCTCGAGCGCGGTGTGCACGTCTTCTGCGAGAAGCCGCTCACGCTGAGCGCGGCCGAATCGCTCGCGCTCGCCGCGCTGGCCGCCGAGCGGGGGCTCATCGCACAGGTGGGCTTCCACAACCGCTTCATCGCGACGTTCCAGGAGGTCAAGCGCCTGCTCGACGCCGGAGCGCTCGGTCGTGTGACGCACGTCCTGGCCGAGGCCTACGGGCCCGTCGTGCTCAAGCCGAAGGGCTCGACCTGGCGCACCAAGCGGTCGACGGGAGGCGGATGCGTCTACGACTACGCGGCACACCCGCTCAACCTCGTCAACTGGTACCTGGGCACGCCGGAGCGCGTCCGCGGATCGGTGCTGAACAGCATCTTCTCCGCCGACATCGACGACGAGGTCTATTCCACGCTCGACTACCCCGACGGCCTGAGCGTGCAGCTCTCGGTCAACTGGTCCGACGAGTCCTTCCGGAAGATGTCGACCTCGGTCACGATCTCCGGCTCGCAGGGCCGCATCATCGCCGACCGCCAGGAGTTGCGCGTCTACCTCCGCGAGGGGGCGACGATCCCGGCGGGCTACCGTGCGGGGTGGAACATCTCCTACACGACCGACCTCACCGAGCAGGTCGCCTTCTACCTCCGGGGCGAGGAGTACAGCGCGCAGCTGGCATCGTTCGTCGACGCCATCGCGGCGGGCGAGACGGAGGCGCGGGAGAACGGCTTCGCCGGAGCGGCCGAGACGGACCGCGTCATCGAGTGGATCCTGCAGGATTCCGCTGCCGCTGCGGAGTCCGCACCGGCACCTGCCGTGGTCGCCGCGGCACCCGCGGCGAAACGCGGACTGTTCGGACGCGGGAGGAAGGCATGAGCGAGATGACGACGACGACCATGGACCGGCTGCTGCTGGGCGACAACCAGTTCTTCGGCATCAACCACATGTCGGAGGAGAAGGCGCGGGCGCAGGCCATCCGCTTCCAGGACACCCAGGCGATCATCGACGTGGTCGACATCGCCCTCGACAACGGCATCCGCACCCTCATGTGCACCACGCACGAGCGCATCGCCGAGGTCTGCGATCACATGCGCGCGAACCCGCAGCGGTACGCCGACTACCGCTTCTACCCGTGCATGCCGTACGCGCACAAGTACGCCAACGCAGTGACCGATAACGGCATGCTCGGCGCGCTGAAGCAGTTCCTTCCGGAGGAGGGTCTGCTCAACGCGGCGGTGCGCGGCGGCAAGTCGTTCATGAAGAAGGACATCGAGGGCATCATCACGCTGCTCGTCGACGCGGAGATGAAGATGTTCCAGGGCCTCAACACCCCGGTGGTCTTCCTCCAGAACGTCGTGGTCGACCTGATGCTGGGACTCGGCTTCGACGAGGCCTTCGCGATCTTCGATCGTCACGTGCGCGAGCGCTACAACGCGGAGCCCGGCTTCATCACGATGAACCTGCCGATGCTGCTCGACACGCTCGACCGCGTCGGAGTGAAGAACCCGATCGTGTGCGCGAACATCAACGAGATCGGCTTCCGGATGTCCGGCGGCATCGAGGCGTACGAGCAGGCTCTGCGTGAGCGCCCGTTCCGCCCCGTGGCCATGTCGGTGTTCGCGTCCGGGGCCATCCCGCCGCGGCGCGCCCTGGAGTGGATCCACGACCACGCGAACGTCGAGTCGATCGTGTTCGGCGCGTCGTCGCGGTCGTCGATCGAGAGCACCACGGGAATTGTCAGGGAGCTTTGGGGGAGCGACGCCGTATAGTAGGCGGACAACACCCGTCCACAGGATGCATCGAGGGGGAATGCTCGGCCCGCATCCGCAACCCGGACGGTGCTGTGCGAGCGACCGGTTTGCACAGCACCGTTTCGCTCCCCCTCGAGATGAAACTGAAGACACACACCCGAACCCCCATCCATCGCATCCTCTTCGCCTTCGTCGCCGCGCTCGCGGTCGTCGGGGCATCCGTCGTCGCCAGCGGGCCCGCCGTGGCCGCTGACACCACGATCACCTCGGTGATCCCCCGCGGCTCCGCGGGGTGGTCCTACTACCGGGCCGCGACGCCTCCGCCTGCCGGGTGGCAGACGGCCGCCAACACCTGGAAGACGGGCACGGCACCGCTCGGTGCCGGCACCGGGACCGGCACCATCGGCACGCTCATCCCCCGCACGTCGGGTCAGCAGCCGATCGCCACGTACGCCACCAAGACCTTCACGCTCACTTCCGATATGCCGGAATGGGCGTGGGTGAACACGTGGGCCGACGACGGCATCGTCATCTGGATCAACGGCGTCGAGATCGGCCGCAAGAACGCCCCCACCGGGCGCATCACCGACAAGAGCTACGCGACCGCCGCTCCGTCGTCCACCGCCGCCCGCAAGAACCCGGTCTCGTTCTCCATCCCGAGCCGACTGTTCCGCACCGGCACCAACACCATCGCCGTGCAGGTGCTCTCCAACTGGCGAGAGACCCACAACATCAGCTTCGACGCCCACCTCGTGCGCGAGGACAAGCCGGCCGTGACACCGCCGCCGAAGCCCACGCCGACTCCGACGCCGACTCCCACGCCGAAGCCCACGACAACACCGAGCCCGACGCCGAAGCCGACCACCCCGCCGGCGCAGCCTCAGAAGCCGACGACGCCTCCCGCATCGGACGGCAGTGTCCCGGGCTGGGGTGCCCCCACCTGGCGTGACGAGTTCACCTACCGCGACTCCTCCGGCAGCCCCGCGGTCGACCCCGCGAAGTGGAACGTCCGCGGCCAGGACGATCTCGGCCTCCTCTTCGACGCGGCCGTCCCCTCCCGCGACCAGGTGTCGGTGGACGGGAGCGGCGTCCTCCACATCCGCGCCGATTGGCGGACCACCCCCGCGATCCGCCCCTCCACGCAGAGCGGCCCGCGCGAGCTCTGGCACAACACCGGCTACCTGGACCAGCGCCGCCTGCAGTCGGATGACGTCAGCATGAGCCAGCAGTACGGTCGATGGGAGATCCGCGCCAAGACGCCGAGCGGCCCGAACACGTTCGGCTCGCTGGCCGCGTTCTGGCTGCGCAACAACCAGTCCGGAGAGATCGACATCATGGAGGCGTGGGGCTACGACGACGCCGCGGTCCGCGACCAGCGGATCGACACCGCCACGACGACGGTCCACACGCACACCTCGACGCCCTCGGCCAATCAGCGCTACATCTGGCATCACGCCGACTACGGCGCCGCGACACCGGTGTGGAAGGACTTCCACACGTACGCGTTCGAGTTCACGCCGACGTACGCGGCCGTGATCGTCGACGGGAAGCAGCTGTTGCGCGCAACCCCCGCGACCCACCCGAACCTCTGGAACCCGAACTACTTCGGCTCACCGCTGCACATGCGGTTGAACCTCCACGTGGGTCCGTCGACGACCTACTGGGGCCTCCCCAACCCGGCCGACAAGGCGGCGACCCAGAACCTCGACTTCCAGGTCGACTACGTGCGGGTCTGGAGCTACTCCGGCTGACGGGACAAGCGAAGAGGGCACCGGGTCGTCATGACCCGGTGCCCTCTTCGTCTTCTGGTGGCGTTTCAGCGCCGCGAGGTCGTGTGCCCGCGTTTCGGAGCTCCGATCGGACGCGAGACCGGCAGCCCCGCGTCTTCCGGCTCCAGCAGCCGGTCGTCCTCATCGAGGGCGACGTCGTCGTGCTCCGGCACCTCTTCGGTGTCGTCGGCATCGTCGGCGTCGACCTCGTCAGCGACACTGCGCTTGTAGCTGGCGCCCGGTCCGTTGCGCACGCGCGACACGATGAGCGCAGCGATGGCGCCGACGAGGATGCCGAGGAAGAGACCCGCGGCGATGAAGACCAGCACCGAGGGCCGGTTCGACTTCTGCGGCGGATCGGCCGGCGTCACGAGCGTGCCCGAGTAGAACGGCGTCGCGGTGATCCGCGCCTGCTGGTCGAGCAGACCCTGCAGCTGGAGCTGCGTGGCAGCTCGCTCGCTGCTGTCGATGGGCTGCGAGTCGACGACGGCCTGCAGCTGCGCGATGGAGTCCCCCAACTCCGCCGTGGTCTGCTCGACGACGGCACGCGCGTTGTCGGTGCGCTGAGCACCGTACGCCTCAGCGAGCGCGTTCGCCCGGTCGGCCGCCTCCTGCGGCGTGTTCGCGGTCACCTGGAAGCTCAGCACCTGCGAGTTCCGCGGCACGTCGATCACGGTGTTGTTGCGCAGCGCCTCGATCGACGTGTCGTCGAGGTCTTCCACGGCGCGCTTGAGCACGGCCGTCGAGGTCGCCACGACCTTCTCGGTCTCCATGTTCACCGTGTTGAAGCTCGATCCGGTCGAGAGCACGCTGATCGGCTCGACCGTGTGCTGCGCTTCCGCCGTGTACTTCTGCGGATAGATCAGGAAGATCCCGAAACCGACCAACGCGAACGCGACGATCGTCCCCACCAGGACCATCCACGACTGCATGACCCCTCGATAGAGGTCTTCCAATGTCCAGTGTGTTGCCACTTGTGCACTCCCCCAATGCGGCGCCCGACACGTCGTCGGGCGCAGAACGGCGTAAGTCTAGTACTCGGTCCTGTTCAGGAGCCGTGAGCGTTACGCGCCTCAGGGGGCGTCGGGAGCGTGCGAGATCACGAGCCGAGCCTTGCCGCCCTGGCTCTCGATGCTCTCGACCTCCATCGCCGACACCGCGACGGCGTCGTCATCGAGCAGCGTGCGCAGGGCACGCACCGCTGTCGCGGCGGCATCGCGCGCCCCTCCCGGAGTCGTCGGGACGTAGCGGATCGTGACCGCGTAGTCCGCCGCCTGCACGACCTGCATCTGCCGGATGGCTCCGGGGTCGCCGAGGAACAGCCCGCTCAGGCCTCCCGTGATGCGGCGCCCCGACGGGGTTCGCACCACATCGGCCAGTCGTCCCTGCACGGGGGCGATCCGGGGGAATACCCGCCCGCACGCGCACGCGCCGTCGAGTCGCCGTGATCGGTCCCCCATCTCGTACCGCACGAGCGGGAACACCTCGTTGCTGAAGTCCGTGACGACGACCGAGCCCTCGGTCCCCGCATCCACCGCACGCCCCGCGTCGTCGACGATCTCCACCAGGCGCTGATCGCCCGCGACGTGGAGTCCCTCGTGCTGCTCGCACTCGGCCGCGATCCAGGGGATCTCCGCCGAGCGGTAGGTGTCGAACACGGGAGCACGGAACACCGACTCGAGCAGGGCGCGCTGCCCCGGCTGCAGCATCGCCGCCGTGACGGAGACGGCCGACGTGGGCAGCGTCCGCCCCGTCCGCGCCAGATGCGTCGCGACGGCCGTCGCGCCCTCGACATAGGCGACGAGCAGTCGCGGACGCACCCGCTGCCAGTCGCGGACGAACGTCTCGATCGCGTCGTCGGTGATCGCCCGCGCATCGAGGTGCAGGTGGCGACTCGGCCACCACTGCGCGGCGTACACCAGCGCCTCCCTGCCCTGCCGGAGGCGTCGATAGATGAAGGCCATGTCGTCCGCGGGATGCACGCCCCACCAGCGGTAGATCCGCCACCACATCGCCGCGGTCGGGGCGGCCTGGTCGTTGCGCACCCGCAACGGCGATCCGGTGCTGCCGCCCGTCTGCGACACCAGCGCGCGCGAGGAGGGCACCGTCATGGAGAGCACGGCATCCCCCGCATCGCGCAGCGCGGCCTTGGTCACCACCGGCAGCGCGGAGAAGTTGCCCGCTTCCGCGACGTCCTCCCGACCGAATCCCGCCCCCGCGTACAGCTCGCGATAGAACGGCGACGAGTCGAACGCGTGCAGCGCGATGCGGGTCGCCGCGCCCCGCGACAGGTCCTCGAAGGCCGCGCCCCCCAGACGTTCATTGCGGACCATCACCTCGAAGGCGCGTCGGTCATTCCGCATCAGCAGACGCGTCTTGGCGTCGAAGATCGCTCTTTTCACCACTCCCCCAGTAGCCCGGCCCCCTGCCGGTCCTGTCCATGGTAGAGCGCCGGCCTCAGAGCTCGCCCGGTTTCATCACCTCGACGTCGATCGCGCGGATCACGCGCTGCGCCGCGGTGTCGGTCTCCGGCTCCGCGCTCTCGCCACGACGGCGACGCTGCGGCGCGTACACGACGAGCGAATGGAAGAGGAAGCGCGCGAAGAACGCCACGATCAGCGACAGGGCCGTGGCCAGCACGCTGGAGATGTGCCAGGTCTCGACCATGAGCGCCATGACGGGGATGCGCAGCGCCGCCTCGACGTTGTTGAACGCGAAGGAGCTCGCGAAGCGGATGCCGAGCGCTCGGGCGTCCGTGCGCATGTCGGCGAACACGAAGCGCTCCTGCAAGAGGAAGTTGCCGATGATGGTGACCTCGGCGCCGATGATCGCCGCCCAGACGTACGGCACGCCCGCGGCCGTCAGCGCCCACATGATGCCGAGGTTCGCCACGGCCCCGATGACGCCGATCAGCGCGAAGAGCGACATCTTCCCGAAGCGCAGCCGAGCGAGATGGGCGATGAACGTGGCGCCCTGGCGGATACTCGCCTTCGACGTCCCGTGCCGCCGCTCGGCGAACTCCATCGGCACTTCGGCGATGCGCAGGTCGTTGCGCGCCAGGATCTCCAGCAGGATCTTGAACCCCTGCGGCTTCAAGCCGTCGAGGTCGAGGCGCGACCGGTCCACGAGGAAGAAGCCCGTCATGGGGTCGGTGCTGCGGGCCAGCCGGATGGGGAACATGGCCCTGGTCAGCCACGTGGCCGCGCGGGACACCCCGAAGCGCAGCGCCGTGCCGAGGCCGCTGGTGTCGCCGCCGCCGATGTAGCGCGATGCCGCGACCACGTCCGCCCCGCCCTCGGCGTGCCGGTCGAGGAGCGCGGGCAGCAGCTCGGGCGGGTGCTGGAGGTCGCCGTCCATCACGATGCAGAGGTCAGCGGCTGCGGCGTGCAACCCGAGCACGACGGCACCGCCGAGCCCGCCGGTGTTCTCGGCGCGATGGATCACCCGCACCGGGAGCGGCGCGTCGACGGCCACGCGTTCGACCTCTGCGACGGTGTCGTCCGAGCTGTCGTCCACGAACAGGATCTCCGCCTGCCGCCCGGCAAGCGCCGCCGCCGTGCGCGCCACGAGCTCGGCGACGTTGTCGCGCTCGTTGAACGTCGGCACGATGACCGTGACGGCTGGCCCCACTCGAGTCCCCTTCGCTCGGCAGGCACCGCGCCTGCGCGCTCCATCGTTTCACGCCGACCTATGGGCGGGGAAACCCGCGTCTGATAGACTCTGGCAGCGCGGCTGTGGGAGTCGCATTAAGTGGGTGGGGATCCGCTTAACTGGGGATTTAGTGATCTGGGGAGATCATGGGGACGCGTATCGGCTATGCCGTCGGAGCATTCGACCTTTTCCATGTGGGGCATCTGAATCTGCTCCGGCATGCCAAGCAGCACTGCGACATCCTGATCGCGGGCGTCGTGAGCGACGAGATGCTGCGGCAGGTCAAGGGCATCGAGCCGGTCATCCCGACCGCCGAGCGCGCAGAGATCGTCAAGCACATCTCGTTCGTGGACGACGTCTACATCGAGACCACGCCCTCGAAGATGGACTCCTGGAGAGACGTGCAGTTCACGCACTTCTTCAAGGGCGACGACTGGCGAGGCACCGACAAGGGCCTGCGCCTCGAGCGCGAGTTCGCCGAGGTCGGCGTCGAAGTCGTCTACTTCCCGTACACCGCGCACACGTCGAGCTCCGCGCTCCGTCGTGCGCTCGACGCCATCACCGCCAACGCGGCCGGCGCCGCTACGGCGTCCACCCGCTGACGCGACGCGACCCTTCGGGGGCGGACACCGGCGTCCGCCCCCGAAGCGCGCCACTCGTGCCATGAACCGAGGAGTGCGCAGGACTCCGAGCGTGCCGGCGGCATGCTCGGACGCAGCGACCTAGGCGCCGTCCGACCCGGGACCCCCACCGGGAGCGACGCCGAGCCCGCGCTCCGCCGCGGATCACTCCGGAAGGACACGATGCGAACCGACGCGATTCGGTGGGGGAACAGATCTGTGCGCACGCTGGTGGCGCTGGCCGCGGCGGCCACGCTGGTCGGCTCTGCTCGCACCCCTGTCGGCGCCCTCCGCGCGCGCCGCCGGGACCGGGAGCGCAGCTCCCGACGGACGCACCGCCGAGACCGCCGCCGCATCGTGCTGGGAGATCAAGCAGAACGACCCCGATTCGGACGACGGCGTCTACTGGCTGGTCACGCCGACGCTCGTCGCTCCGCAGCAGTTCTACTGCGCTCAGGAGGAGTACGGCGGCGGATGGGTGATGATCGGGCGTGGCCGCGAGGGGTGGAGCGAGGACTACGCCGGGCAGGGCGCACCGACGCAGCTCGCCGAGACGCCGGACGGCCCCGGCGCCTTCACCCCGATCCAGCTTCCGGCGAAGACCGTGGACGGCCTCCTCGACGGGGGCCGGGTCGACAAGCTCGCAGACGGCGTGCGGGTGCACCGCGCCTCCTCGATCGACGGGACCTACGGTCAGGAGGTGCGCTTCCGCATCCAGCAGCGCGACCGCTGGACCTGGGCGCTGGGCGGCGCCAACCCCGTGCGCGACTGGGTGTTCGACGGCACGAGCGGCACGGGTGGGAGCTCCCGGAGCTTCGGCGAGGGTGACGGGTGGCATGTCTCGTCGTTCGTCCGCCGCTCGACGCACAAGAAGAAGGCGGGGTGGGCGTACGGCCGCACGGTGACCGGAACCGGCGACAGCTCGTCGTACCTGTGGGCTCCGGCGGGCGAGGGCTACGCGATCCCGTTCGCGCAGGTCTTCGTCCGCCCGAAGCTCCGGCTGTCCGATCTCTCGTTCCCGACGGCACCCGTCACCGGCACGCCCGCCGCAGCCGTGCGCGCCCTCCCCCGCAGCACCGCGATGAAGACGCAGTGGGGTGTGGCCCAGTCGGCGCAGGACGAGGACGGGAGTGCCGCCGTGCGCGCCTTCGGGCAGGCGGGCGCGAGCGTGTTCGTCGGCGGCGACTTCCGATACGTGCAGCGCACCGAGTCGGGGATCGGTCGTGCTGAGCAGCCGTACCTCGCGGCCTTCGAGGTGACGACGGGCGAATGGCTCCCGCGATTCCGACCGGACCTGGACGGCGAGGTGACCGCCATGACCACCCTGCCCGACGGTCGCCTGGCGATCGGCGGCCGGTTCACGACCGTCGACGGCGCGCCGCAACCGGGGCTCGCCCTGCTCGACCCGAGCACCGGCCGCCTGGCCGGCCCCCAGGTGACGGTGGAGCAGCGCGAGACCGCGCGCACACCGGCGGTGCTCGGCCTCGACGTGCACGGCGACGAGCTCTACCTCGCAGGGTCGTTCACCCACCTGTCCGCCGCGGACGCCGACACCGCGACGCCCGCGCACAACGGCGGACGGATCGACCTCGCCACCGGCCTCCCCGACCCGGAGTGGAACCCCGATCTGAACGGCACCGCGCTGGCGATCGACGCGTCCGACCTCGGCGACCGCGCGTACGTCGCCGGGTACTTCACGGCGACGCGCACCACCCCGTCCCGGAGCGCGGCTGCGCTGACGACCGCGCCGGGTGCCGCTCCGGTGTCTCCCCTGTGGGCACCGGCGTTCAGCGCGACCGGAGTCCCTGCACGCGCCGTGGTGGAGACGGGCGGGCGCGTCTACCTCGGTTCCACGCGCCGCTCGATCGCCGCGTACGACCACGCCACCTTTCGCGTGCTCACCGGGTCGACGGCCTCGGGCGGCTCCGACATCCGGAGCATCCTCGCCGCCGGAACGGTGGTGATCGGCGGCTGCGCGTGCGGGCGCTACACCTACCAGTACCAGGGTGAGACGCTGAAGCGGAAGACGCGCAAGATGCGGGCGAGGGCGCTCCAGGTCGATCGCCTCGACGGCCTGGGTGCCTGGGATGGGGCCACCGGCGTCTTCCTCCCCGACTGGGCGCCGCGGCTCGGCTTCGCGGGTCACCTCGGCGTGCAGCGCAGCTTCGTCGACAGCGCGGGAGCGCTGTGGGTCGGCGGTGACCTCGACCGCTCGGTCCGCGCCGGCGGTTCGACGCAGTGGTCGGGTGGCTTCGCCCGGTTCGCCCCGGGGGACAGCACGCCGCCCACCACCCCGGGGCCGATCACCTCCACCCCGGTCGCGGGCGGCGAGCAGGCCGTGCTCACCTGGGGCGCGTCGACCGACACCACGGACGTCGTCTACGAGGTGCTGCGCGGGGACCGTGTGGTCGCCACCACCACGGCATCGACCTACACCGTGCCGATCACCGCCGACCCCACCGCGTACCAGGTCAGAGCGCGTGACACCGCGGGCAACCGATCGGCGGGCACCGCGGCCTTCGTCGTGCAGCCCCCCTCCCCGGCCGACCTCACGTTCATCGGCGACCGCGACACCTGGGCGTGGCGCTCCTCGGCGACCGCCCCTCCCTCCGACTGGACGACGCCGGGCTTCGACGACTCCTCCTGGCACACCGGGTCCGGACTGTTCGGCGCCGGGGTGCGGGGTGCAGCCACCACGCTCAGCCGTGGGGGCGGGCGACCGCTGAGCGCGCAGTTCCGCAAGTCGTTCGAGGTGCAGAACGCTGCCACCGTCACGAACGCACGCGTCTCCGTGATCGCCGACGACGGCGCCGTGCTCACACTCAACGGCACCGAACTCGGACGCATCCGCATGCCGGACGGACAGGTCACCGCGGACACGCTCGCGACGCAGGCCGTCTCACCGCCCGAGGCGGCCGGGGGAAGGGTCGTGATCCCGATCCCCGCGGACGCCCTGATCGAGGGCACGAACGTGCTCGCCGTCTCGGTGCACACCGCCGACCGTGCACGGCCCGCCCTCGGATTCGACCTGGCCCTCATCGGCGAGCGCGCTGCCCCACCGCAGCCCGTCGCCGGCCTGTCCGCGACGAGCACCGCCGACACGATCGCCCTCACGTGGCGCGCCCCGGCCGGGGGCACGGCCCCGGCGTCGTACGTGATCCGCCGTGACGGGAAGCAGGTGGGCATCGTCGCCGCGCCGACCGTCGCGTTCTCCGACGGAGACCTCGCCGCCTCGGCGGGACACCGCTACACCGTGGTCGCCGTCGCGGCCGACGGACAGGCCTCGACCGCGGCGACCCTTCAGGCCAGCACCACGGCGGACGCGCCCATCGCGATCGCGAACGGTTCCGCGTGGTCATGGCGGTACACGAACGCCGCCCTCCCCGCCGGATGGAACACGCTCGGCTTCGACGCCTCGGGATGGGCGACGGGCGCGGCGCTGCTCGGCCGGGGTGCGCGCGTCGCGACCGACATCGATCCCGGCCATCAGTCGACCTCGCCGATCAGCGCCCAGTTCCGCCACGAGTTCACCGTCACCCACCCCGCCACCGTGCGAGACGGCACGGTCACGGTGATCGCCGACGACGGCGTGGTCGTGTATCTCAACGGCGTCGAGCTCGGCCGGGCGCGCATGCCGGGCGGCGCGATCGGCCAGAACACGTTCGCCTCGGCGTCGGCGGCTGCTCGGGGCGCCTCGGCACGCCGCGTCTCGTTCGTCGTTCCCGCCCGCCTGCTGGTGAAGGGCACGAACGTGCTCGCCGCCTCGGTGCACGCCAACTACCGCACCACACCGGATCTGAGCTTCGACCTCGCCATGACCATGGCTCGCGGCTGACCTCACGCCGCACCCCGCCCCCCATCAGGAAGGAACAACAATGACCAGAAGCACGCAGAGGGGCTCCGCCCGCGCGGGCGCCCTCGTGGGGATCGCGACGGTCGCGGTCCTGGCGGGCTCGCTCCTGGCGCCACTCGGCGCCTCAGCGACCGAGAACGCGCCCGACGCGAACCCGCCCGTCGAGAACGCGGCGACCGAGAACGCGCCGACCGAGAACGCTCCGGTGGTGAGCGCCAGCGCACCGGACGGGCTCACCCCGGAGACCGCGGCCGCCTCCTGCTGGGAGATCAAGCAGAACAACCCCGGGTCGGCGGACGGGGTGTACTGGTTGGTCACGCCCACGCTCGTGGACCCGCAGCAGTTCTACTGCGACCAGACCACCCTCGGCGGAGGCTGGGCCATGATCGGCCGCGGACGCGAGGGGTGGAAGGAGAACTACAACGGCGTGGGAACGCCCGAGCAGATCACCACGACACCCTCGGGGACGGCCGCTTTCGCACCGGCACAGCTGCCGGCCAAAACCGTCGACGGGCTCCTCGACGGCGCCCGTCCCGACCAGCTCCCTCCGGACAGCATCCGCGTGCACCGCGCATCGGCCGTCGACGGCAGCCGGTGGCAGGAGGTTCGCTTCAGCCTCGCGCGCCGCGACCGCTGGAACTGGACCATGGCCGGCGGCAACCCGATCAAGGACTGGATCATCGGCGGCTTCACCGGCACCGGCGGCTGGACGGGTGCCGTCGGCTGGGGCGGCCCTTCACAATCGGGCTTCGGGCACGACACGGGATGGAACGGCTCCTACTTCGCCCAGCGGCAGTCGCACCGGTACCTGATGGGCTGGTCGTACGGCGCCGAGATCACCGGACAGGACACCCCGACGTCGTACCTGTGGGCCCCGGCGGGCGCCGGCTTCGCGATCCCCTTCGCGCAGATGTTCGTACGGCCGCAGCTGAAGCTCGCCGATCTCGACTTCGGTACCGTGCCCGCCACGGGCACGGCCGCCTCGACGCTCCGCTCGATCCCCGACAGCAACGCCCAGCGCACCGTGTGGGGTGTCTCCGGCCTCGCCAACGGCAAGGACGGGGAGCTCAACGTCGAAGTCGCGGAGTTCGGTCAGGTCGGGAACACCGTGTTCGCCGGAGGGAACTTCCGGTATGTGCAGCAGTCACGAGACGGCGCCGGCCGGGTCGAGCAGCCGTACCTCGCGGGCTTCGACGTGAACAGCGGACAGTGGGTGTCGACGTTCCGGCCGCAGCTCAACGGACAGGTCAAGGCGATCGCCGCACTGCCGGACGGACGCGTGGCCATCGGCGGCCAGTTCACCCAGGTCGACGGCACCCCTCAGGTCGGCCTCGCGTTCCTCGACCCGGCGACCGGCCGGCTCTCCGGGCCGCAGGTGGCCGTCCAGAGCCGCGCCGTCGGTGCCGTGCCCTCGGTACACGACCTGGACGTGAAGAACGGCTACCTCTACGTCGCCGGGGCCATGACGCATCTCACGGCCGTGGGCTCGGGAAAGAGCGCGAGCGCCTGGAACGGTGGTCGCATCCTCCTGTCCACCAGCACCCCGGACACGAACTGGAACGCGAACCTGAACGGCACGGCCATCGCGGTGGACGCCTCGGATCGCGGTGACCGGACGTACTTCTCCGGCTACTTCACGCGGAAGCAGACGACGTCGACGCCGAGCGCCGTCGCGCTGCAGACCGTGGCCGGCGCTCCGCTGGTATCGCCGCTGTGGGTGCCGACGTTCAGCGAGGCGACCATCGACGCGAACGGCAACTACCAGGGCTACATCTGGCAGAACGGGGTGACCGAGGTCGGCGACCGCGTGTATCTCGGCGGTTCGCAGCACTCGCTGTTCTCCTACGACCGCTCCACCTTCCAGCTGGTCGGCGGCTCGATCGCGCACTCGGGCGGCGACATGCAGACCGTCGACGACAACGGCTCGGTGGTCATCGCGGGTTGTCACTGCGGCGACGAGGTCTACCAGGACAAGTACCTCAAGCGGGAGATCACGGAACCCTGGACAGAGGTCGACAAGATCAACCTCGCCGGAGCCTGGGACGCGGCGACCGGACACTACATCCCCGACTGGTCCCCCGTGGTCCGTTCGCGTGCGGGGCAGGGCGTGTGGGGCTCGTTCTTCGACAGCACCGGGACGCTGTGGGTCGGCGGCGACCTGACCGACTCGATGCGGGCGGGTGGCGTGAACCAGTGGTCGGGCGGCTTCATCCGCTTCGCCCCCCGCGACAGCACCGCGCCGACGACACCCGGTCCGATCTCCGCGACGCCCACGGCGAGCGGGGATCAGCAGGTGCTCACGTGGGGCGGCTCCACAGACGCCGGTGGCGGGCTCGTGTACGAGGTGCTGCGCGGCAACCGCGTCGTGGCGACCACCACGGCCGCGACCTATACGGCACCCGTCACCGCCGAGCCGACGAACTGGTTCGTGCGGGCGCGCGACGCGGTGGGCAACCGGTCGGCCAGCACGGCCGCGTTCACGGTCCAACCCGCTCCAGCGTCGGCGCTGACCCTGATCGGCAACGGCGACACGTGGTCGTGGCGGTCATCCACGGACCCGCTCCCGTCGACCTGGTCGGAGGCCGACTTCGACGACGCGGACTGGACGGTCGGCCGGGCACTGTTCGGCCGCGGCATCAGCGGCGCCACCACCGACCTCGATCCGTCCGACGCCGCGACGAAGCCGGTGAGCGCGCAGTTCCGGAAGAGCTTCGCGGTGCAGGACGCCGCCTCGGTGGTCGACGGCACCGTCTCGGTCATCGCGAACGACGGCGTGATCCTCTACCTGAACGGGAAGGAGCTGGGGCGCGTGCGGATGCCGGACGGCACCCCGACGCAGAACACGACGGCGACCGCGGTGGTCTCGCAGAAGACCGCGTCGGGAGCGAGGTCCGTGTTCTCGGTACCGGCGGGCACCCTCGTCGACGGCACCAACGTGCTCGCGGCGTCGGTCCACGCCAACTACCGGGCGACACCAGACCTCGGCTTCGACCTCGCCTTCACGGCACGGCGCTCCACCGCGCCGGGCCCCGTGACCGACCTCGCGGCCACCGCCACCGCGGATTCGGCGACACTGTCGTGGACGGCGCCGGCGAGCGCGAACACGGCCGCGTCGTATGTGATCACGCGGGCTGGGAACCAGGTCGGAACCGTCGCCGCGCCGGAGACGGCGTTCACGGAGACGGACCTCGCGGCCTCGACGGCGTACGAGTACGGTGTGACGGCGCTCGGCGCGGACGGCGAAGCCTCACCGGTCACCGCCGTCACCGCCACGACGACCGCGACGGCCCCCGGCCCTGTTCCGGATCCCGACGCGGGCGGCGACCAGAAGGCCGATCCCGATCAGGACGCCGCTCCCGACGCCGATCCGGCGGCCGACGCGGTGACCGTCGCCGAGGGCTCCACCTGGTCGTGGCGCTCCTCGACCGAGGCGCTCCCGGCCGACTGGAACGCCGTCGGGTTCGACGACTCGGGCTGGAGCACGGGTGAGGCGCTGTTCGGCCGGGGCGTGACCTCCGCGACCACCGACCTCGGCGCGGGCGGTGACACCGCACCGCTGAGCGCCCAGTTCCGGCACACCTTCACCGTGGACGACCCGGCGGCGGTGCACGACGGCTCGGTCACGGTGGTCGCGGACGACGGGGTCGTGCTCTACCTGAACGGGGTCGAGCTCGGGCGGAGCAATCTTCCCGACGGCGCGATCACCGCGGAGACGTACGCCACGGCGGCGCCCCGGGCGACGACCGCGGCGGCCCACCGCGTCACCTTCACCGTTCCGGCGAAGCTCCTCGCGAAGGGAGAGAACGTGCTCGCGGCATCCGTGCACGCCAACTTCCATCTCTCCCCGGACCTGAGCTTCGATCTCGGACTGACCATGCCGCGCGGCTGAGGTCAGGTCAGGACCAGAGGGCGTCCTTCCCGATCCGATCGGGGAGGGCGCCCTCGTCCGCTCAGTTCGCGACGCCGAGCAGGCTGCGTGCCATCCGGGCCACGTGCGGCGGGGTGTGCGGACCGAGCCAGACCGTCCAGTGCTCGGGCGGCTCCGTGCAGGTCCACTCGACGCACCACGCATGCACGGCACTCGCCAGCCGCTCGCCGCGCGCATGAGCCCTGATCCCCTCGTCGCGGACGAGCCAGCGCACGGAGACACCGGCGGGGGCATCGATGTGCCGGCGCGGAAGGTGAGCGGCGGCCTCCAGCAGGATGACGCCCTGCGCGTCCCCCGGCAGCCGCGCCGCGATCCCGGCGATGACGCCCGCGTCCGCCGCATCGCCGGCCACGAGCACCACCCCCACGAGGTCGTCCCAGTCGGGGTCGTCCCGGTGCTCGCACGCGCTGCTCATGAGACCACCATAGGTAAGGATACCCTTACCTATCAAGACCCCCCCGGGCTAGCGTGCACAGCCATCGCCGTCAACAGTGTTGTCGGCCGTCGTGGACCCCGCGAGGCTGAGCGCCGTGAGTAGGAGTTCCTCGGATCGACCCGCCCGCGCCGGGCGCACCGCCGCGGCCGTCGCCGGGCTGCTGATCGCGGCACTGCTGTCGGGCTGCGGGATCACGGTGCCCAGCGACCCCGACGGCACGTTGAACGCCGTGACGGGCGGCGAGCTGCGCGTCGGGACCTCCCCCGACGGAGACCTCGTCGAGTTGTCCGGCGACGAACCCCGAGGACCCGTCGTCGACCTCGTCGACGGCTTCGCGGCGCACCTCGATGCCGAGACGACCTGGACGGTCGCGTCGGAGGAGACCCTCGTGCGCATGCTCGAGCAGGGCGACCTCGACCTCATCGCCGGCGCCATCACCCCGGACACCCCGTGGATCGACAAAGCAGGAGTCACGCGCGGCTACCCCGGCATCGACGGCGCCGGCGACCGCGAGCTCGTGATGCTCGTGCCGCTCGGGGAGAACGCCTTCCTCTCGTCGCTCGAGTCGTACCTCGACCGGAAGGTGGGGTCGCCATGACGACGACCGGACAGTTCGGACGGACGACCCTCCCGGACGAGCAGCAGCGCGCGATCCGGAAGGCGGTGCGGTGGGAGGTCTTCACGATCGTCTACACCTCGGTGACGATCGCCGTGATCGCCCTCGTGGTGGGCGAGTCTCAGGCCATGCGCACCGCGTGGATCGAGGACATGCTCTCCCTCATCCCGCAGGTGGCGTTCCTCACCGCGCTGCTCTTCGTGCGCCGCCGCCCCACGCGGAAGCACCCGTACGGGCTGCACAGGGCGATGGGCGTCGGTCACCTCGTCGCGGGTGTCGCCCTCCTCGCCGTGGGCCTCAACCTGGCCATCGAGGCGGTCACGGGTCTCATCTCCGGCGAGCACCCCACCATCGGCACGGTGCAGCTGTTCGGGCAGACCATCTGGCTGGGCTGGCTCATGGTCGCGGTCATGGTCGTCGTGATCGTCGGACCCGTGTTCTTCTACGGACCGGCGAAGTCGAAGCTGGCGCCCGTGCTGCACAACAAGCTGCTCTACGCCGACGCCGACATGGCGAAGGCCGACTGGCAGACGACGGTCGCCTCGATCGTCGGCGTGCTGGGGGTGGGCATCGGCATCTGGTGGCTGGACGGCGCTGCCGCCCTGTTCATCTCGCTCGGCATCATCTGGGACGGCTTCCGCAACACCAGGACCGCGATCGTGGATCTGATGGACCAGCGCGCCCGCACGTACGACAGCAAGAACCCGCACCCGCTCGCGGGCGACATCGTGTCGTATCTGCGCAGTCGTCCGTGGGTCGCCGAAGCCGCCGTGCGCATGCGCGATCAGGGTCAGGTGTTCCACATCGAGGCCTTCGTCGTGCCGCGCCGGAGCAAGGTCACCACGCACGACCTGTCCGCCGCGGCCGCCGGCATCACCGATCTCGACTGGAAGGTGCAGGACGTCGTGATCGCCCCGGTGGAGAAGCTGCCGGACGAGGCGGACCCCGGGCGATGACGGACGGCGAGCTGTTCCCGGGGTTCACGGAGGAGGTCGTGCGCACCGGCGCCTCCGACGTCTTCGTGCGGCACGGCGGCTCCGGGCCCCCCGTCGTCCTGCTGCACGGTCACCCGCGGACCTCCGCCACCTGGCATCGCGTGGCCCCGCTCCTGGTCGAGCAGGGGTTCACCGTGATCTGCCCCGACCTGCGCGGTTACGGTCGCTCGCGCGGACCCGCGCCCACGCCCGACCACTCCGCCCACTCGAAGCGGGCGGTGGCGGAGGACGTCCGCGGCGTCGTACGCCACCTCGGCCACGAGCGCTTCCACCTCGCGGGGCACGACCGGGGCAGCTACGTCGCGCTGCGTCTCGCCCTCGACTCCCCGGAGGCGGTCGAACGCGTCGCGCTGCTGGACTGCCTCCCGCTCACGGAGCACCTCCGGCGCGCCGACGCCCGCTTCGCGACGCGGTGGTGGCACTGGTTCTTCTTCGCGCAGCCCGACATCCCCGAGCGCGTGATCGGGGCCGACCCGGAGGCGTGGTACGCACCCAAGGCGGATCCGGAGACCATGGGCGCCGCGAATCATGCGGAGCTCGTCCGCGCCGTGCACGACCCGTCCGTCGTGCGCGCGATGCTCGAGGACTACCGAGCCGGCCTCACGATCGACCGCGCGCACGAGGAGGCGGACGCCGCCGCGGGGCGCCGCCTGCCGATGCCCGCGCTCGTGCTGTGGTCGACGCGCGACGACCTGGAGGACCTCTACGGCGACCCGGTCCGCATCTGGCGGGCCTGGGCCGACGACGTGCGCGGGCACGGCATCGAGAGCGGCCACCACATGGCGGAGGAGGCCCCGGCACCCCTCGCCGCGGCGCTGGCCGCCTTCTTCGGCGCCACCCCCGCGGCGCGGACGTAGGCTGGAGGCATGACCTCACCCGTCTCCGACACCATCACCATGTTCGGCGCCGACTGGTGCCGCGACTGCATCCGCACCAAGAAGCAGCTCGACGAGCTGGGCGTCGCGTACACGTACGTCGACCTGGTCGCCGACCCCGCCGCCGCGGACATCGCGAAGGACATCTCCGGTCGCACCAACATCCCCGTCGTGGTGTACCCCGACTCGACCCACCACGTCGAGCCGTCGAACGCCGACGTGGAGTCGAAGCTGCGCGAGCTCTCGCTCATCTGACCGGCCCCATCGCGCCGCTACACTGGCGCGATGAGCACCGAGGCTCGACCCGACCGCGCCCCCGCCCGGCTGTCCCCCCGCACGATCGCGCTGTACGCCGTGGGCTCCGTCGGCACCGGCGGCTACGCGACGCTTCCCGGCCTGGTGCTGACCTACTTCCTCACCGACAACCTCGGCGTCGCCGCCCTCGCGGCCGGCCTGATCGTCACGCTCGCGAAGGTGTGGGACGTGCTGATCGATCCGCTGATCGGTGCCGCGTCCGACCGGCAACTCGGCCGCACCGGCTCTCGCCGCGGGTTCATGGTGGTCGGCGCCGTCACGCTCCCGGTGTTCTTCGCCCTCACCTTCGCGGTGCCGCCCGCCTGGGGTCCCGTGGCCGGGGCGCTCTGCGTGCTCCTGGCCTTCCTCGCGACGGCGACCGCGTTCAGCCTGTTCCAGGTGCCCTACGTCGCGCTGCCCGCCGAGCTGACGTCCGGCTACGACGAGCGCACGCGACTGCTGGGCTGGCGCGTGGTGGTGCTGACGGCCGCGATCCTGCTGTTCGGTGCCGGTGGTCCTGCACTCCGGACGGCCGCGCCCGACCCGGTCGCCGGGTATCTGCTGATGGGCGTCGCGGCGGGACTCGCGATCGGCGTCGGCATGCTCATCGCCTCGCGCACCGCCGCCGCGGCCGGCGACGACCCCGCACGGCCGCGGGACCCCGCGGCATCGTCGGCGTGGCGGGAGCAGTACCTGTCCGGGTTCCGGGCGCTGCGCCGCAGTCAGCCGTTCCGCGCCCTGCTCGCCACGTTCCTGCTGCAGGCGCTCGCGACCGGCACGATGCTGGCCGGGGCCCAGTACGTGGCGACGTGGGTCCTGCGCTCGGAGGACGCGGTCACTCTCGTGTTCGTCGCCCTGGTCGGCCCGGCGCTGCTGGCGACGCCCGCGTGGACGGTGGTCGCGCGGCGCCTCGGCAAGGAGCGGGCTTTCGCGATCGCCAGCTGCCTGTTCCTGCTGGCCGCGCTCTCCCTCGTCGCCGCGGTGTGGTCGCCCGGCGGGTGGATGTACGCCGCGGTCGCCGTGGCAGGCATCGCGTACGCGGGCCTGCAGTCGCTGCCGATGGCGATGCTGCCCGACGTGATCTCGCACGACGAGCGGTCGAGCCGCCCCGGACAGGCCGGCACGTTCACCGGCATCTGGACCGCGGGCGAGACGGTGGGCTTCGCGCTCGGAGCCACCGCCGTCTCGCTCACTCTGGCCGCGACGGGCTACGTCTCGACCGTCGCCGGGGAGGCGGTCGTGCAGCCGCCCGCCGCGATCACCGGCATCGTGCTGAGCTTCAGCATGCTGCCCGCCGCACTCATGGCCGCGAGCCTGGCGACCCTCCGGCGCTACCGGCTGCGCCGGGAGGACATCGAGGCGCTGCAGACCACCGACGCCTAAGCTGGGACCGTCCGAAGGAGACGCCGATGACCCCTGCGCGCACGACAACGCCCGACTCCGACGCCACCGCCGCGACGGCCCCCGCCTCTCCCCCGCTGGGCGAGGGCGAGCAGGAGCGGTTCGACACCGCGATCGAGGAGCTGCACACCGGGACGCAGCTGTGGGCCGCGCTCACGATCGCCCAGCGCGCGACGCTGCTGCGACAGGTGCGCACGAGCGTCGCCGCGACCGCGGAGGACTGGGCGCGCACCGCCGCCGCCTCCAAGGGCCTCGACGCCCGGCACCCGCTGCGCGGCGAGGAGTGGCTCAGCGGTCCGTACAGCGTGCTCGGCGCGCTCGACGCCTCCATCGCCACGCTGACCCGCCTGGCCGATGGACGCAACCCGCTCGACGGCGTGAAGGTCGACCGCGCGCCGGGCGGCCGCGCCCGCGTGCACGCGTTCCCGCTCACGGGGATCGACCGCTTCCTGCTGTCGGGCTTCACGGGCGAGGTGTGGCTGCGGCCGGGCACAACGCCGAACGCCGCGCGGGCCAGGGCGGGACTGGCGCAGCGCACGCCGGCGCTGTCCGGCGGCGTGGGGCTCGTGCTCGGCGCCGGCAACGTGACCTCGATCCCCGTGCTCGACGTGCTGTACGAGCTGCTGGCGCACAACCGCACGGCCCTGCTCAAGGTCAATCCCACGCAGGACCCGCTGGTGCCGGTGTACAAGCGCGCCCTCGCCCCGCTGATCGAGCCCGGCTTCCTGCGGATCATGCGCGGCGGCCCGGCGGCGGGCGCCTACCTCACGCAGCACCCCGGGATCGCGCACGTGCACATCACCGGATCGGCCGCGACCTTCGACACGATCGTGTGGGGCCCCTCCTCGGGCGAGGGCGCCGCGGCGACGAAGCGGCGGCGGCGTGAGAACCGCCCGCTGCTGAAGAAGCCCATCACGGCCGAGCTCGGCGGCGTCTCCCCCATCATCGTGGTGCCCGGCCCGTGGACCGATGCCGACATCGCGTATCAGGCCGAGCACATCGCCACCATGCGGCTGCAGAACAGCGGGCACAACTGCATCGCCGGTCAGGTCGTGATCCTGTCCGCGGACTGGGATCGCGCCGACGCGTTCCGTGCCGCCCTGCGCCGCGCGTACGCCAACGCACCGGAACGCCCGACCTGGTACCCGGGTTCGGCGTCGCGGATGCAGACCGCCGCCGACGCCTACCCCGACGCGCTCGTGCTCGGCGACCGCCTGCTCGTCGAGGTCGACGGCGACGACGACGCCACGGCGCTGGAGAACACCGAGTACTTCGCCCCCGTGCTGGGCGTGGTGAGCCTGCCGGGCACGGGACAGGCGTTCCTGGACGCGGCGGTCGCGCACGCCAACGAGAAGCTGCAGGGCACGCTCGGCGCCAATCTGCTGATCGACCCGGCGACCGAGAAGGCGCTCGGCAGCGGGTTCGACCGGGCGCTCACCGCGCTGCACTACGGCTCGATCGCGATCAACGGCTGGACGGCGTTCGGCTTCATCACGCCGACCCTCACGTGGGGCGCGTTCCCCGGCAGCACGATCGACGACGTGGGCAGCGGCATCGGCGTGGTGCACAACGCGCTGCTGCTCGACGATGTCGAGCGCTCGGTGCTGCGCGGCCCGTTCCGCCCGTTCCCCCGCTCCCTGCCGGTCCTGAACGGTGGCGGACGAGCGACCATCCTCCCGAAGCCGCCGTGGTTCGTGTCGGCCCGCACGGGCGCCGAGGTGAGCGAGGGTCTCACCCGGCATCGCGCGAACGGCGGTGTCGGCGGGCTGCTGGCGACGCTGACGAAGGCCCTGCGCGCCTGACGCCGCGGGGTCAGGCCTCCGCGCGGAACCGGTCGGTCGCGGCGCGGAGCGCGGCGCTGATGCCGGGCTCCGTGGCCGCGTGACCCGCATCGTCGACCACCACGAACTCGGCCTCCGGCCACGCGCGGTGCAGATCCCACGCGGTCATCATGGGCGTCGCTACGTCGTGCCGACCCTGCACGATCACGGCCGGGATGTGCCGGATCGCGTCGACGCCCGCGATCAGCTGTCCCTCGTCCCACCAGCCGCCGTGCACGAAGAAGTGGTTCTCGATGCGCGCGAACGCGGTCGCCCGGCGCGGATCCGACATCGCCGCGATCTGCTCGGGGTCGGGGCGCAGCGTCACGGTCGCGGCCTCCCAGGTCGACCACGCGATCGCGGCGGGCACGTGCACCGCGGGGTCGGGGTCGAACAGACGCCGGTGGTACGCCTCGATGAGCCGCGAGCGCTCCAGCACCGGGATCGGGGCGATGAACCGCTCCCACAGGTCGGGGAAGAGCGCCGCAGCCCCGCCCTCGTAGAACCACTCGAGCTCGGCGCGGCGCAGGGTGAAGATGCCGCGCAGGACGAGCTCGGTCACCACCTCCGGATGCGCCTGGGCGTAGGCGAGGGCGAGGGCACTGCCCCACGAGCCCCCGAACACCTGCCACCGCGGGACGCCGAGGTTCTTGCGCAGCAGCTCGAGGTCGGCGATCAGGTGGGCCGTCGTGACGTGCCGCAGATCGGCGTCGGGCTCGCTGGCCGACGGGGTGCTGCGTCCGCACCCGCGCTGGTCGAGCAGCACGATGCGGTAGGCGTCGGGGTCGAAGAACCGGCGCTGCCACGGCGACGTGCCACTGCCGGGGCCGCCGTGCAGGAAGACCACCGGCTTGCCGTCGGGGTTGCCGCTGACCTCCCAGTACACGCGGTGGCCGTCGCCGACGAGCAGCTCGCCCGTGTCGTACGGCTCGATCGCGGGATAGAGTCCCTCGGTGTTCGTCATCATCGGCCCCCCAGCCGGTCGTGCAGTCGTGCGATCTCCACGGTAGCGGAGCGGTCGCCGCCGCCCGGGATCTACGGGTCGAGCTGGTCGGCGGGCAGCGTGAAGACCTGCCCGCACGCCTCGAGTCCGTTGGCGTAGCCCTCCGCGAACCAGCGCTGCCGCTGCTCGCTCGAGCCGTGCGTCCAGCTCTCCGGGTTCACGAAGCCGGACTGCTCCTGGATGTGGTCGTCACCGACAGCGAACGCCGCGTTGAGGGCGTCGACGCGCTGCTCCTCGGTCGACGGCTGCAGGTACGGCACCCCGTTCGGATCCGTGCTCTTCGACATCTGTCCGATCCACGCCCCCGCGTAGCAGTCGGCCTGCAGCTCGGTGCGCACCCCGTTGCTGCCAGGACCCGTGCCGTTGTTCGGGTACTGGTCCATGACCCCGGTGATGTACTGGATGTGGTGGCCCCACTCGTGGCCGACGATGTAGAGCTGCGCGAGGTTGCCGGCGGTCGCCCCGAACTGCTGCTGCATGAGCTGGAAGAACGTGGGGTCGATGTAGACCGTCTCGTCGCCCGGGCAGAAGAAGGGGCCGACGGCGTTCGACGCGGTGCCGCAGGCCGTGGCGGTCGAGCCGTCGACGACGATGAGCTGCGGGGCACGGTACCCCTCGACGTGGTCCTTCCAGAACGCATCGAGCGCGAGCTGCGATCCGGCCATGCGGCAGTCGACGTCGGCGTTGGCGTCGGCCCCCGTGTCGCAGTTCTCGATCACCGACCCCTCGGCGGGACCGCCGCCGCCGCTCGGTGCCCCTCCGCCGACGAGTCCGGACAGGTCGATCCCCAGCAGCGGACCGGCGATGAGGGCGAGCAGGCCGAGGACGCCGATACCGGTGCCACCGGCGATCGCAGCCGTGCGTCCGCGACGGCGCGTGGTGTTGCCGGAGAGGTCGGCATCGGGATTGAACGTCATGCGTCGAGGGTACTCCGCGCACCCCCGCGCCGACGGTCGTAGGCTCGGGTCATGACCACGACGATCACCATCACGGGCGCGGGCGGACAGATCGGCTACGCGCTGCTGTTCCGCATCGCGGCGGGCGACCTCCTGGGTCCCGACGAGCGGGTGCGGCTGCGGCTCCTGGAGATCCCGCAGGGCCTCGGCGCTGCGGAGGGAGCCGCCCTCGAACTGCAGGACGGCGCGTTCGACCTGCTCGAGCACGTGGAGGTGACGGACGACGCGGCGGTCGGGTTCGACGGCTGCGACCTCGCGCTGCTCGTCGGCGCGCGCCCCCGCGGCCCCGGCATGGAGCGCGGCGACCTGCTGGCGGCGAACGGCGGCATCTTCGGCCCGCAGGGAGCGGCCATCGCCGCGAACGCCTCGCCGGACGTGCGGGTCACGGTGGTGGGCAACCCCGCCAACACCAACGCGCTGATCGCCGCGGCGGCCGCGGACGGGGTGCCGGCCGAACGCTTCACGGCGCTCACCCGGCTCGACGAGAACCGGGCGAGGGCGCAGCTCGCACAGACCCTCGGCACGCCCGTGCGCACGGTCCGGCGCGTGCCGATCTGGGGCAACCACTCGGCCACGCAGTTCCCCGACGTGTCGCACGCGACGGTCGGCGGGGAACCGGTGCAGGAGGCGCTGGCGCAGATCGTCGGGGACGTGCCGACCTGGCTGGAGCAGACGTTCATCCCGCGGGTCGCGAAGCGCGGTGCGGAGATCATCGAGGTGCGCGGCTCCTCCTCCGTGGCCTCCGCGGCGAGCGCGACCATCGACCACGTGCGCGACTGGGTGCGCGGCACCGACGACTGGACCTCCGCCGCGGTGGTGTCGCACGGCGAGTATGGCGTGCCGGAGGGGCTCGTGTCGTCGTTCCCCGTGCGGTCGGTCGACGGCGAATGGCGGATCGTCGAGGGTCTGGAGCTGAGCGACTGGGCGCGGCGCCGGATCGACGCCTCGGTCGCCGAGCTGCAGGAGGAGCGCGAGGCGGTGCGGGCGCTCGGGCTGCTCTGACGGCCCTGGGGCGCATGGGGAGTTCTGCCCATCGCCGCGTTCGTGCCGCCCCGGTAGATTTGCTGCGGACGGGACACCGTCGAGGAGGGGCGACGACATGGCACAGTGGGACGATCTGCATCCGGGGCGCGGGGTCACGAGCGCGGTGAACGACGCGGCGACGCGCGTGAGCAACCGCAGCACCGGGACCGAGACGGTGCGCTCGGCGCTGGCGAACGCCGCGACGAGCACCACGGACGAGGTGTGGGCGGGTGACGCCGGTGCGGCCTTCCGGACCTCGCTCACCAAGCCGCAGAACCTGTGCACCGAGCTGACCACCGAGTTCGCCGCCGTGCAGTCGGCGCTCACGGCCTACGCCGCCGAGGTCGACCGCATCCGCGCCGCGACCGCCGCCGCCCACCAGGCGTATGCGAACGGCTACGCGACGTGGAAGGCCGCCGAGGCCGAGGAGAGCCCGTTCCCGCTCTCGACCTACACGTTCAACGCCCCCAGCCCCACGCTGCAGCCGGGCCTGTGGGTGCCGAGCGGCACCACCGCGGGCCTCGCCGACATGCGGCAGGCCGCGAACCAGCTCAAGGCCCTCGCCACGCAGCGCGAGACCGCCGACAGCACGCTGGTGGCCGCTCTCGCCCCGCCGGCCTCTCCGCGCTGGGACGCCATGCAGTCGGCTCTGAGCTTCGCGGGCATCGACGACATCGACGACCTGAACTACGACAACCTCGGCGACGCGTTCGCGAACGTGGCGGACGAGATCGCCGAGGGCGACATCACCGACGAGAACCTGCAGGCGATGCAGGACTTCTTCGACGTGTGGGGCGACGACACGTTCGTCATGTCGCAGTTCTTCCTGGAGGTCGGCGGCGAGAACACCGTCTCGATGATCGACAACCTCGGCGACGCCGTCATGGTGGACGGCCTGGCCGGTGCGACGGCGCTCGCCCTGGCGACGTCGATCCGCGGCGGCCTGTCGACCGGATCCCAGATCTGGATGGAGTCGACGTCGAAGGACTTCGCCGAGAGCATGCTCACCGGCGCCTCGTCGAGCGTGGGCGGCGCGGTCGCCGCGATCGGCTTCCTGTTCTCCGACGAGAAGAACCACCCGCTCGGGGTGAACCTCACGGTGGCGATGGCCGACGAGATCGATCGCATCGAGCGCGACCCCGCCAGCATGCTCTACGGGGGCTGGACCGACTTCTCCCCGAACGCGGGCGGCCGCACCCTGGCGTTCCTGGAGGGCGAGCAGACCGGACTCGACGGCAACCGCGTCGACGATCTGGCCGGGCGCATCTTCTCGACCCTCGGCACCTACCCCGACGCGGCCCTCGACTGGCTCACCTCCACCGAGAACGACCCGTTCGGCGACGGCGACCTCGGCGACGGCCGCATCGAGTACTGGTTCGGTGAGCGCGACTGGAGCGCGAACTCGTCCGGCGACGGCTTCGAAGGGCCCGGAGCCCTGTGGGCCGGCGCGCAGCAGGCCGCGGGAGGCCCGGCCGATGCGACCCACACGTACAACCCCGAGACGTGGCAGCGCGTGGCGGAACTCACCACCCAGGTCGTGCGCGAGCTCACCGGCAACGAATCGTTCCTGCCGGAGAACCTCACGAGCATCGGCCAGGTGCGCGTCGCCGAGGGCATCTCGGTCGCGATGCCCTACTTCTCCGAGGCCATCAGCGAGAGCGACCCGGCCGCGGGAACCCGTCCGTACTTCGAGAACCTGCTGATCGGGACGGACGACCCGCGCGCGATCCCCGATGTCACGCAGGCGCAGCTCGCGCAGCTTCTCGGCACGGCCGCCTGGAGCGACGGGGAGACGCCGTCCGCCGGTGCCGCGGTCATCGCCCAGTCGGTGCAGCAGTACCAGGACGCGCTCATCGCGATCGCCGACCTGGCGCCCGCCGACAGCGCCTTCAAGGCCGACGCCCTGGAGCGTGTCGTGGAGCTGCAGGGCTGGCTCGACGGCTCCCCGGCGGGAGCCGCCCTCGGCGAGGCGACCCGTCACGACGAAGCGGTCCAGGCCGCGATCGACGGAGTGGGCACCGTGGTCGGCCTGATCCCGATCCCGGCCGTGGGCGACGTCCTCGTGGCCGGCGGGAGCGTGGTGATCGATGTGGCGCAGAGCGCCGTGATCGGCGGCGTCTCCGACTGGGGCTCCGGACAGGCGACGGCGGCGTGGGCGAACTCGCACGAGGCGCTGCTGGAGGCTCAGGCCGACGCGGCGAACGGCCGCGAGATCGCGACCATGGAGACCATCGAGCAGATGCTCGTGGACCTGGGAATGACCGAGGCCCTCTCGGCGGGGCAGGTCGACGACCTCGCCCGCGAGATGTTCGCCGACTACCAGCGCGGTGTCGAGGCCAACACCTCGTGGGCGGAGGGCACCTGATGCGGCGATCCGGCGGCTGGGCGCTCATCCTGATCGGCGGGATCGCGCTCGTCGGCTGCACGCGCGCCGCCGCTGCGCGCGCCGTCTCCGCGGAGCCGTCGGCGCCCTCCGGCGACCCCCGACCCGACCCCACCGAGGCCTACTCCCCCGACGATGTGAAGGTGCCGTGATGACCGATCTCCAGTTCGACTCCGAAGCCGTCGGCGCGACCGGCGGCACGCTGCAGAGCACCGCATGGGCCATGAGCCTCGACGTGGACCTCGCACTCGGCGCGTGCGGCAGCTCCGCCGTCTCCGCGGCCGCCGACACCTGGGCGATGTGGGCCAAGGGCACGCTGCTGCAGCTGCAGAGCATGACCGCCGGTGCGGGCGTGGTCGCCCGCGATGCCGCGACCGCGTTCGAGACGCAGGAGGCCGAGATCACCAGTGCCGCGAACGGCGGAACCCCGTAACCTGCGGGGCGCGTTCGCTCAGCGCCAGCGGATCGCCTGATCCGCGTCACCGCCGCTGGAGGTCCACAGCTCCTGCAGTCCGGTCTTCCACTCGTCCGCGACACCCGCCGACTCGGCGCTCGCCGTGAGCTCCACGACCTGGTCGTCGTTCCGCGTCACCTTCAGCTCGACGCTGCTCACGGGAGCATCGGCGGCGGTGACGCCGTCCCAGCCGGCGAGGGACGCGAGGAACGCCGCCTGCTGGTCGAACCCGTCCGCGGCGATCGCGCCGAGGCCCCAGTCACCGGTCCACGAGCTCTCGCCCTGTCCGTAGAACCAGACGGCGACGGAGGTGTAGTCCTCGGCGTCGTCCTGCGCGAGCACGAGATCGCGCACGCCCTGCAGCACCTCCGCGGAGTCGTCCTCGGACAGCCCCGGTTCGGTCGCGACCACGACCTCGACGCTGTCCACGCGCGCGGTGTCCACGCCGTCGATGCCCTCCAGTTCGGCCGCGAGGTCGCCGCGCCGCTCGTCCTCCGATGGGGCGCATCCGGCCAGCAGGAGGAGCGAGGCGGACGCGAGAAGGACAGCGGTGAGGCGACGCATGACCCCTATTCTGGTCGGGCTCCCGCCACGGGTGCAAAACCGGACGCCCGGCGGGCGCCCGCAGGGCACAGATCCGGTCGCGGACAGGGCACAATGGAGGACGGAGGTGCGCGATGAGCGAGACGATCGAACCCACGACGGCGGCATCCGTCGACGAGGCCCTGACGAGCCCGCTGCATCTGCCGCACGCGGCCGCCGAGTGCCCCAAGTGCTTCACCGAGCTGCAGGCGAACCGCAACTTCTGGCTCGCCCGGCCCGATGGCTCCCGCCTGGTCGGCCTCGTCGTCTCCCGCGACGACATGCCCTCGGTCGTGGAGCAGCGCGCCGACCTCACCCGCTTCGGCGTGCCCATCGAGGGCTTCCGCCATCCGGCCCCGGACATCCTGGAGAGCTGGAGCGACCGGATCGCCCGTCTCATCGGCACCCTGCACGCCGGTGACGTGCTGGTCGTCGCGACGATCGCCGCGCTCGGCCGCGACAGCGAGGAGGGCGCCCGCACGGTCGCCGAGCTGCGCCGCCACGGCATCATCGTGAAGGTGCTCAACCACAACGCCCGGCATCTGGCCGACGCGGCCGCGGCCCTCCGCTGAGCAGACCTCGACCCCTGGACGTCCGGACGTCCAGGGGTCGAACCCTGCGCGGTGGGGGCCGCCGACGCGGTCAGGAACTCGTGCTCACCGCTGCGCGACCGAAACGCGACGAGCGTTCAGCGCCACCACGACGAGAACAGGCTGTTGCCCCACGAGGAGACCTGCTGCGGCGAGTATCCCGAGTTCTGCACGCTGGGCGCTCCAGCCCAGGAGTTGCCCTGCAGCACGTTCTGCACGACGTCGTTCGACGCCCACCAGTTCGACGATCCGTTGGGCTGACCCCACCCGTCGCCGTAGGAGCTGCCGTAGCCGTAGCCGCCGTCGTACCCCTGGCCCCAGCTGTACGTGTTGCCGGAGCCGAAGTCGTAGCCTCCGTAGCCGTCATCGGCCGAGGCGGGAGCCGCGAACGCGATCCCGCAGGCGACCGCGACGGCTCCCGACGCCACCGCCAGCTTTCCCCAGCGCGCGAACCGCCGTCCCTTGTCGTTGCTCTTCATCGTCGTCTCCATGATCTCTTCCTTTCCCGCTGCGGGCAGGATGAAGCCTCGAAACGATGGTGCTTTCCGAAACGCCAGCCCCCCATCAGCGTGTTTCGGAAGTCACGGTATGCACGGGTCATGCGCATGGCAATATGCCGACGCGGGTGACGCGGAGCGTGCCGCATCCGTCCTCGTGCGGGGTCGGGGACAGCGCCCGGAGACGCAGAAGAGGGGATGCCGGATCGGCATCCCCTCTTCTCGCTGAGGCGTTACTGGCGGATCTGCGCCGCGAGCTGCTCGTCGGTCGACTGCAGCGACTGGGCCGCCACGTCGAGGAAGCGGGCCATGCCCTCGATGCCCGCGATGGTCGCGGTGGCACCCTGGTTGAACTGCGCGTACGAGGCGTCGAACGCACCCGAGGCGGACGTGGTCACGAAGCCGCCCGAGACGAGCTGCGACACGTAGGCGCGCAGGTTCTTGAGCTGGGTCTCGATGTCCTGCTGGCCCGTGCGGAGACGGCCAGCAGCGTCCTTCATGTCGGCGTAGCTGACTTTGAGGTTCGTCATTGGTGTTACCTTCCGGTCGCCCCGGCCGGTGCCGGAGGTGTTCTTGTTCTTCGAGAGTAACGAAGGGCACCCGCCACGCAAATGGGGAGAAGTCCCCATCAGCTCCCCGGCGGTCGCCCACCCGCGCCGGGACCACCCTGCGGGGCGCCGCCGGCGCTCGGCGTCGTCGTGGTGTCGACGCCCACCATGAGCGATGCGCGGTAACCGGTGCCGGTGTCGCCGGCGATGCTCGCGAGCTGCAGGGCACCCCCGTCATCGCCGAACACCATGTCGGCGTCGAGCGAGGTCTGCGCGAGGTTCCCGGCCGAGCCGTCGTAGGCCGGCAGCGCGTACACGGCCGTGCACGCGGCTTCGGGCAGCGCCAGCTGCGAGGTCGCGATGGCAGCGGTCGAGTCGGTGATCGCGGAGACGTCGGGGTACACCTCGAAATGGATGTGCGGCCACCGTCCCGAGTAGCAGCCGGGGAAGATCGACGTGAAGGAGACACGGCCGTCCGCATCCGCGACCTGCACGCCGCGGAGGTAGGTCACGTCTTCCAGGCCCGAGGAGTACATCGAGTACTCCCCCTGCGCCGTGCAGTGCCACGCGTACACGGCGACCCCGGCGAAGGGCACCCCGCCGTTCGCGAGGTCGAGCACCGTGAGCTCGAACGTCAGCGGCACCCCCTCGGCCGTCGCGCCCCCGTCGATGCTCGAGCGGATGTCGCGCCGGACGATCCCGGACTCCTCCAGCACGTCGGGGCCGTTCGAGCCGTCGCCCGGATAGGGGCCGGCCGTCTCGTCGGGGATCTCGCCGTCCACGCCCGTCGTCGCGGTGCCGTCGCTCCCCGCGTCGGCGGTGGGCGCGGCGGTCGTGCCGGCTCCGGACGACAGCGGCGCGCAGGCCGCGAGCGCGGCGGACGCAGCCCCCAGTCCCACCAGCCCGAGCACGCCGCGCCGGCTGAACAGCGTGCCCAGGTCGAACGCGGCCCCCTGATCGACGACCTCTTCCTCGGTACGCGGCAGCAGTCGCCCCTCGTAGGCGGGGCCCCGCGGTGTGGGCGTGGGTTCGGGACTCGGGCTCATGGCGGCTCCTTCGGGGGCGTCGGGAGTCACCATGGTGCCCGCCCCGATGATCAGGAGCCTCTGGCGGGGCTATGGCTTTCGTATGGGCGGCGGAGGGCCGCCGGGTCAGACGGTCTCGGGGATCACGAGCGGGAACTGCACCCGCACGATCTTGCCGCGCTGCGCCAGCACCGCCCGGCCGACCGGGAACTCGCCGCGGCCGATGCGGGGCAGGGGCGCCTTGAGCACGAGCTCGCCGTCGATCGTCTCCGGCTGGAGCACCACACCGCGCCGCGCCTGCTTGATCTCGCCGAGCAGCCCGAAGTTGCTGGTCCACTCGCTCGTGTCGCCCGTGAACAGCAGCAGCAGCTCGCCGCGCGTCGCGCGCTTGACCAGGTCGGACAGCGGCATCTCGAGCAGCGACGACGCGAACTCCGCGACGCCCTCCACCGCCACGACCGGCTTCAGGCCCTGCTCGGCCTTCTCCACGATCTCGGCCACGGCCGCGGTGCCGCTGATGCCGTCCGCCGCCGTCGCGGTCCACGACACCGCGTGGCGCGCCGGGGAGCGGGTCGACCCGAGGAACAGCGTCGGCGTGCCCGGTCGCGCCCGCAGCGCCTGCTGCGTGATCGCGGCCAGCGCGTTGCTCTTGCCGCTCGCGGGCGGACCGGCGATCACGAACGTGCCGGTCGGCTCGATGCCGAACGGACCGAGGTCGCTGTCCGCCAGACCCACCACGAGCTGGTCGCCGACCGTCGCCGGCACCTCCTCCAGCCCGTAGCTGAGCGGCAGCGCACGCACCGGCGGCGCGTCGGGCACGCCGCGGCGCGACATCGACGCGGCCATCCGCTCGATCGCCAGCGACTGCTCCTTCATGCTGCGCGTACCGCCGATGATCGCGATCTGCGCCTCGTTCTCGCCCACGATCGCGCGCCCCGGCACCGATTCCGGCGTGAGCACGTCCTTGGGCACGTTGAGGATGTTGTACGCGTCGGTGTCGGCCATGCGCAGCACCACGCGGCGCTGGATCATCGCGTTCAGAGCGCTCGGGATGCTCTGGAACCGGTCGGCCGACAGCACCACGTGGATGCCGACCGCACGGCCGTCGGACAGCACCTCCTGCAGCGCGTTGTACGTGTCGGTGCGGCCGATCACGGCCTCGTAGTCGTTGCGGAACGCCGCGAACCCGTCGATCAGCACCACGATGCGCGGCTCGTCGCTCTTGCCCGACAGCTGCCGGTACTCGGTGAGGGTCGCCGCGCCCACCGCCGAATACGCGTCGCCGCGGCGGTCGAGCTCCTGACGCAGCGTCGCGAACAGCCGGGCGACCCGCTCGGCGTCGTCGCCCGAGATGACCGAACCCACGTGGGGCAGGGGCTCCAGCATGCGCAGCGCGCCCGAGCCGAAGTCGAGACCGTACACGTGCACGGGTCCGCCGCGCGGCGTGATGCCCGCCGACACCGCGAGCGTCCGCAGGGCCGCAGACTTGCCGGAGCCGCTGGTGCCGTAGATGACCATGTGGCCCTCGGTGTCGGGCAGGAAGTGGAACGGCACCTGCTCCTGACGCTCGGGCTCGTCGATCACACCGAGCAGCAGGGCCGCATCGGTGCGCTGCGGCAGCTTGAGCTGGTCGAACGTCGGCGCCAGCTCGTCGAGCCACGGACGCCGCGGCTGCGCGACCTGCGCGGCCTGCGCCGCGAGCACCATCGTGCTCACCAGACGCTGCTGGTCGTTCGGGCCGAGGTCGTCGTCGACCACCACCGCGTTCTCGTCGATCGGCAGCTCCCACGGGCCCTGGTCCGTCGAGCCGAACGCGGCGATGGAGACGTCGGTGCCGTCGTCCTCCCCCAGGCTCCAGCCGCCCGAGTACGCCGACTGGAACAGCGTCATGCGGCCGGGACCCGTCTTCGCGATGCCGCGGCCGGGCGTGCCCGGATCGAACAGCGCCGCGTCCTTCGTGCCGATCACGTCGTTGCTGTCGGTCTCGTCGGCCATGCGCAGCGCGACCCGGAGGTTCGTGTTCGCGCGCAGGTTGTCCTTGATGACACCGGCCGGACGCTGCGTGGCCATGATGAGGTGGATGCCGAGGGAGCGCCCACGCTGGGCGATGTCGATCACGCCGTCGACGAACTCCGGCACCTCCTTCGCCAGCGCCGCGAACTCGTCGATCACGAGCACCAGGGCGGGCGGGGCCTGCGGGTCGCCCGCGCGCTCCAGCTCCAGGATGTCCTTCGCCTTCTTGCGGTTGAACAGGTGCTCCCGGTAGTGCAGCTCGGCGCGGAGGCTGACCAGCACGCGGCGCACCAGGTGCTCGTTCAAGTCGGTCACGATGCCCACGCAGTGCGGCAGGCTCACGCAGTCCGCGAACGCCGAGCCGCCCTTGTAGTCCACGAAGAGGAACGTCAGGCGCTCCGGGCTGTACTCGGTCGCCATGCCGAGCACCCAGGCCTGCAGGAACTCGCTCTTGCCGGAACCGGTGGTCCCGCCCACGAGCGCGTGCGGGCCCTGCTGCCGGAGGTCGAGCTGCAGGGCGCCCTCCGCCCCCGCGCCGACCAGGGCGCGCAGCTTCGGCTGGTACCGGCGCGCGGAGCCGACCTTGCGCCGGGAGTGCAGCGAGTCGTTCTGCGTCCACCGGTCGATCACGCTCTCCGGCTGCGTGGCCATGTCGCGGCCGAGCAGGTGCAGCATCGAGATCGTGCGCGGCACGTCGCTGCGGTCCAGGGCGACCTCGCCCGCGTCGGTCAGCCGCGCCAGAGCGCGCGCGAACACCGCGAACTGCTCCCGCGTGAGCTCGTCGACGGACAGGTCGTCGATCACCTCGCCGAGCCGGACGAAGTGCGCGCTGTCGGTCGACCCGAGCTCGACGAACGTGCGGCACGACGCGGGCAGGGCGGCCGCGTCCTCCGTGAGCCAGACCGGGAAGATGCCGCGGGTGGCCGCACGCTCGGACAGCTGGATCAGGCGGCCGCGGTCGACCGGGGCGTCCGGGGCGATCAGCACGACGATCGCGGGCTTGGGCACCGCGTCATGACGGCTGCGGGAATCCTCGCCGACCTTCGAGCCGCTGTTCGTCGCGGCCTTCTCGGCCTCCAGCGCCCCGAGCTCCACCGCGTCGCCGCTGCGGGTCGAGCGCTGCGCGATCAGCTCCTCCAGGCGCGCGACGATCTGCCCCGCGGAGGTGGGACCGTCGCCGATCGGCTGCACACCCAGCACGGCCTGCGCCGACCACGCGTGCGGCAGCCACTTCGCATCGGCCAGCTGAGCGCCCCAGCGCGGACCCCACAGGCCCACCACCCCGACATCGGCGGGGGCGTGCAGCCCGGCGAGCTGCGCGAGCAGGGCCCTGGCGTATCCGGTCGAGCGGCCGCCGAGGCCCGCGATGCCGAGCGCGCCGACGTCGGTCAGGTCCTCCAGGATCGGCACCTGCGGCACGATCCTGGTCGCCTCGACGACCGCGTCCAGGCGGTCGACGTACTCCGGGATCGCGCGGTCGCGGCCGTTGGAGTCTTTCACCGAGCTGCGCGAGGCGGTGTCGCCGATCCCGAGTCGCACGTGCAGGAACGACCAGTGCTCGGTGCGGCGCGTCCACACCAGCGGACCGGCGGTGAGCGCGGCGTCGCTGATCTCGCGCAGCAGCGGCACCTCGCGGCGGCGCACGTCGATCTCCCGGTCGCGCTCGCTCTGCAGCCGCGCGTCCAGGCGCTCCAGCTGCTCCTCGAAGCGCTTCTTGTCCTCTTCCAGCTCGCGCTTCTGCTGGTTCTTCGTGGTGAGCCACGTGCCGATCATCAGCAGCGGCGACAGCGCCACGAACATGATCGACAGCAGGTTCTGCGTGAACGCGTACATCGCGCCGCCCATGAGCAGCGGGGCGACGAGCGTCAGCAGCGGGAACGGCTGCTTGCGGGCGGGCACGGGGAGGTCGGTGCCGTCGAGCTCCTCGCCCAGGTACCGCTCCTCGACGCGCGGCGAGCGCACGAACTCGACCTGGCGGATGGAGGCCTCCGCGGGCGACGGCGTCGTGGCACCCGCCTCGACCTTGACGCGCACGGGGGTGTCGCCCAGCACGACCGACAGCTCGCCCTCCGCCGCCACCAGGCGCACGACCGAGGCGCCGTCGACGAGGATGCCGTTCGCGGAGTTCAGGTCGATCAGCTCGACACGGTCGCCGATCTCCAGTCGCGCGTGCTTCTTCGACACCAGCGGATCGTCGATCACCACGTCGCACGACTCGTCGCGACCGAGCACGATCGTGCCGCGGGTCAGCGCGATCGAGCGCGCACCCGGGCCCGCACCGACCTCCATGCGGCCGACCACGGGACGCTGCTCGTACGACGCGGGGACCACACGGACCGTGGCGCCGTGCGCCAGCCCGACGTGCGCGAACGTGGACTCCGGCGCGAGCAGGTCGCCCGCCCCCGACACCACCGAGCTGTACGCCTCCAGGGTCACGGCGGCCGGGTCGGCGTGCGCGAAGGAGCCCAGCGGATCGGCGCGCACGATCATCGCAGCGATCTCGCCGATCGTCGCCGTGCTCTCCGCCGTGACCTCGATGTCGCTGGATGCCGCGCCCTGACGCAGCAGGGTCAGCCGTACCTTCACTCGTTGTCTCCCTCTGCCTCGCTCGGCTGCGGGGCGTCCAGCAGCGGGAGGTCGTCCTTCGTGACGAGACGCGACGCGATCACGTGCTCCACCAGACGCGCACGGCGGTTGGTCGCGAAGCTGCGCTGACCGCCGCGCATGCCTGGCACGCCGACGCGGTCGAACTTGTCGCACACGTTGTCGAGCTTGCGGTTGAACCGCGTGACCGTCCACCCGAGCCGCTCGGCCGCCTTGGCCGACGACGGGATCTCGCTCATGCCCGTGCCGTCGCGACGCAGCTGCGGCTCGGCGAGCGCCAGGATCAGCAGCTTCTGGCTCAGCGTGAGCGGCACGTCGCCGATCGTGGACATGCCGTCGTCGTCGTAGTCGCGCTTGGTGGCACGGAACGCGGGCTCCGCGGCGTGCAGCACCAGCTCGTACGTGGTCGGTCCCGCGCTGAAGACCACCGTGGTGGTCTCGAACACGAGCGGCAGCCGCGCCCCCGGCGCGAGCCACGCCTGCACACCGCCGGCCGAGTCGGTGACGGTGGCGGTGAGGCGGGTGCCGATGTTCGTCAGCCACCACAGGCCGTCGCCCTCGCTGATCTCCAGGAAGTGCCGGTGCAGGAACAGGTTGTCGTCGAGGGCCAGGTCGCCCTCGCGCCCGACCACGAACCGGTTCCCGTGGTCGATCGGGTAGTACTCGCCCGCGAACTCGACCGTGACCCCCGCCACCGCGCTCACTCCACGCACCCCGTCACGGGCTCGGACGCCCTGCCGTCGCCGCGGCGCAGCATGACCTCGATGCACACCTCGCCGGCCGACGCCGGGGCGAACGTAACGGTCGGCTCCGCCACCTGCTTCACGGCTCCATCGGCCGCGCTGCCGGTCTCGGTCCAGATGAAGCTGTCGTCCTCCTGCGGGTCGGGGTTCTGCCACGTGAACGTGACCTGCTCCCCGGCCCGGGTGCCCGCGAGCTCGGTGACCTTGGGCACCGCGTCGGACACCGGGTCCTGCGGGTCGACCGCGGACTCGGTGCTCTCCGGCGCCGGGTCGGGCGTGAGGCCGGACACCAGCACGTTGAGGCCCACGATGCCGCCGACGACCACGACCACCGCGGCCGCGGCGAGCCCGATCCACAGCCCGCGGCGCGACCGCGGGGCGGACGGCTCCGCGTCGGCCGGGGCCTGGACGGCCGGAGCGGCCGGCTCGGGAGCGCGCACGGGCGCGGGGGCCTCGGGCTGCACGACCTGCGGCGGCCGCAGGATCGTGCGGTCGTCGCGGTCGGGGCCGGGCGCGGCGGGGCTCGAGGGGGCGGAGGCCGCGGCGGCGGGGGCGCCGGCGGCGGGTGCAGCGGCGGAGGTCGCGGCGGTGTCGCGACGCTGCGTCTGCTCCACGTCGGGCTCCGGACGCGGCGGGGAGTCGAACCGCGGGGCGTCGGGCACCACGACCGACGGACCCTTGGGCTGCGTGGCCGCGGACGGCCGCGTCGAGGTGGACATGCCGGGGTCGATGCTGACGATCTCCCGCACCCGGGTCAGGCCGTCGTTGTCGTCCTCCAGGTCTTCCGCGGGCGGGTGGTCGTCGACGATGTCGATCGGCGTGACCGAGTGCGACAGCTCGATCTGCACCTTCTGCAGCGCCCGGGCGAAGGCGACCGCGCTCGGGAAGCGGTCGTCGGGGTTCTTGGCCATCGCCCGCTCCAGCAGCCGCTGCAGGCTCTCGGGCGAGTCGGGACGGCCGAGCGGGGGCAGCGCCGCCCGTTCGATGCGCTCGATCAGGTCGGCGCTGGAGTTGCGCTCCCCCGGGCGCTCGAACGGCGAACGCCCCGCGAGCAGCGTGTACAGCGTGGCACCCAGCGCCCACACGTCGGTGCGCGGTCCGCTCTGCGGCGGCTCGGCGAACGACTCCGGCGGCGACCACGGGATCGACATGCCCGACGCCTCGCCCGTCGCGCCCGTGGTGGACGCGATGCCGAAGTCGGTCAGGGCCGGACGGTTGTACTCCGTGACGAGGATGTTCGCCGGCTTGATGTCGCGGTGCAGCACGCCCGCACGATGCGCGGTCTCCACGGCCCCCGCGACCTGGACGCCGACGCGCAGCGCCTCGGCCACCGAGAACGGCTCCTTGCGCGAGCGCAGCTGCAGGTTCGGCCGCGGGCAGTACTCCATCACCAGGTACGGGCGCCCGTCGCCCGCGACACCCGCCTGATAGATCGTGACGATCGCGGGGTGCGTGGACAGCATCGCCATCACGTTCGCCTCGTCGGCGAACTCCTGCGCCGCCCCGCTGGAGATGCGGTCGGCGAGCAGCACCTTCACCGCGACCCGGCGCCGCGGCATCTCCTGCTCGTACAGGAAGACGTCGGCGAAGCCGCCCGTGCCCAGCGGCTCCACATAGGTGAAGCCGGGCAGGGCGGGCGGCGGGGAGGGGCGACGACTCACGGCAGGTCCTCGAACGCGACGGTCACGCCGTCACCGAGGTCCACCACGTCGCCGGACAGCACGAGCGTCTGCTCGCCGGGGTGCAGCCGCACCGGGTCGGCACCGGGGCGCAGCAGCGTCGAGCCGTTCGTCGTGTGCAGGTCGATGACCACCACGGTGTCGCCCTCGGGACGCACCTCGAGGTGGCTGCGCGAGATGTCCTGCTGCGGGCTCTCGACCGCGATCAGGTGCGGCATGTTCGCCCCGCTGGCCCTGGTCGAGCGCGGGCGACGGCCGATGATGACCGTGCGGTCGAGCGTGACCACCTGTCCGGTCGAGACGCGGATGCGTCCGGTCGACACCGCGGCGGGCGCGGCGACCGGGATGACCTCGGTGGGGGCGTCGGGCGCCGCCGCGGGCTGCTGCCGCAGGTCGCGCAGCTCGGCGGCGGAGATGGTGGAGCCGTCGTGGTCGCCCGCGTCGGGCGGCGGGACCGGAGCGGACTCGGGCTCCTCGCTCGGACGCACCGCGGCGGCCTCGATCGGCGTGTGCACGGTCGCGCCCCACAGGTGGTCGAACTCGTCCACGGGCGGCGCGAGCGTGGCCTCGGTGGGCACGAGCGTCGCATCGGGCGCCGCGTCGTCGGCGGGGCCGGCGTCGTCGGTCGTCGCTGCGTCGTCGGAGGTCGCGGCGTCGTCGGTGGTCGCGGCGTCGTCTGCGGTCGCGGGGGGCTGCTCGGCCTCGTGCGGCTCGTCGGCCGCGGTGGGGCCCTCGTCGGCGGCGGCCACCGCAGCGGCGTCGGCCGCGGCATCCTCCGACGCGAAGCCCCCGGGTACCGGAAGGCCGGACGGCGGCGGCGGGAGCGGCACCGCGGTGCCCGCGACCGGGGCGGCCGGGGCGGCCGGGGTGCCGGACGGTACGGCGGAGGCGGCGGGGCGCGGCGCCTCGGCGAGCACGGGTGCCGGACCCGCGGAGCCCCCGAGGGCCTCGGCGTCGGCCGGCTCCAGCTCGGCGCTGACCGCGGCGGCCAGGACGATCCCGGTGTGCACGGGCAGGGCGGTGCCGGCGTCGTCGTCGTCCACCGTGATCTCGACCGCCGACGCACCGGGGACGAACCGCTCGCTCCACGTGGTCACGTCGGCGCCGGAGAACGACGCGGTCTCGCTGTCCGCGCCGGTCACGCGCACCGTGAGGGCACCGCGCACGGCCACGCGGGCGTCGGACCCCTCCAGCACGGCCGCGACGAACGGCGGCATCGCGGAGAACGAACCGCCGGCCTGCGTCGTGAGCACGTCGATGACCGTGGCGAGGCTGCGCTCCGCGGGCAGGCGCTCCCAGAGCGTCGTCACGGTCGCGCCGGGCACGTCGGGCGGCAGCGCCACCAGGGCGCCGGGGATCACGATCAGGTACCACGGTCCCGGTCGGTAGATCGTCTGCATCAGCGAACCCCTCCTGCTGCGGCCTCGCGCGGGCGCGTGTCGGCGTCGATGTCGGTGTCGTCGGACAGCAGCAGCGTGCCCGGTCGCGACGCGACCGACACCGCGTCGACGACGACCACGGTGATGTTGTCCCGGCCACCGGCCTGCACGGCCTCGTCGACCAGGAGGTCGGCGGCGCGCTGCGGATCAGGCTCCGCGCCGAGGATCTGGGTGATGCGGGCGTCGGGCACCTCGGTCGTGAGCCCGTCGGAGCAGATGAGCATGCGGTCGCCGAGCTCGGCCGGGAACAGCCAGTAGTCCGCGTCGCCCGTGCTGCTCGCGCCGATCGCGCGCGTGATGATGTTGCGGCGGCGGTCGTGCGCGGCCTCTTCGATCGTCAGCTCGCCCGACTCGATGAGCTCCTGCACCACCGAGTGGTCGACGCTGATCTGCTCCAGCTCGCCGTCCGCGAAGCGGTAGGTGCGCGAGTCGCCGATGTTGACCGTGAGCCAGTAGCCCATGCCCTCGACCGAGGCGACGACCACGCCGCTGAGAGTGGTGCCCGCGCGGCCGTTGCCGGTCGTGGACAGCTCCTCGACCGCCGTGCGCGCCCGCGCCAGCGCCTCGAGCAGGTCGTCGAGCTCCAGGTCGGTGCGACCGATGAAGCGCGCGAACTCGTCGATCACCGCGGCGCTCGCGCGCTCCCCCGCCTCGTGGCCGCCCATGCCGTCGGCGACCAGGAACAGGGGGGAGCTAGCCATGTAGGCGTCTTCGTTGAGCGGGCGGCGCAGACCCGAGTGGGTCGCAGCCCCCGTGGACACGACGAGCGGGGCGGTCATGCGTAACCTCCGACCATCACCACGCGGTCGCCGATCTCGATCACATCGCCGAGCCGGATCGGCACGCGCTGGCCGGCCGGGCACGCGATGCGCTGACCGTCGCGCACGATCGTGAGGCCGTTCGTGGAGTGCCGGTCGAGCACCCAGCCACCCGAGGCCTCGGACGCGGCCTCGAAGTGCGTCTTCGACAGCGACAGCGTCTCGTCGCGCACGGGCACGATCACCGCGCCCTCCTCGACCGCGGGGTTGCGGCCGAACACGGTGCGCCGCGAGACCGGGACGCGGGTGCCGTCGTCCCACGTGAAGACCAGCCGGTGCCCGGGGATGCTGATGCGCGTCTCCTCCAGGTCGTCGGTCGCGGGCGCGACGACGGCAGGGGCAGGCGCGGCGGGCGCGGCGGGCGCGGATGCGGCGGGCGCGGATGCGGGGGCGGGTGGGGTCGGGGTGCCGGTTGCCGACGTGACCGGAGCCGGAGGGGCCGTCGGGGCGGGAGCCGCCGCCGGAGTCGCCGCCGCGGGAGCCGTAGGCGCCACCGGAGCCGCAGCCGGAGGCGCCACCGGAGCCGCAGGAGCCGCAGCCGCCGGTGCCGCAGGCCGCGCGGGGCGGGAGTCCTGCGTGATGCCGGGGACGTACGCGATCATCCCGGAGTCCTGCGCGGGAAGAGCGGGCGCGGGTGCCGCGGGCGTCACCGGCTCCACGGCCGAAACCGCCGACACCGCGGGCTCGGGTGCTGCGGGGGCACCGGCGGGCGCGAACCCGGGCATGGGTGCCGGGGGCAGCCGCTCGAACGACGGGGCGGGCAGCAGCGGCGGGGCCTCGACCACGGGCTCCGGCTCCGGCTCGGGCTCGGGTGCCGCGACCCGCGCGTCGAGCATCAGCGACCCGACGGCTTTGTCATGCCAGCCCTGGAAGCGTCCGGAGCCGTCGAACAGCGGGCTGAAGTAGCCCACCACGATCGCACCGGCCAGACCGAAGACGATGTTGCGCAGCAGGGCACGACCGAAGCGCAGCGGGGCACCGTCCGCCGCGGTGGCCAGGCGCAGACCCTGTGCGCGCATGCCGATCGAGCCCTTTCCGGCCTGCATCACGGTGTAGACGACGAACCACGCCAGCAGCACGAGGCTCACGATCGGGCCGCCGATCAGCAGCGTCAGGAGCGAGGCCTCCAGGCCGCCCGACAGCGAGGTGGCCACCAGCAGACCGCCGCCGAGCAGGATGCCGAGGCCCGCCGCGATCGCGGCGTCGATGACGTAGGCGATCACCCGGCGGGAGATCGGCGCGATCTGCGTGAGCGCGGGCGGCGTCATGGGGTCTCACTCTCGGTCGACGGCGGGGGCGTCTCGTCGTTGCTCTTGATGGTGCCAGGTTCGCGGCGCACGCGCGCGGCCGCCGCCTCCTTCAGACTCTGGAAGCCCTGCGACACCGCGGTGCCGCCGAGCAGCGAGCGCAGGCTCAGCCGTGCCTTGACGCGCTTCCAGAACCCGGCCTGCTCGCCGAGGCCGCCGACGATCTCGTCGACCTCGCTCCAGAAGGCGTCCACGTCCTGCGCCGTCGGCTCCGTCGGCCCGAACACCTCGGCGTCGGCGCGCTCGGCGAGGGTCGTGACCTGCGGCACCGTCAGCGTCGACGCGACCACGGCCGCCTCCTCGCCGCGGGTGCCGCCCGGGGCGAGCCGCGCGCCGTAGTCGACCGCGCGGTCGGTGAGCTCATCCCATCCGCCGCTGATGCGGTCGGCGGTGCGCGCGGCCGATCGCCGCGCCCGGCGCCTCGCGGCCTTCCACGCCCCGATCACGATGAACGGCGACATGAGCAGCGCGATCACGGCCAGTGAGATCCCGCCGATCAGCAGGATCGCGCCGATGATGCCCGCGAGGTTGAGGCTCTCGTCCTCCGACTCGCGGTCGTCCGGCAGGGTCGGCGGCAGGTCGACCGGCTCCTGCGGCGGGGGCGGCGGCTGCAGCACCTGCGGCTTCGGGTCGACGCGCGGCTTGGTGTTCTGGTCGTTCGGCACCTGGTCCTCGGGCGGCGTGGGGTTGAACGTCACCCACCCGATCCCGTCGAAGTTCACCTCGACCCAGGCGTGCACGGTGTCGCCGGTCGCCTCGAACACGGCCTCGCCCGCCTGCTCCTCGTCGGGGTAGTACCCCATCACGACGCGCGCCGGGATGTCGAGCTGTCCGGCCAGCAGCGCCATCGCCACCGCGTACTGCTCGTCGTCGCCGATCATCTGCTCGCCGCCGATGAGCGTCGAGATGCGCTCGGCCGTGTGACCGGCCCGCGACAGCACCTCGCCCTCCAGGCCGTGGCTGAAGAAGCCGCCCTCGGAGAGGAAGTTCTCCAGCGCCCGCACCTGCTCGATCGGGCTCTCCGCCCCCGACACGGTCTCGGCCGCGAGCGCGGTGAGCTCCTCGGGCACGTTGCTGGGCTTCGGCATGGTCACGCGGCCGAACGGCACCTCGGCGAGCTGCTCGTCGTCGGGCTGCGTCGGGATCACGGCGTCGACGGCGTACTCGTCGCCCTTCTCCAGCGTCGGGGTGGCGACCGCGGTCCCGGTCGAGGTGTTGACGTAGGTGCCGCGGCGCAGGTCCTCCGCGCGGTCGCCGTCGAACCGGATCTCGTCGAGCTGCCCGGCCGTGGGCATCCACACCCCGCGGTAGCCGTCGATCGCGATCTTGAGCGTCACCGGGATGCCCTCCGCCTCGGGCGCCATGGCCGAGCGCAGCGGGGCGAAGGCGCTCGACGACGTGGGCCCGCCGTCGGTGACGTTGTAGACCATGCCGTCGAACTGGTCCATCACGGCCGTGCGGATGCGGGCGCCCTTGGGCAGCCCCTGCACCGTGAACAGCGTCTCGTCGGCCTCGTCGCGCACGTTCTTGCGGAACGCCTGCAGCGGGCTGGGGTAGTCGCGGATGTCGAACGGCGGGATGATCACGTCGCGGAACACGTGCCGCGGCTGCGCGGGCGCGGCGAGGGCGCTCGTGGCCACGCCCGCCCCGCCGGCCACCGCGAGCACGGCGACACCGGCCAGCAGCCGCCGCATCCGCATGTGCGCGGCACGGGCGGGGTCGACCTCGCTCACCGACACGGCCATGTTCTGCGGCGCCCACAGCTGCCGCAGCGCCAGCCAGGCCATGCTGACCAGCGCGAACACCAGGCCCTGCACGAGCGGGAACGCCGGTTCGGGCGTGCCGAGCGCGATCACCAGCATCAGCAGCACGCCGGCCGGGATCAGCGCCCACGCGACCGACCGCAGCCGCAGCGCGAGCGAGGCCGTGAGGGTCGTGGTCACCAGCGCCAGCAGGAACGGTGCCACCAGGTGCCCGTCGGCGGCCGCGACCGGGGCGACCGTCGTGAGCAGCTGCTTCCACGATGTGACGGTGCCGAGCGCGAGCTTCTGCAGCGTCTCCAGCGACGGCACCACCCCGAGCAGTGCCGTGTGCGGAAGCGCGAGGGCCCCGCCGAACACGAAGTACGCCGCGACCGTGAGGCCCGCGACGATCAGGATGCCCCAGCGGCGCCACGCCGACACGGCCGCGATCGCGAGGCCCAGCACGACCCCGCCGACCACGGCGGGCAGGAACGAGGGCCCGGCGAACGTGGGCCAGAAGCCGACGAGCGCCGTGAGCAACAGCAGCGCGGTCGCCCCGAGGTCGAGGATCCAGCGGCGCAGCGGGAGCGCGACCGGGGCGGGGGCGGCGGTGGCGGGCGCGGTCATGCGAGCACCTTCTGCAGGGCGAGGGGGATCTGTGCCAGCGCGCCGACCGTCACCACGTCGGCGTCGCCGATGCGGCGCAGCGCCGGGGTGTCCACCGAGGTGTCGGCGACGACGGCGAGCACGCGGGCGCCGAACGGCAGGCGCGAGCAGGCGAGCCGCAGGTCGTCCGCGCGCACGCGCGACCCGCACACGAGCACCACCACGCTCGCGAGCGGCATGGTCGCCGCGACCACCCCCGCGAGCTCGGCGATGCCGCCCTCCTTGGGCTTGCTGCCCTCGACGGCCGAGAGCGAGTCGAGCAGCTGCTTGCCGGTGCCGGAGGGGAGCTCGCGCCCCTGCACGCGCATGTCGACGCGTTGCGAGTCGCGCAGCGCCCGCAGGCCGATCGATCCCGCCGCCGAGATCGCCAGCTCGAAGTCGTCGTCGGTCGCGTACTCCGCCGTCGAGCGCGACAACCCGATCACGAAGTGCGAGCGGCGCGTCTCCTCGTACTGGCGCACCATCATGGTGCCGGTGCGGGCCGTGGAGCGCCAGTGCACGTGGCGCAGGTCGTCGCCCGGCTGATACTCCAGCAGCGCGTGGAACGACACGTCGTCGCGCGACAGGTCGGCGGCGGGCAGGCCCTCCAGGTCGCGCAGGTAGCCGAGCGACTGCCCGTCGAACAGCACCGTGCGGGGGTGCACGAACAGGTCGACCGGCTCGTCGCGGCGGTGCGCACGCTCGAACAGGCCGAGCGGGTCGCCGCGCACCACGCTCACCGGGCCGACCTTCACCACGCCGCGCTTGTGCGTGGGGATCGCGAACAGCTCCTCCGCCTCCTCGCCCGGTGCGAGGCGCTGGATGCCGAACTCGCCGCGGCCGGAGCCGACGGGCAGCACCACGCGCGACGGGAGGATGGCGCGCGAGCCCCGGTTCGCGAGCGTGAGGGCGCCCACGGCCCGCTCCCCCACCACGACGCGGGTGCGGGCGAGGTCGAGCGAGACGTCGTAGGCCGTGCGACCGATCAGGAACAGCGCGCACACGGCGACGGCCATCGCGATCACGACCGCGGCGATCGTGAACTCCGCCCACCCCGCGACCTGCCCAAGGATCCAGAACCCGACGGCGAGGCCCATCAGCACCCACGCCAGAGGGCGCACGGCCGCGGCCATGAGGCGGAGGCGCGACAGGGCGCGCGCGCCGAGGACCGCCGCGATGTCCCGCCAGCTGGCGTCGCGGTCGGTCGGCGCGGGCGGCGCCTGCAGAGCCTCCGCCGTCATCAGGCCGCCGCTCGGGCCTGGGGGGCTGCGACGCCGTCGAGCACGCGGGCGATCACGGTGTCGCTGCTGGTGCCGGCGAACTCGGCCTCGGCGTCGAGCAGCAGACGGTGCTGCCACACGGGGCGGGCGAGCGCCTTGATGTCGTCGGGCAGCACGTAGTGCCGGCCCTGCGCCGCCGCCCACACCTTGGCGATGCGGACCATCGCGATCGCACCGCGCACCGAGACGCCGAGCCGGATCGCGCCGTCGGCACGGGTGGCCTCGGCGAGCTCGGCCACGTAGCGCAGCACCGCGGGCTCGACGTGCACGGTCGCGGCCAGGTCGGCCATGTCGGCCACAGCGCTCGTGGTGATGATGGCCGACAGCCCGGCCGACGGGTTGCGGTCCGACGCCCCGGCGAGGATGCTCTCGGTCACCGCGAGGTCGGGGTATCCGATCGAGGTCTTGATCAGGAAGCGGTCGAGCTGCGCCTCCGGCAGCTTGTACGTTCCCGCCTGCTCGACCGGGTTCTGCGTGGCGATCACGAGGAACGGGCGGCCCGTCTCGTGCGTCACGCCGTCGACCGTGACCCGCGACTCCTCCATGACCTCCAGCAGCGCGGACTGCGTCTTCGGCGAGGCGCGGTTGATCTCGTCGGCGAGCACGATCGACGCGAAGATCGGGCCCTTGTGGAACTCGAAGCGGTGCGACTGCTGGTCGTAGATCGTCACACCGGTCACGTCGGAGGGCAGCAGGTCGGGCGTGAACTGGATGCGCGCACTGGTGCCCTGCACGGTCGCGGCGAGCGCCTTCGCGAGGCTCGTCTTGCCGGTGCCGGGGGCATCCTCCAGCAGCACGTGGCCCTCGGCCAGCATCGAGGCGAGCACGAGCCCGACGATCTCGCGCTTGCCCTGCACCGCCTTGTCGACGTTCTCCACCAGGCGCGTGAAGGTGCCGTGGAACCAGGCGGCCTGCTCGGGGGTCATTGTCATGGGTTGTCCTGTGCTCTCTCGGGGGAAGGGGCGCCCGCTACCAGGGGCGTCGTTCGTAGTCGGTGCCGCCGATCGTGACCCACACCTCGTAGCCGCGGCCGCCCGCACCGTGGAAGCAGCCGAGCTCGACCGCGCCGTTGGCGGGGATGTACCAGCTGCTGCCGCCGGCGAACCGCGGTCCCGCGGTGGGCGCGTTGCTGTTGCACCACACCTGGTAGGTGCCGGCGGGGAAGTTCTGGGTGTTGACGACGAACTTGGCGCACGTGCCGTCGGTGCACTGCCCCGGCCAGTAGCCGGCGGTGCCTCGGCTGACCCAGGCGCGCGGCGCGGGCGGCGGGCCGGAGCTCGCCGATGCCGAGTTCTCGGGCGTCCACTGCCCCGCGGCGTCCTGGGCGCGCACGCGGATGCTGTGGCCCTGGTTGTAGCCGTTGCCGACCGTGCGCGAACCGGAGATGCCGACGTTCTCCCAGCCGCCGCCGTCGATGCTGATCTGCACGACCTTGATGTCGCGGCCGTTCGGGGAGCCGCTGGCGTTCCACCGCAGCTCCACCTGGGTCGCACCACCGCTCGCGCTCGCACCGGGCTGATGCGGTGCACCGTACGGGTTCCCTGTCGCGGAGTTCGACACGGCCCCGGCGTACGTGACGCCGTCGACGGTCGCGACCGCCCGCACCTCGATGCGGTAGTTCTGGCCGTTCGTGAGACCGCCGATGCGGGTGCCGGAGAGGGTGTTCCAGTTGCCGCCGTTGAGCCGGTACTGGTACGTGACCTCGCTCTCCTTGGCGCCGTTGCGCGAGCCCTGGCGGTAGGAGATGTCGAGCGCCCTGTCGAGCTCGGCCGTGACCGTCAGGCTGGTCGGCGCTCCGGGCGCGATCACACCGCGGCGCGGGGCCGACGGCGCACTCCACTCGCCCCAGCCGGCCTTGTTGTAGGCGCGGATGCGGTACGTGTACGCGGACTCCGACGTCGGCACGGTCACGGCCTGGCTGGTCGCCTGCGCGCCCGGCGTGAGGGTGCGGACCGTCTGGCCTCCGGAGATCACCTGGAGCTCGTACCCGCGGATCGCGTCGCCGTTCTTGTCCGGCGGGTTCCAGCTCACGAGCATCTGCGCCTGGCCCGACACCGGCTCGAGCTCCTTCGTGGAGGGAGCGCCGGCCGCGAGCGGGGGTCCCGCGGGGATCTCGGAGGCCGACCAGCCGCTCCAGCTCGACGGGTCGGGGGCGCGGTTGTGCGCCTGCACGCGCACCTGGTAGTTCGAGCCGTTCTCCAGCCCCTCCCACGTGAGCGAGTTGCCCGTGGCCTCCTTCTGCGTGATGCCGGAGGGCGGCGCGGGGGAGATCTCGAGCGTGTACCGCTCGACGGGAGAGCCGGGGGTCGTCGGCGTCGTCCACGCGACCTTGAGCGACTTGTCGCCGAAGTCGAGGGTCGGCGGGTTCGGGGTGTCCGGCCGGGCGTCGGGACGCGCGACCTCGGAGACGCCCGACGGCTCGGACTCGCCGACGCGGTTCGTCGCGGTCACCTGGAACGTGTACTCGACGTTGTTGGTCAGGCCGTCCAGCGTGCAGGTGGTGGAGGCGCACTCCTTCGAGTACGCGCCGCCGCCGACCGACTTCACGGTGTACTTCGTGATCTCGGCGCCGTTGTTCGACGGGGCCGAGTACGACACCACCACGGTGCGGTCCTGCACGCTCGTCACGACCGGGGTGCCCGGGGCCGCCGGTACGTCCTGCACCGTGACCACGATCTGTCCGTTCACCTCGCGGTCCACGTCTTCCGTCGCGTCCTGCACGCGGTAGCGCACCACCAGCGTGCCGACGAAGCCCTCGGCCGGGGTCACGCGCACCTCGTCCTCGGTGAACGAGGCCTCGCCGCGACCGGACTCGGTCACCGCGCCGACGATCTTCAGCGGGGTCTCCGGGAACGGGTTGAAGTCGTTCGCGAGTGCCGGCACCGTGATGGTCTTCCCGGCGTCGGCCTCGGAGATCGTGTCGGTGTTGGCGGCGGGCATCGCCCGTGTGGAGGCCGTGACGGTCGCGGTCACGGTGCCCTCGATCGGCTCGGTCTCGCCGTCGGACACGCGGATCGTGAGCGAGGCGCTGGTGCCCTTCTTGGCGTTCGACGACGCCTCGACCAGCAGCCGGTCGCCGTCGATGCGCGCCGAGATGCCCTTGCCGTCTCCGCCGACGAGGGAGTACTCGTGCTTGCCCTCGTCCTCCGGGTCGGGGTCGTCGGTGAGGGCGGCGAGGTCGAGCGGGGTCGCGTCCTCACCCGGGGCGACGTTGACCTGACCGCCGATGAACGTGGGCTGCTGGTTCTCCGGCGGCAGCACGTTGATCGGGATGCTCAGCGTGGCCTTGCGCCCCTCGGGGTCGTCCGGGCCGTCGCCGTCGGTCACCTCGAACGTGAGCGCGTCGGGGCCGAAGTAGCCGGGCGCCGAGGTGTAGACCAGGGTGCTCGCGTCCTTGAGCAGATCCGAGCCGTCCGCGTTGTTGGCGCTGATCTTCGCCTTCTCGGTGATGCGCACGTCGCCGCCGCCCGCGACCGTGACGTACTCCGACAGGGGCAGGTCCTTGGTCTCGCCGCTGACGACCTCGACCGGCTTGGTGGAGGTGAGAGTCGGGCGCAGGCCGTCGCGCGACGGCACGAAGATGAACGCGGACGCCTGGAGGCCGTCCGGGTCGGTGAGGGTGTAGCGGATCAGCTGCAGCTCGTCGGTGACGGTGACGCGCACCTTGCCGTTCTCCAGCAGCGTGCCGCCCGCGCCCACCTCCACGTCGAGCCGGTCCTTGGTGCCGTCCGGGTCCTCGTCGTTCTTGAGGATCTCGAGGTCGGCCGAGAGCCCGCCGTCCTTCAGGTCGGACGGCTGGAGCCGGTCGTCGCGGGCGACGGGCGCCTGCAGCGGCACGTCCTCGTCGACCGTGATCTGCAGGGTCGCGGTGGCCGTGGCACCCCGGGCGTCGCTCACCGTGTACTGCAGCGACGTCTCCATCTCGCGGTCGGGCACCTTCACGATCACGCGGTCGCCCGAGACGCGGCCCTCCAGGCCCTCCGGCACCTCGAGCCCGTCCTTCACGAGCGAGACCTTATCGCCCTCGGGGTCGGAGTCGTTGGCCAGCACCGGGACGGCGATCTCGCGGCCGGGCCGCACGACCACGGCGTCCTTCACGGCGTACGGTGGCTGGTTGATCTGCTCGGCCGGAGCGACGCCCACGCGGATCGTCGCGACGCCCTCCTTGCCCAGGCGGTCGCGCACCCGGTAGGTGAACGTGTCCACCCCCGACGACTCGGAGCCGGCCTCGTAGGTGAAGTAGTTGGGTCCGACGGTCGTGATGCGGCCCTTGCGCGGGCTCGAATCGATGCCCAGCAGCTCGACCGAGTCGCCGTCGGCGTCGATGCCGTCGAGCGGCACCGCGATGTTCACCTCGCTGCCGGCGAGCGCACGGGCCGTGAGGTCCTGCGGACGCGGGGCGGCGTTCTTCTCCACGTCCACCGGGAGGATCTGGATCGTGACGTAGCCGGCGGCCTTCTGCTGACGCGAGTCGGCCACCTCGTACGTGAGGTAGACGGTCTTCGGCTCGGTGCCCGCCTTGAAGCGCACCTCGTCCTGCGACACGAAGGCCTCGCCGTCCTCCGGGTCGACCGTCTCGACCAGCTCCGGCTCGACGTGCATCACGTCGTCGCTCGGGTGGGAGTCGTTGTCGAGCACGGGGATCGTCACGACGTCGCCCGCGCGCACGGTCGCCGTGTCGGGGTTGGCGATCGGGGGCAGGATCTCGTCGGGTGCGGGGATCGGGATGACCACGACCTCGCCGTCGGCCGACTTCGAGCCGTTCGAGATGCGGTAGCCGATGCGCACCGGCTCGTCGAGCGCGCCCTGGTCGGTGATGCGCAGGGTCTCGTGGTTCAGCACCGACACCGAGATGCCCGTGCTGGGGTCCATCGACACGGACTGCACCACGAGGATGCCGCCGGCGGGGTCGGTGTCGTTGTTGAGCACGCCCAGCAGCACGTCGCCGCCGGTGGGCAGCAGTGCCACGTCGCGCACGGCGACCGGCGGCAGGTCGGTCTCAGACTCGGGCATCACGTCGACGCGCACGAGCCCCTCGCCGTTCTTCGGCCCCGTCGTCACCTGGTACTGCACGTAGTAGACGCCCGGGTTCTGGGCCAGGAACGTGAAGGTCTTGTTGGGGAAGTCGGGCTGGATCGTGGCGCCCGCGGTGTCGAGCACGCGGCTCAGGCGCAGCTGCTCCCGGCTCGTGCTGGTGTCGTTCGTGAGCGGGGCGACCGTGATCGGCTCCCCCGCGCGGGTCACCACGTGGTCGGCGTTGGTCTTCGGGTTGGTCGAGCCCTGCGGGCGCACGTCGAGCGCGATCGTGGCGGACGTGGACTCGCCGGTCGCATCGGCGACCGTCACCATCACGTCCTTGCGGCCCTGCAGGCTCGCGGTCGCCTTGTACGTCATCTGCCCGTCGCGGCTGAAGTCGACCTCGTCGCCCGGTGCGGGGATGACCTCCTTGAGGTAGATGTCGTCGCCGTCGGGGTCGATCCAGTCGGGGAGGATGTTGTACGAGATCGTGCCGCCGGTCTCCACCGCCAGCGAGGTCTTCCGCTTGGGCTCCGGCGCGGCGTTCTCGCTCCAGTCGCGCACGGTCAGGGTGACGACCGCGGTGTCCTTGCCCTTGCGGCCGTCGTCGACCTCGTACGTGAAGCTGGCCGTGCCCGACGCCTTCTCGTCGACCGCGATCTGCAGCGCCCCGCCGTTGTTGATGGGCTGCACCGTGCCGATGCCCGGCTGCGCCTCGGCCAGCGCGGCGACCAGCACGTCGCCGTCGGGGTCGTTGTCGTTGTCGAGCACCGGCAGCAGCGTGGTCGCGCCGGGTCGCACGCCGTAGGAGTCGTCTTCCGCGATGGGCGGGGTGTTCTCCTCGCTGCGCTCGGGCAGCGTGGTCTCGACCGTCTCCTCCGTGGAGTCGTCCTGGTTCTCGGTCTCGCCCTCGGGCGGGGTCAGGTCGTTCCAGTTGTCGACGCGCTGCAGGCTCTCGTTCGCGAGCCAGGCGGCGCCGCCGACCGCGTCGTTGAGGATGATCACGTCGCGGTTGACGCGGAACGTGAGGCTCGACGAGTCCTCCGCGCCGTCGATGGGGGCGTTGACGTCGTTGCCATCGCCCGGGCACTCGCGGATGAACGTGGCCGAGCCCGCCCACGCGCCATACGTGCAGCCGCGGAGCCACACGGGGGCCGCGGCCGTGCCGTCGGCTCCCGCCGAGGTCTCCTCGGGCTCTCCGCCGTCGAACGGCACGCGCACCAGCGCGGAGGGCGTGGCGAGGGCGACCGCGTCGGTCTCGGCGGAGGCGTGCTGCAGCACGGCGTCGGCGGCGCCCGGAACCTCGGTGCGGAAGCCGCCCGGGCTCGTCACGACGCCGGCGGCCGCATCGAGCACGACCGGCGTGCGGCCGACCGCGGTGATCGACGGACGCTCGGACAGGTCGAGCTCGCCCACCGACGCGGCGGACGGGTCGAGCGGCGCGCCCTCGGGGTCGACCGGGACCGTGACGACCTCGCCGCGCTCGCCCGACAGCCCGAACACGGTGCCGTCCTGGGCGACCGTCACGTCGGAGTCGTCGCCGAGCTCGACCACGGGCTCCGCGGCCTCGATCTCGAACGCGTTGATGCCCCGGACCGGCACGACCCACAGGTCGCCCGAGTCCTGGTCGAGGATCGCCGCGGTGTTCGCGCCGAGCGCGACCTTCGCGGTGGAGGGGATGAGCGCGGAGTCGCCGAGAGAGACGCGCGCCGGGTCGACCGCGGTCACGGTGGACGCGCTCTCGTCGACGACCAGCACGTTCGCCGCGTCCTGCAGGATGTCGTAGTCCTCGCTGGTGGTGCGCAGCCCGCCGTCGAGGATCGTGGACTCGTGGTTGAAGTGCCCGACGAGCAGGCTCGAGGTCTTGGTGATCCAGACGCCGCCGTCGTTCAGGTCGACCTTGGTGGTGGGGAAGCCCTCATACGTGAAGGCCATCGTGGTGAGGGCGATCACACCCACCGTGACCCCGGCGGCGGACGCCAGCGTCTTGGGTCGCGCGCGCATCCACGACAACGCCTTCATACCCGGTTCCCCCCCAGGGTCGTCTCACACTGACTCCACCGCGGCACGACGGCCCACGGAACACTGCTACATCCTAACCACGTCGCAGAATATCGCTCGATGGGGAGATCTCCCCCACTCGGCCGGAGCTACGCCCGCCAGCACCCCGCGATGTGGTCGTCGACCATCCCGGCGGACTGCATCAGGGCGTACATCGTGGTCGGTCCGACGAACCGGAAGCCCCGGCGCCGCAGCTCCTTGCTCAGCGCGGTCGACTCCGGCGTCACCGCCGGGACCTCGGCGAACGAGCTCGGCCGGGCGCCGGTCGCCGGCGGGGCGAACGACCACATGAGCGCATCGAGCTCCCCCTCCGCCATCGCACGGACGAGGCGCGCATTGCCGATCGTGGCCTCGATCTTGGCGCGATTGCGGATGATGCCGGCGTCGCCCATCAGCCGCTCGACATCGGACTCGTCGAACGCCGCGACCGCCTCCGGCTCGAACCCCGCGAACACCTCGCGGAACCGCGGACGCTTGCGCAGGATCGTGATCCAGGAGAGTCCGGCCTGGAACCCCTCCAGCGCCATCTTCTCGAACAGCGCCCGGTCGCCGTGCAGCGCGGTGCCCCACTCCTCGTCGTGGTAGCGGCGGTACTCAGGGTCGTCGCCCACCCACGCGCAGCGCGCGCGGAGGTCGGGGCCGATCAGGAGGGAGGTCATGACTCGACGCTACCGGCGACCGCCGACACGCACGCACGCCGGATGCGGGATCGGAAGGCGGGCCTCCCCGACCCCTCCGCGGCGCGGTTCCCGATCCCGCACGGAGCTGTCGCGCGGGATCGGAAGGCGGTCAGGCGGCGAAGGTGGCGGCGTCGATCACGAAGCGGTAGCGGACGTCGGAGGCGAGCACGCGCTCGTACGCCTCGTTGATCGCCGACGCGGGGATGACCTCGATCTGCGCGGTGATGCCGTGCTCGGCGCAGAAGTCGAGCATCTCCTGCGTCTCCCTGATGCCGCCGATGTTCGACCCGGCGATCGAGCGACGCCCCGCGATGAGCGAGCCCGCGTTCACCGACAGGGCCTCCGGCGGAGCGCCCACGCACACCAGCGTGCCGTCCACGTCGAGCAGCCCCAGGTAGGAGCGCAGGTCGATCGCGGCGCTCACGGTGTTGAGGATCACGTCGAACGACCCGCGCAGCTCGCGGAACGTCTCGCGGTCGCTCGTGGCGAAGTAGCGGTCGGCGCCGAGCCGCAGGCCGTCGTCCTGCTTCGACAGGGTCTGCGACAGCACGGTCACCTCGGCACCCAGCGCGTGCGCGATCTGCACCCCCATGTGCCCGAGTCCGCCCATGCCCACCACTGCCACGCGCGTGTCGGGGCCGACCTTCCAGTGCCGCAGCGGCGAATAGGTGGTGATGCCCGCGCACAGCAGCGGCGCCGCGGCGTCGAGCGGCAGCGCGTCGGGGATGCGCAGCACGAAGCCCTCGGTCACCACGACCTGCTGCGCGTAGCCGCCCTGGGTGATCGTGCCGTCGCGGTCCACCGCGCCGTAGGTGCCGATGGCGCCGTTCTCGCAGTACTGCTCCTCGCCGCGGCGGCACTGCCGGCACTCGCCGCAGGAGTTCACCAGGCACCCCACGCCCACGCGGTCGCCCACGGCGTGACGCGTGACCTCGGAGCCCACCGCCGCGACCGTGCCGGTGATCTCGTGCCCGGGCGCGAGCGGGTACTGCTGCGGGCCCCAGTCGCCGCGCACGGTGTGGATGTCGGAGTGGCAGATGCCCGCGAACGCGATGTCGATGAGGATGTCGTGCGGCCCCAGCTCCCGGCGCTCGATCACGGTCTTCTCGAGCGGGGCGGCCTCGGCGGGGGCGGCGTAGGCGATGACGGACGACATGGTGCTCCTCTGGTCGGTACCTGCCGAGACTACGCCCGTTCCCACCTCCTCAGAACACGGCGCCGGACGCGACGATCCCGCCCGGATCGCGGCGGATCCGGGCGGGATCGAGGGGTGGTGAACGGCGAACCGCGTCAGCGCTTCTGCTTCTTCAGCGCCTTCTCCTGGATCGGCGCCCGACCAGACGCCGCGAGATCGGCGTAGTAGGCACGGGCCTCATCCTGACGCTGCTTCTCGGCCCCGCTCGCGATCGGCGCGCGCACGTGCTCGGGCTCGTACCCGAACGCGTCGACGAGGTCGAGCGCGTGCGGACGCAGCCGGGCGCACAGCCGGTCGATGTAGCTGGACACGGCGGCGGCGCGCTGCGTCGACAGGCGTCCGTGGATGAGGTGCCACGCCAGGTGCTTCTCGATCAGCTGCAGACCGAAGAGGTCGCGCAGCCACGTGAGCACCTTCCGCGTCTCCGGGTCGTCGATCGCGTGGACCGCGTCGGTGAACGCCTCCCACTGCAGCAGCTCGCCGTGCGCCCTGGCGGCCTCGATCAGCTCGGTCTGGTTCTGGTTGAACAGCTCGGCGCCGAGCGTCTTGTCCTTCCCGGCGGCGCGCAGCCGCCCGGCGATGTCCGCGACCATCTGCTGCACGCGACCGGCGAGCAGGTCGTGCTGCTGCTCCTCGCGCAGCCCGCGCTCCACCGAACGGGCGACCTGTCCGAAGTCGCTCACGGCCTGGCCGAGCTGGCGCAGGCCCGCACCGTGGAACACCTTCCCCGCGGTCATGCCCACGGCGTACCGGGCGAGGTACGCCGCGTCCTTGCCCTGGAACTGCTTGGCGTAGTCGGTCAGCAGACGCTTGCCGACGAGCTGCAGGAGCACGTTGTTGTCGCCCTCGAAGGTGACGTAGATGTCGAGGTCCTGCCGCAGGCCGACGAGCCGGTTCTCGAACATGAAGCCCGCCCCGCCGCACGCCTCGCGCGCCTCCTGGAGCGTGTCGAGCGCGTGCCAGGTCGACAGCGGCTTGAGGGCCGCGGCGAGCGTCTCCAGGTCTTCCCGGTCGCCCGGGGTGTCGGTGCGCCCGGAGAACACGCCGTCGAACTTCTGCAGGAACTCGTCGTGCGCGAAGATCTGCGCGTACGTGGTCGCGAGCCGCGGGAGCAGGCGGCGCTGGTGCTTGCCGTAGTCGAGCAGCACGACCTCCTGGCCGTCCGCCCCGTCGAACTGGCGGCGCTGGGTGGCGTAGGTGACCGCGATGTACAGGCCGAGCGCCGACGCCCAGGACGCGGCGCCGTCGAGCGACACGCGCCCCTGCACCAGGGTGCCGAGCATCGTGAAGAAGCGGCGGCCGGGGCTGTCGATGGCGCTGGTGTACGTGCCGTCCGCGGTTACGTCGCCGTACCGGTTCAGCAGGTTCGTGCGCGGGATGCGCACCCGGTCGAACGAGAGCCGTCCGTTGTCGATGCCGTTCAGCCCGCCCTTGAGACCGTCGTCCTCGCGGCCGATGCCCGGCAGGTCTTTTCCGTCGTCCCCGCGCAGCGGCACGTAGAAGCAGTGCACGCCGTGGTTCACGCCGTTCGTGATGAGCTGCGCGAACACGGTCGCCGCGATGCCGTGCAGGGCCGCGTTGCCGAGGTACTCCTTGGTCGCGCCGCGGAACGGCGTGTGGATGACGAACTCCTCCGTCTCCGGGTCGTAGGTCGCGGTGGTGCCGACCGCCGCGACGTCGGAGCCGTGGCCGATCTCGGTCATCGCGAACGCGCCGGGGATCGACAGATCCATCACGCCGGGCAGCCACTTCTCGTGGTGCTCCGCCGTGCCGAGCTGCAGGATGGCCGAGCCGAACAGACCCCACTGCACGCCCGACTTGATCTGCAGGCTGGGGTCGGCGGCGACGAGCTCCTCGAACCCGGCGATGTTGCCGCCGTTGTTCTCCTCGCCGCCGAAGCGCTTCGGGAACGCGCGGTGCACGGCCTTGTTCTCCACCAGCAGGTGCAGCTGGCTGAGCACGCGCTCGCGGTGCTCGTCCTTGCCCAGCTCGTCCTGACGCCAGAACGCCGGGTCCTTGATCATCTCGCGGGCCTCACGGCGCACGTCGGCCCAGGTGCCCATCAGGGCGTCGGTGACGGCGGCGACATCGATGCGCGGAGCTTCCGTCTCGCGACGGGGCTCGTCGGGGGCGGTGGAAGGACGGACGGCAGCGTCGACCATGGGGGTTCCTCCTCGGAGAAGTGACGGTGCCTCCATGGTAGGTGTGCCACAAACCGGGGAGAACTCCGCTGTCTCCTTCCTCCAAGAGCCTCGGGGGTCGCGCCCCGTCCGGCTTGTCGGCTCGCGACAGCCGGGCCTCAATTCGCGGCGATGACCGCGAGCACCCCGTCGCCGTAGGCCTCGCGCTTCTTCGCGCCGATGCCGGTGATGCCCTCCAGGTCAGCGGCGGACGCGGGGCGGTGCTCGGCCAGGGCGCGCAGCGTGGCGTCGCCGAACACGATGTACGCCGGCACCCCCTGCTCGCGTGCGGTCTCGGCCCGCCACGCCCGCAGCGCCTCGAACAGCTCCCGGTCGCCCGCATCGAGCGCGTCCGCGGCGCTGGCCTTGCGGGCGCGCGGGGTCGAGGTCGCGCGGCCGATCGTGTCCTTGCGCAGCGGCACCGGGGTCTCGCCGCGCAGCACCCCGGCCGCGGCCTCTCCCGGCGCGAGCGTGCCGTAGTCGCCCTGCGCCACGAGGATGCCGCGGGCGAGCAGCTGCCGCACGACGCTGCGCCAGTCCTGGTCGGACAGATCGCCGCCGATGCCGTACGTGGCGAGGCGGTCGTGCCCCTGCTGGCGGATGCGCTCGGTCGAGGCGCCGCGCAGGATGTCGATCAGGTGCCCGGCGCCGAAGGCCTGATTGCGCTCGCGCTGGAGGCGCACGATCGTCGACAGCAGCTTCTGCGCGGGGATCAGCCCGTCGAACGTCTCGGTGTCGTCGAGGCACGTGTCGCAGTTGCCGCACGGCTGCGACTCCTGGCCGAAGTACCCGAGCAGGTTCTGCCGTCGGCACTCGACCGTCTCGCACAGCGCGAGCATCGCGTCGAGGTGCTGCCCCATGCGCATCTTGAACGTGCGGTCGCCGGGGCTCTGGTCGATCAGCCGGCGCTGCTGCACGACGTCGCCGAGGCCGTACGCCATCCACGCCACCGACGGCTCGCCGTCGCGACCCGCGCGACCCGTCTCCTGGTAGTAGCCCTCCACCGACTTGGGCAGGTCGATGTGCGCCACGAAGCGCACGTCGGGCTTGTCGATGCCCATGCCGAACGCGATGGTCGCCACCATCACCACGCCGTCCTCCCGCAGGAAGCGCGACTGGTTCGCGGCCCGCACCTCGGCCGGCAGCCCCGCGTGGTACGGCAGCGCGTCGATGCCCTTCGCCGCCAGCGCGGTCGCGGTCTGCTCGACCGACTTGCGGCTCAGCGCGTACACGATGCCCGCCGCACCCTCGGGCTGCGAGCGGATGAACTGCACGAGCTGCGTGCGGGGGTCGACCTTCGGGACGATGCGGTACTGGATGTTCGGGCGGTCGAAGCTCGCGACGAAGTGCTGCGCGCGGTCGAGGTGCAGCCGCTCGGTGAGCTCCTTGTGCGTGGCCCGGGTCGCGGTGGCCGTGAGCGCCATGCGCGGCACGCCGGGGAATCGGTCGCCCAGGTCGCCCAGCGCGAGGTAGTCGGGGCGGAAGTCGTGGCCCCACTGCGACACGCAGTGCGCCTCGTCGATCGCGATCACGCTGAGGGTGCCGCGCTGCAGCAGGGCCGTGGTGTTCGCGTTCGACAGCCGCTCGGGGGCGACGTAGATCAGGTCGAGCTCGCCCGCGACGTAGGCCCGCTCGACCTCGCGGCGCTCGTCGATCGACTGCGTGGAGTTGAGGTACGCGGCCTTGACGCCGTTGGCGCGCAGCGCGTCGACCTGGTCGTGCATGAGGGCGATGAGCGGGCTGATCACGAGGCCCGTGCCCTCGCGCACGAGCGCGGGAACCTGGTACGTGATGCTCTTGCCGCCACCGGTGGGCATGAGCACGACCGCATCGCCGCCGCCGATGACCTGCTCGACGATCGCGGCCTGATCGCCGCGGAAGTCGTCGTAGCCGAACACCGTGTGCAGCGCCTCGCGGGCGGTCGGGAAGCGGCTCGGCGTCGCGCGGCGCACGGCCGGCGCGGCCGGCGCACGGGACGCGGTCACCGGCGTGGTGGGACCGGGGCCCCAGTCGAGCGGCGGCTCGAACCCCGCGCCCTGCGGCTCCCAGTCCATCGGCTCCGGCGGCGCGGACGGCTCCCACCCGTCGCCCCAGGGCTCGTCGGCGTAGGGCAGATCCTCGTACGGGTCACGGGGAGTCTGCGGCATGCCTCCAGCGTAACGACCCCGGCCGACACGGGCAGCGGCCGTCCCCACCACCGCGACCGGGGTTAGGTTGGACCCAGACCCCGAAGGAGCACCCGATGACCGACATCTCCGTGACCCGCAACGACGAGGCCTCCCGCTACGAGATCCGCTCCGACGACGTGCTCGCCGGGTTCGCCGAGTTCCAGCTGAGGCCGGGCGCCATCCGCTTCATCCACACCGAGATCGACCCGGCGTTCCAGGGTCAGGGGCTCGCCGGGAAGCTCGCCGCCGAGGCCCTGGCCGACGCGGCGAGGCGTGGCGACGCGATCGTGCCGCTGTGCCCCTACATCGCGAAGTACCTGCAGACGCACGAGGTGCCCGGCGCCGAGATCCGCTGGCCGCAGCGTCCCGCCGAGGTCCAGGGCGCGGCGGCACCGGACGCCGCAGTGCAGGACGAGTCGGCGCAGGAGAAGTCGGCGCAGCACGAGTCGGCTCCGCGGGAGTCCGCCGGCGGCTCCGACGACGATCCCACCGGACGGGCGGAATGATCGGGCAGCGCCGCCTCGTCCTCGAGCCCCGCGACGTGCCGCTCGGGGGTGTGCGCGGCATGACGGTGCTGCGCGTGCTCCCGCACCGCAACCTGCCGACCATCGGCGCCTGGTGCTTCCTCGACCGCTTCGGACCAGCCGACACCCGCATGCGCGTCGAACCCCATCCGCACATCGGACTGCAGACGGTGACCTGGCCCCTCGTCGGCGAGATCCGTCACCGCGACTCGCTCGGCAGCGACGCCGACCTGCGCCGCGGGCAGCTGAACCTGATGACGGCCGGCAACGGCATCTCCCACTCCGAGTACTCCGTCGGCGACGACCCGATCCCGCTCGACGCGCTGCAGTTCTGGGTCGTGCTGCCCGAGTCGGCGCGGCACGGCGATGGCGGCTTCGAACGCCACACCGACCTGCCGACCATCCAGCTGCCCGCGACCGAGGGGCCCGACGCCACGGCGACCGTCGTGCTCGGCGAGTTCGCCGCGACACGCTCCCCCGCGACCGTGCACACCCCGATCGTGGGCGCCGAGGTCGTCCTGCCCGCCGGGTCGACCGTGCGCCTGCCGCTGCGGTCCGAGTGGGAGCACGCGCTGCTGCTGGTCGAGGGCGAGGCCGCGCTGTCCGAGCACACCATGCAGCGCAACGCCCTGGTGTACCTCGGCGATTCGCGCACGGAGGTCGAGGTCACCAGCACCGAGGGCGCCCTGCTGTTCCTGCTCGGCGGCGAGCCGTTCGAGTCGGACATCGTGATGTGGTGGAACTTCGCCGGCCGCACGCACGACGAGATCGCGGCCGCCCGCGAGGACTGGGAGGCCGCGTCCCCGCGGTTCGGTGTGGTCGAGGGGCACGACGTGCGCATCCCCGCGCCGCCGCTCCCGCCCGTCCGGCTCCTGCCGCGCACCCGCACCCTCTGACCCGCACCCTCTGACCCGCACCTCTGACCCGCACGGACTGACCCGCACGGGCACGCTCGGATTCAGGCGCTCGCGCGGACCCCCGGCCACCACGGCGTGATCCCGCACGTCCTCGGCCCTCCGGTCAGCCGCGTTCGGGGGTGTGCACGCGGGCGAGGAAGCGGTCCGTGCGCGGCGACGGGCCGCGCGGATCGAGCAGCGACACCGCGACCGTCACGGCCGTGGCCAGCGGGATCGTCCACGCCGCGGGCTGCGCGAGGTACGGCGCCGCGACCCCGACCCCGTCGATCACGGCGTGCACGAGCAGCGCGAGCCCGGTCGCGACGCCGCCGCACACCATCCCCGCCACCGCCCCGCGGGCCGTGAGCCCGCGCCACCACACGCCCAGCAGCACCACGGGCGACAGCGTCGATGCGGCCACCACGAACACCACGCCCACGCTCGACACGAGCCCCGCGGGCGCCGTGAGCAGCGCGACCCCGAGCGGCACGAGCGCGCACAGCACCGCGGAGAGACGGAACGAGCGGACGGACCCGGAGAACACGTCCTGGCTGATCACTCCCGCGAGCGACACCACGAGCCCGGCCGAGGTCGCCAGGAACGCCGCGAACGCGCCCGAGACGATGAGCGCCGTGAGCAGCTCTCCGCCCGGTCCGGGGAACACGCGCGAGGGCAGTTGCAGCACCACCGTGTCGGCCACCCCCGGCACCGCGAGGTCGGGAGCGGCGATGCGGGCGAGCAGCCCCATCGCGCTCGACACGGCGTAGAAGGCGCTGACCATCGCGATCACGATCACGGTCGTCCGCCGCGCCGACGCCCCGGTCGGGCTCGTGTAGAAGCGGACCAGCACGTGCGGCAGTCCCATCGTGCCCAGCAGCAGCGCGAGCAGCAGCGACGCGGTCTCGTACGCGTCGAAGCCGGACGGGCCCGCCTCGCTGGGGAACACGAGCGCCGGGTCGAACGCGTGCGGTCCGCCGCCGAGCGCGAAGGCGATGCACACCACCGGCACCAGCAGCGCCGTGAGCTTGAGCCAGTACTGGAACGCCTGCACGAAGGTGATCGCGCGCATCCCGCCCGCCGCGACTGACGCCGCCACGAGCACCGCGACCGTCACGGCGCCCACCCACTCCGGCAACCCCGCGACCACGACCAGCGTGATGCCGGCGCCGTGCAGCTGCGGCACGATGTACAGCCACCCGATCACCAGCACCGCGAGGCTCGTGACGCGTCGCGCCGAGGCCGACCCGAGCCGCGCCTCCACGAAGTCCGGGATCGTGTAGGCCCCGCTGCGCCGGAGCGGGGCCGCGACGAACACCAGCACCAGCAGGTACCCGGCCGCGTATCCGATCGGGAACCAGAAGCCGCGCGCGCCGTCGAGCAGCACGAGTCCGGAGAGCCCGAGGAAGGTGCCGGCCGACAGGTACTCGCCGCTGATGGCCGAGGCGTTCCACACCGGCCGGACGGTGCGCGACGCCACGAAGAAGTCGCTCGTCGTGCGCGACACCCGCAGGCCGTACACGCCGATCAGCAGCGTGGCGATCACCACCAGCGCGACCCCGAGCAGGTCGAGCAGCGCGTTCATTCGCGGTCCCGGAGGGCGCGGTAGCGGCGCTCGTTGCGGACCGCCGTGCGCAGATACAGCAGCGCGAACACCACGATGACCGGGTAGAACGCGAACGCCTGCAGCAGCCACGACAGCGGCAGGCCCCACAGCACGACCCGGTCGATCTCGGGCACGAGCGCGATCGCCAGGGTCATCGCGACCACGACCACCACGAACCCGGCGACCGTGCCGAGCGCGAGCCGCAGCTGACTGCGCTGGAGCGCCCTGGCGTACACCGCATCGGCCTCGTCGACCGGTGCCCCGGGCAGCGCGATGCCGCGCGTGAGAGCCGCAGGGCCGCGAGGCGGGAGGTCGGCCGTGACCCGCACGCGCTTCGCGGGCTCCCCCGCACCGCGCGCCGCGGGCTCCGGAGCCCGACGCTCGGGAGACCCGGTCATGCCGGCGCCTCACCGCGCACGAGCGCCTCCCGCACCGCGGGCACGAGCCGTCTGCTCACCGGGAGGGCCGTGCGGCCGACCACCACCGTCGGCTCTCCCCCGGACAGCCGCGCCTCGGTCACGGCGGCCGTGCGCACGAGCGTCGAGCGGTGGATGCGCAGGAACCCCGCGTCGGCCCACCGCGCCTCGAGCTCCGCCATGGGGATCCGCACGAGCTGGCCGGGGTCGTCGTCGTCGGTGTGCAGTCGCGCGTAGTCGCCCTGCGCCCGCACCCACCGCACCTCGCTGCGCCGCACGAACCGCACGGTCGACCCGACCGTGACCGACAGCACCTCGTCGTCGCCCTTCGTCGGATCGGCGGCCTGATCCACGCGGTCGATCGCGCCGCGCAGCCGCTCCCGCCGCACCGGCTTGAGGAGGTAGTCGACCGCGCGCAGCTCGAACGCCTCCACCGCGCGGGCCTCGTCGGCCGTGACGAACACGACAGCCGGCGGCTCCGCGAGCCCGAGGAGGGCGCGGGCCAGGTCGGTGCCGAGCAGGCCGGGCATGTGGATGTCGAGGAACGCGAGACGCACGGCGCGCTGCGACAGCTGCCGCAGGGCGTCGGCTCCGCTCGTCGCGGTGAGGATCTCGCCGATGCGCGGGTCGGAGCGCAGCAGGTGCACCAGCTCGTCGAGGGCGGGCTGCTCGTCGTCGGCGACGAGGACGTCGATCATCCGGGCTCCTCAGTCGTCGTCCGGGTCGTGCAGGGGCTGCGATTTCGGGACTCGCATGCGCACCAGGGTACCCGCGCCCGTGTTGGTCTCCACGACCAGTCCGCCGCTGCTGCCGTACAGCTGTCGCAGGCGCGTGTCGACGTTGCGCAGCCCCACGTGGGAGCCGTCCTCGCGCGCCGTGAGCAGCGACCGCAGCCCGTCGGGGTCCATGCCGACGCCGTCGTCCTCCACGAGGATCTCGGTGTGGGTGCCGTCGTCGCGCGAGGTGAGGCGGATCTCGCCGCCGCCCTCCCCCGGCTCGAGCCCGTGCCGCACCGCGTTCTCCACGAGGGGCTGCACCGACAGGAACGGGATGACCGTGGCGAGGGTCTCCGGCGCGATCTGCAGCGTGACCCGCAGCCGGTCGCCGAAGCGGGCCCGCTCGAGCTCCAGGTACGAGTGGATGCTGCCGAGCTCCTCCGCGAGGGTCGTGAACTCCCCCTGGCGGCGGAAGGAGTAGCGCGTGAAGTCGGCGAACTCCAGCACGAGGTCGCGCGCGCGGTCGGGGTCGGTCGTGATGAACGAGGCGATCGCGGTGAGGGCGTTGTAGATGAAGTGCGGGGAGATCTGCGCCCGCAGCGACCGCAGCTCCGCCTCGGCGAGCTGCGTGCGGGAGGCGTCGAGCCCGCCGAGCTCGACCTGTGCGGCGCACCAGTCGGCGACCTCCTCGGCGGCGCGCACGAGGGCCGCGCGCACGGGCGACGCGAAGGCCACGATCACGCCGATCGTTCGCCCGTCCACGACGATCGGGGCGCCCACCGCCTCCAGGTCGTCGGTCTTCGCCGGGGCGGGGAACACCTGCCGCCGACCGCTCGCCCGCACCCGCTCGGCGATGCGGCGCGCGGCCGACTCCAAGCCGTCCGAGGCGCCGTCGAAGGACACGACGCCGGACTCCTCGCCGCCGTCGGTGCCCACGATCGCGACCGCGGCGCTGCCCAGCAGCACCCGCAGGTGCCGCGCCGCCTTCACCGCATCGGGCCCGGCGAGCCCGCCGCGCAGGTGCGGGGCGGCGAGGCTCGCCTGGTGCAGCGCCCGCAGGGCTCCCTGCTCCGCGTCACTGCCGAGGTCGGCGGCACCCCGCGCGAACCGGCGGGCGAGCAGCAGCAGCACGGTGAGCGCGATGCCGCCGAGCACCCCCAGCACCGCGGCGAGGACGACGTCGTTCATTCGTTCAGCCTAGGGACGCGAGACGGAGGGCGTCAGCAGCAGCGGGCACCGGGGTTGCGGTCCTGGTCGTCCATGCGCTGCCGCCAGAACTGCCTCTCGGTCAACGGTTCCTCGTCGGGGTGGTGACGGCGGTGATGGGCGACGTAGGTCGCGTACGCGGTGTCGCCCATCAGCGTCGTCATGTACCAGCGGATGCCGCGCCCGGCCCGGCCGAGGGCGCTCCACAGCGCCCGCAGCGGGGTGGTCGCGGCATCCGTCCGATGCACGGTGTCGGTCATCTCAGTGCCGCGCGGCCGCGCGCTCCTCGGCGAGGATCGGCTCCCACTGCTTCTCCAGCTCGCGCTCCTCCGCGTCGGGGAGGAAGCCCGCGGGGGCGAAGCGCCGGGAGGCCACGGGGGCGTCCTCGGTGTTCTCTCCGCCGCCGTGGCGGATGGCCTTCACGGTCGCGATCACGGCCATGACGATCACGACGATCGCGAGCACCACGAAGATGATCGACAGCGTGCCCTGCACCGCGGTGTTGCGGATCACCGCCTCCAGCACCTGCGGCTCTCCGAGCGCGGTGTCTCCCGAGCTCAGCGCCTCCCGGTAGCGGAAGTGGTTCGCCCAGTATCCGATCGCCGGGACCGGCGAGAAGATCTTGTAGAGCGAGGCCGTGATGGTGACGACCGCGGTGAACGCGAGCGGCAGCGCGATGATCCACAGCCACCGGAAGTAGCTGCGGCCGCGCTTGGCGACGATCGCGAGCACCACGGCGAGCGCGATCGCGGCGAGCAGCTGGTTGGCGATGCCGAACAGCGGGAAGAACGTGTTGATGCCGCCGAGCGGGTCGGTCACGCCGAGGATGAGGATCGCTCCCCAGCCGGCGACCATGATCGCGGTGCAGATCCACACCCCGGGGCGCCACGACACGTCACGGAACTTCGGGAACCAGGCGCCGATCGAGTCCTGCAGCATGAACCGGGCCACGCGGGTGCCGGCGTCGACCGCGGTGAGGATGAACAGCGCCTCGAACATGATCGCGAAGTGGTACCAGAACGCCATGAGCGCCTGACCGCCGAGGGCCTGCTGCATGATGTGCGCGAGGCCCAGCGCGAGCGTCGGGGCGCCACCGGTGCGGGACACGATCGACTCCTCGCCGACCGCGGCGGCCGTGCCGGTGAGCATGTCGGGGGTGAGGTTCACGCCCGTCAGCCCGAGCGAGTTCACGAACGCGACAGCGCCCTCGACCGTGCCGCCGGTCGCCGCGGATGGCGCGTTCATGGCGAAGTAGATGCCCTGGTCGATGGAGATCGCGGCGACGAGGGCCATGATCGCGACGAACGACTCCATGAGCATGCCGCCGTAGCCGATGAAGCGCGTCTGCCGCTCCTTCTCCACGAGCTTGGGCGTGGTGCCGGAGGCGATCAGCGCATGGAAGCCGGACAGCGCTCCGCACGCGATCGTCACGAACAGGAACGGGAAGAGCGGACCTGCGAACACCGGGCCCATGCCGTTCTCACCGAACACGCTGATCGCGGGGACCGAGATCTCGGGGCGCACCAGCACGATGGCGCCGGCGAGCATCACGATCACGCCGATCTTCATGAACGTGGAGAGGTAGTCGCGCGGCGCGAGCAGCAGCCACACCGGCAGCACCGCGGCGATGAAGCCGTAGACGATGATGCCCCACGCGATCGTGGTGCGGTCGAGGTGGAAGATCGCCTGCCCCCACTCGGTGCCGGCCACCCAGCCGCCGCCGATGATCGCGAACATGAGCAGCACGAAGCCGATGATCGACACCTCGGTCACCTTGCCGGGCCGCAGGTAGCGCAGGTACACGCCCATGAACAGGGCGATCGGGATGGTCATGGCGACGGAGAAGACGCCCCACGGGCTCTCCCCGAGGGCGTTGACGACGACGAGCGCGAGGATCGCGACGATGATCAGCATGATGAGCAGCGACGCGATGATCGCCGCGGTGCCGCCGATCTTGCCGAGCTCCTGCCGCGCCATCTGGCCGATCGTGCGACCGCCACGGCGCATGGAGAAGAAGAGCACCGTGTAGTCCTGCACGGCGCCCGCGAGCACGACGCCCACGATGATCCAGATGGTGCCGGGGAGGTAGCCCATCTGCGCCGCGAGCACGGGGCCCACGAGCGGACCGGCGCCGGCGATCGCGGCGAAGTGATGGCCGTACAGCACGCGGCGGTCGGTGGGGACGTAGTCCTTGCCGTCCTGCTTGACCTCGGCCGGGGTCGCACGGCGGTCGTCGGGGCGGGTGATGTACCGCTCGATGACCTTGGAGTAGAAGCGGTAGCCGATCAGGTAGGTGCAGACGGCGGCGAACACGAACCAGATCGCGTTCACGGTCTCGCCGCGGACGATGGCGAGCATCACCCAGGCGATGCCGCCGAGCAGGGCGATCGCCGTCCAGAGCAGGATCTTCGGCAGGGTCCAGCGGCGGCTCTTCGCCTCGTGCTCGGCGGAGAGGGCGACGGGTGGGAGGGTCGGGTCGGTCTCGATGACGGGTTCGTCGTCGACGAGCCCGGCGCCGTCGCGGCGGCGCGACGAAGGTGCGGTCATGGGGTTCTCCTCGGTGGACGCATCATTGCGTCTTCCCACGCTAGGAAGCCCGCCCCGCGGTCGCGCGCCGATCGGCGGACGGTGCGACGAGCGGTGTCGATCACGCGATGAACGGACGCCCGCGGTACCCCGGCGGGCGATGGGCCGCAACGACGGCACGGCCGCACGACGGGTGTCCGTCGTGCGGCCGTGTGTCACGCTTCCGTGTCCGGCGCTCCCCCGCTCACCCGGG
>NZ_JBSHIM010000012.1:0-158072 GCF_053618975.1 Microbacterium sp. NPDC055599 | reverse complement strand
GGCCCGCACCTCACCCCCCGCCACGTGCGCGAGCAGCTGACCGCCGAGGCAGATGCCGAGTGTCGGAAAATCGCGGGCGATCGCCTCGGCGGCGAGCGCGCGCTCGGCCGCCAGCCACGGCGCGCGGTCGTCGTCGTCGGGCATGAGTCCCCCGCCGAGGAGCACGAGCCCCGCGTAGCCGTCGAGCGAGGTCGGCAGCGGCTCCTGCGCTCCCACGACCGGGTGGACGTCGAGGCCGCGCTCCGTGAGCCACGCACCCAGACGTCGCGGGCCCGAGCTGGCGGAGTTCACGACCACGAGCACACGGGCGCTCATTCCGCCCCCTCTCGCGCGGTGGTGTCGACCGCAGGCACCAGCGCCGCGGGGGCCGGAGACCCCGCGCGGCCGGCGAGGAACGCCTCGTGGTCGGGGTCGGAGGCGGCGAGCACGCGCAGCACGTTCTCGTGGGCGGCCGCGGCCAGGTCCTCCTCCGACCAGCCGCGTCGCCGGAGCTCGGCGAACAGAGCCGGGTAGCACGAGACGTCGCCGAGACCGTCGGGCATCGCATCGGAACCGTCGTAGTCGGCGCCGATACCGACCGCGTGCGCACCCGCGACGCGCCGGACGTGGTCGAGGTGATCGGCCGCGTCGCTCACCCCGACCGCCGGGGCCTCGCCCGCACCGCCCGCCTCCCACCAGTCGCGTCTGGCCTGCGACAGGAACGTCGGCACAAACGGCACCATCACCACGCCGCCCTGCGCACCGATGGCCGCGAGCACGTCGTCCGGCACGTTGCGCGGATGGTCGCACAGCGCGCGCGCTCCGGAGTGGCTCACGATCACGGGCCGCGTGGTGATCGCGAGCGCGTCGCGCATCGTGCTCGGCGCCACGTGGGACAGGTCGACCAGCACGCCGATGCGGTTCAGCTCGCGCACGACCTCCCGCCCGAACTCCGTCAGTCCGCCGTGGCGCGCCTCGTCGGTCGCGGAATCCGCCCAGGCGATCGTGCGCGACCACGTCAGAGTCAGGTAGCGCGCACCGAGCCGCGCGAACTGGCGCAGCACCGCGAGCGAGCCGCCGAGCTGGTCGCCGCCCTCGATGCCGATCAGCGAGGCGATGCGCCCCTCGGCCATCGCCGCCCTGACGTCCGCCGCGGTCCGGGCGAAGGCGAGCCGATCGGGGTGGGCGTCCACCAGCCGGTGCACGAAGTCGATCTGCTCCAGCGTCGCCACCACCTGCTCCGCACCCTCCAGCACCGGGTCGACCCACACCGACCAGAACTGGGCCGCCACGCCCCCGGCGTCCAGCCGCGGAAGGTCGGTCTGAGTGGCCGCGACCGGCCCGGCCAGCTCGTCCACCCGGTACCCGAGCAGCGTCCTGCTCGCCCAGGCCAGGTCGTTGTGCCCGTCGAACACCCCGTCCAGAGTCCGTCCCTCGCCGGTCATGTCAGTCCTCCCGTGCATCCAGCACCGCGTTCATCCGCGCGGTGAGCTCATGGTCGATCGCCAGGGCCGCGCCGTCGAGGGCGCGCACCGGCACTGCACCGCGCGTGCTGGAGCACAGCCACAGGGCATCCGCCCGCCGCAGATCCTCCCGCGTCACGGGCACGATCGCGGTGCGGCGGTCGGCGAGCCCCGCGAACACATCCCCCTGGGTGGTGCCCGGCAGCACGCCGAACTCCGGCGGCGGGGTGACCAGGGCGTCGTCGATGCGGGCGATCAGGGTCGACCGCGGCCCCTCCAGCACGAACCCGTCTGCGCTGACGAACACCACGTCGTCCGCACCGCGGCGTGCCGCCTCCCGCAGCGCCGCCTGGTTGACCGCGTAGGCGAGCGACTTCGCGCCCTGCAGTAGCCAGGGCGCCGTGTGCATCACGTCGTGCCGGTACCCGCGGTCGAGCACCACCGCGGTGACCCCCGCGGCGCGCACGGTCGAGGGGTCGGCGCCCGCGAAGCCGAGCACCCAGCCGGTGGGTCCCGCGTGGTCGAGCTCATCCCCGCGGGTCATGGCGAACTTGATCGAGGCGATCTCGCCGTCGCGCAGCACCCCGGGTCGCGACACCGCGGCGGCCGCCCTGCGCACGGCCGTGCGCCAGCGGTCGAGCGACGGCGCCGGCAGCTCGAGCAGCGCAGCCGACCGTTCCAGCCGGTGCAGGTGCGCCTCCAGCGCCTGGGGCACGCCGTGGCGCACGACCGCGGTCTCGAACACGCCGTCCCCGCGGGTCACCCCCAGGTCGGTGGCGCGGATGATCGGGGTCGCGGGGTCCACCTCGACGACGGCGTCCGCGGGGTCGGTGTCCGGGGACAGCTCCAGCCGGTACAGCAGCAGTGCGCGCATGGGTCCACTCCTCGCAGCGGTCCGGGGCCGTCAGCCGAGCGTGAGGGCGGTGTCGCGCACGTCGGACGCCGCGGAGTCGTACACCCGCGCGGCGTCGCGCTCGATGCGCGCCACCTGCACCTCATGGCCGAGGCCGGGCCCGGTCGGCACCCGCACACGCCCCGCCTGAGCGGTGACGGGCGGCTCGATGATGTCGCTCTCGTAGTACTTGTCCGATCCGGACACGTCGGAGGGCAGCAGGAAGCCGGGCAACGACGACACCGCGACGTTCGCGGCCCTGCCGACGCCGAACTCGTGCATGCCGCCGCACCACACGGGGATGCCGGCGTTGAGCGCGATGTCGTGCGCGGCGCGTGCCACCCCGAGCCCGCCCATCCGCGAGACCTTGATGTTGAGGATGCGCCCGGCGCCCAGACGGATCATGGCGCGCAGGTCGCCGAGCGCCACGACCGACTCGTCCAGGCACACGTCCGTGTCGAGGCGCGCCTGCAGTTCCGCGTGGGCCACCAGTTCGCGGGGGCCGAACGGCTGCTCGATCATGGTGAGCCCCTCGCGGTCGAGGCGCGCGAACACCGCGGCCGCCCCGTCGTCGTCCGGGTAGGCGCCGTTGGCGTCGACGTGGAGGTCGAGGTCGGGGTGGGCGGCGCGCACGGCCCGCACGGGCTCCACGTCCCACCCCGGCGCGATCTTGAGCTTGACCCGCGGGTAGCCGGCCGCGCGCTGCAGCTCGACCTGCGCGAGGAGCTCGTCGATCGACGGTTCGATGCCGAGCGAGACCCCCGCGACCACCTCGTCCCTGGTGCCGCCGAGCGCCGCGGCGAGCGCGATGCCGTGCGTGCGGGCGTACAGGTCCCACACCGCGCCGGAGAATCCCGCCTTCGCGAACTCGTGTCCGCGCACGCGCGACCACGTCGACTCCAGGTCGGCCGGGTCGTCGCCGGTCGCTCCGAGCAGGGCGGGGACCAGGTACCGCGTGGCGATCTCCCACGCGGTCACCGTGGTCTCCGCGCCGAAGTAGGGGTCGCTCGGGGACGCGATCTCCCCCCAGCCGGTGCGCCCGTCCGCGTCGGTGACCTCGACGAGGATGTGCTCGATGCCGGACTTGCGGTGCGAGCTGGTCTCGAAGCTGTGCCGCAGCGGCTGGCGCAGCGTGAACAGGCGGATGCGGTCGATCTTCACGCGCCGCCCTCCTCGCTGCGCGGCCGCGGCTGCTCCGGGCCGTAGAGGCCGAGGCGCGCCACGAGCCGGTCGCGCTCGGCCAGGCGGCGACGCGCACCCTTCGCGCTCGCCGTGGTCAGGGCGCTGAGCAGGTGGCAGACCGCCGCGACCGGGGTCGGCGAGTCGGCGTACGACGCCGACCCGGTGCGCACGCGGATGAGCGACGTGGCGATCGGTGCCAGCGGCGCGTCCTCGCTGTCGGTGATCACGACGAGCTGTCCGCCCGCCTCGTGGAACAGCCGTCCGAGCCGCACGGTCTCCTCGCGGTAGCGCCGCAGGGAGAACGCGATCAGCACGTCGGAGGCGCGCACATCGGTCAGCACGGTGAGCGGCTGCAGCGCGTGCCCGTCCACGAGGAACACGTTGGACAGCGTGGCGGAGAGATCGGCGGTGAGCAGCTGCGCGTACGCGGCGGCCTTGCCCTCGCCCGCGACGTAGCGACGGCGGGCGCCGAGCAGGAGCGCGGCCGCCTGCGGCACCTGCGCCGAGCGGCTGAGCTCCTCGAACGTCTGCGCGAGGGTGCGCTGCTCGGTCTCGATGATGCGCGCCTGGATGCTCTCGGCCGACTGGTTGGTGCGGATGCGCTCGCCGAAGCGGTCGCGCGGTGAGACGAGGTCGCGGTCCTCGTGGTGGTGGTCGCTCATGCCGGGCCCTCCCCTGGTGTCGCGCGGTAGACCGCCGTCTGATCGTCGAGGCGCATCGCCGCCACCAGGACCTCCCCGCGGTGGAACACCCCGGTCATGCTGCGCTCGAGGTCGCGGCGCAGCGCCTCGCGCTCGGCCGGGCTCAGGCGGCCGGGGTGCACGGGGATCGCGATCCAGGTGCCGTCCGGTGCGGCGACCGCGCGACCCCAGTCGTCCGGCCCGAGCGCCGGGGCGGACGGCGGCGTGGCACGCGGAGACGGGGTGGCGGTGAGGTCCCACGAGACCACGAGCCGGTCGGTGTCGGGGCGCGCGTAGTAGTCGCGCTCGAACGCGATGCCGACGGCGCCGAGCGAGCTGAGGTTGAAGTGCGCGTTGCGCGACAGCAGCGGGTCGAACGTCCAGCGCATGGTGCGCTGCCCCCACCGGAGGGCGACCGCGCGCTGCGCGAGCTTGAGGGCCTGACCGACGCCGCGGCCCTGCTGGGCGGCCTCGACGGCGGCCGCCTGCGAGTAGTGGAACAGCGTGCCGTCGGTGTCGCACCCGGCGAAGCCGTAGGCGAATCCGATGAGCGCGCCGTCGTCGGCGAAGGCCCCGATCGCCGAACCGCCGTTGCGGGCGAGCGCGGTGAGCAGGTTGGCGTTCAGCGCGTACTCGCTCTCGGTGTAGGCGAACACCCTGGCGTACAGCGCCGCGGCCTCTCGGAACTCGGTGTACTGGGTCAGCTCCCGACAGCCGTAGCCGATGCCCGCGTCAGCGGCCACGGAGAAATGAGGCACGATACGTTTCCTAAGATTGAAGAGTCCTGCTGCTCTGAGCGATGTTATCGGCGGCTTGCACGGGGATCAAGAGGCAGATACGGTTCGTAACTGTGACCACTTCTCCGGCGGCGCAGCACGCGGACCACTCTTCTGACGACATCATCGCACTCGTGCGCGAGCTCGTGTCGATCGAGTCGCCGAGCCGCGACACCGCCGCCAGCGCCCGCATCGCCGACGTCCTGAGCGCCCGCTTCGAGGCCATCGGCGGCACCGTCCGCCGCGAGCCCACGAGCGCCGGGACCGACCTGGTGATCGACGTGCCGGGCACGGGCGATCCGCTCCTGTTCATCGGGCACACCGACACCGTGTGGCCCGTCGGCGCCCTCGACGGCGAGGTGCCCTGGGTGGAGGACGGCGACGTCGTCCGCGGACCGGGCGCCTACGACATGAAGGCCGGGATCGCGGTGATGCTCGAGGCTCTGCGCACCCTCCAGCCGCTGGCGGTCGAGCGGCGCCGGGCCGTGCGGGTGGTGCTCGTGTGCGACGAGGAGATCGGCTCCCCCGTGTCCGGGCCGCTGCTGGCCGCACGCGCGCGCGGGACCGCGGCGGCGATCGGCTTCGAGTCGCCGCACCCCGACGGCGCCCTCAAGGTCGGCCGTCGCGGCAGCGCGCGGGTGCGCCTCTCGGTCACCGGGCGCGCCGCCCACGCCGCCCTCGATCCGGAGCACGGGATCTCGGCCGTGGACGAACTCGTCGACCAGCTGCTCGCGGTGCGACGCATCGTCGCGGATCCCGCCCTGCCCGGTCCGGTGCTGTGCAACGTCGGCACGATCGCCGGAGGAGCCCGCACGAACGTGGTGCCGGCGGAGGCGGCGGCGGAGATCGGCCTGCGCTTCACGGATCCCGAGACCGAACGCCGGGTGCTCGACGCCCTGGCCGCGCTGCACCCGGTGCGCGAGGGCGCGACCGTGACGGCGGAGGTGCTCAGCGCGCGGCCGGCCTGGCGGGCCTCCGCGCAGGACGCCGCCCTGCTGGAGCAGATCTCCGAAGCGGCGGCCGGTGTCGGTCAGCGCATCGAGGGTCGTCCGGCCGCGGGCGCCGGGGACACCAACCTGCTGGGCGGGCTCGGGCTGCCGACCGTCGACGGCTTCGGGCCACGGGGCGGGGGCGCGCACGCGGTGGACGAGCATTTCCTGCGCTCCTCCCTGCACGACCGGGTCGCGCTCCTGCGTGCCGTGCTCACGATCGCCGCGGACTGACGATACGATTCCCGTTCGCGTGCCCCGGGACCCCTGGCGAGGATACGTTCCGGATCTCCACGGTGACGATGCGACGCCGTCTCGGCGGTTCCCGCACGTGCGCATCCTGGCAGCCCCGTGTTTCCGCCGTGTTACACCCGAACGGCGCCGGGGGGTCTTCTCCACGACCGCAGTTTTTCTTCCGCGATACGCATCGAATCTCTTGACCCCGGGCCCGACTTCCGCTTGCATGGTCTCCACCGACCCGGCTTCATCGTGGATCCGGGCGGCGCCCGAAGGGACTTCTTCCATGCGTCTTGCCCCCCGCTCGAAATCAGTGCGAAGTCTGACCGCCGCCGCGATCGCGACCGCGCTTCTCGTCGCCGCGCCGGTCGGTGCCGCCCAGGCGCAGACCGCGAGCGCCGCCACCGAATCCCCCGCATCGGACACCACGCTGCGCATCGCGACGTCCGGGTTCGTCGACACGTTCAACCCGTTCATCTCGATCTACCTCACGCCGACCAACATCATCCGGTACGTGTACGAGTCGCTCGTGCAGAACGACGCTGAGGACGGCTCCCCGACCAAGGGTCTGGCGGACTCGTGGGAGGCCACCGACGGGGGCCAGACCTGGACCTTCACGCTGCAGGACGACCTGGTGTGGTCCGACGGCGAGCCGATCACCTCCGCCGACGTGAAGTACACGTACGACCAGATGCTCACGGTGCCCGCGCTGGGCACCGCCAACGGCAACCTGGTGTCGAACTTCGACACGGTCGAGACGCCCGACGACAAGACCGTCGTCATCACCCTGAAGACCCCGCAGGCCCCGAACCCCGGCTCCGAGATCCCGATCGTGCCGAAGCACATCTGGGAGAAGGTCGACGACCCGACCACGTTCGCCAACGACTCCGAGGTCGTCGGCTCCGGCCCGTTCGTGCTGGACAGCTACTCCGCCAACCAGTCCATCACCCTGAAGGCGAACGAGAACTTCTGGCGCGGCGCCCCCAAGATCGACGCGATCCAGTACGTGTACTACACGAACTCCGACGCGCAGGTGCAGGCCCTCAAGGCGGGCGACGTCGACCTCGTCACCGGTCTCACCCCCACCCAGTTCGAGGCGCTCGACGGCGTCGACGGCGTCACCACCCACTCCGGTGAGGGCCGCCGCTACCACTCGATCAGCATCAACGTGGGCCAGCAGACCCGCGACAACGTCCCCTACGGCACCGGCAACGCCGCGCTCAAGGAGCTCGAGGTGCGCCAGGCCATCCGCCTCGGCACCGACACCGCGACCCTGCTCGACAAGGTGCTCGACGGCGAGGGCACGCTGGCGACGAGCTTCATCCCCGCGTCCTTCCCGAAGTGGCACCTGTCGGAGGACGACGACGTGATCGTCGGCTTCGACCCCGAGGCCGCGCAGGCGAAGCTCGACGAGGCCGGCTGGACGCCCGGGGCCGACGGCATCCGCGAGAAGGACGGGCAGCGTCTCGCGCTGCGCCTGCTGATCGATGCCGACGACGCGAACGAGCAGTCCATCTCCGACTTCTTCGTGCCGTGGATGAAGGACATCGGCATCGAGATCACGGTCGAGTCCACCGACTCCGACACCATCAGCGCGAAGGCCACGTCCGGCGACTACGACCTGTACTTCAGCGGCTGGTCGGTCAACCCCGACCCCGACTACCAGCTCGGCATCAACACCTGCATGAACCTGCCGACCGCGACCGACGGCACCGGCGGCACCACGCAGGACGGCTACTGCAACCCCGAGTTCGACGAGATGTACGCCCAGCAGCGCTCCGAGATCGACGAGGAGAAGCGGCAGGAGATCGTGCACGACATGCTCGCGCTGAACTACACCGACACCGCGCAGGTGGCCACCTGGTACGCCAACTCGCTCGAGGCGTACCGCTCCGACCGCTTCACCGGGTTCACCCTGCAGCCCAAGGACGGCGGCATCATCGCCAACCAGGCCGGCTACTGGGGCTACCTGACCGTGGAGCCGGTCGAGGGCGCGACGGCCGGCGGCACGGGCACCAACACGGGCCTCATCATCGGCGGAGTCGTCGTGGGAGTGATCGTCGTGGGCGCCCTGGTCTTCTTCCTGATCCGACGCCGCAACATCGCCGACGTCGAATGAGCCCCGCGAGACGTCGCGGGCGGCGATAGCCCGCCCCCGCGACGTCTCCGGCTCCGCAGCAAGGAGACCCCCATGTCCAACGCGGTACCCCCCTCCACCTCGGCCATCGCCACGAGCGCGGCCGCCGAAGAGCAGCCGACCGGCGTCGGCGCCCTCCGGTACATCCTCGGCAAGCTCGGCGGCGCGGCCATCAGCCTCGCGATGGTGATCCTCCTCGGATTCTTCGCCTTCAAGATCCTGCCCGGCGACCCGGTCGCCTCGATCGCCCGCGAACGCGGCATGAGCGCCGAGCAGGCCGACCAGCTGCGTGAGCAGCTCGGCCTGAACAAGCCGCTGTGGCAGCAGTTCTTCGACTACCTCGGCAACGTCTTCACCCTCAACTTCGGCACGAGCTACGTGTACCGCACGTCGGTGTCCGAGCTGATCGGCCAGTACTTCTGGAACACGATCCTGCTCACCGGGACCGCGGCGGTGATCGCGATCGCGCTCGGCCTGTGGCTCGGCCAGAAGGCGGCGTGGAAGCACGGCTCCACCTTCGACCGCATCGTCTCCGGCACCTCGCTCGTGTTCTGGTCGGTGCCGACGTTCTGGCTGGCCCTGCTGCTGCTGATGATCTTCGGCGGCACGCTGCACTGGTTCCCCACCGGCGGCATGGTGTCTCCCAACCCGCCGACCGACCCGGTGGGCATCGTGCTCGACGTGATCTCGCACATGGTGCTGCCGGTGATCACGATGGTCGCCGTGGTGTACGCGCAGTACCTCATGGTGATGCGCAGCTCGCTCCTGGAGGAGATGGGCGCCGACTACCTCACCACCGCACGCGCCAAGGGCCTCCGCGAAGACCTCGTGCGCCGCCGCCACGCCGTGCCGAACGCGCTGCTTCCCACCGTCACCCTCGTGTTCATGCACATCGGCGGCCTGATCGCGGGAGCCGTGACCGTGGAGACGGTGTTCTCCTGGCCCGGCCTCGGCAAGCTCACGTTCGAGGCGATCTCCGGCCCCGACCTCCCGCTCCTGCAGGGCACCTTCGTGGTGTTCTCCACGATCATCATCGTGATGAACCTCATCGCGGACCTCATCTACCGTCAGCTCGACCCGAGGGTGAGGCGCGCATGACCACGGCATCCCCGACCATCCGTTCGCCCCGCGCCCTGGCATGGCACCGCCGCGGCGTCGCCTTCACCGGCTTCTGCCGGGAGTTCGCGCACCACCGCGCCGGCATGGTGGGGCTCGTCTTCCTCATCATCGTGGCGCTCGTCGCGATCTTCGCGCCCGTCATCGCCCCCGCGAGCATGCTCGACGTGACGAAGCTCGTCGACGTGCAGCGGTTCGCCCCGCCCTCGTGGGAGCACCCGCTGGGCACCGACCACCAGGGTCGCGAGATCTGGGTGCGCATGGTGTGGGGCGCCAGGGTGTCGCTGCTCGTCGGCCTCGCCGCCACCGCGATGTCGATGATCATCGGCACGCTCGTCGGCATCGCCGCCGGACACTTCACCGGCTTCTTCGGCGGCCTCATGATGCGCATCATCGACTTCTTCCTGGTGCTGCCGTCGCTGATCCTCGCGATCGTGCTGTCGTCGGTGCTGAGCCGCGGAGTGTGGACGATCATCATCGCCATCGGCCTCACCTCCTGGGCGGGCACGGCCCGCGTGGTGCGCGCGCAGACGCTGTCGGTCGAGTCGCGCGACTACATCGAGCGCTCCCGGGCGCTCGGCGCCGGCCACTGGCACATCATCCTCAAGCACCTGCTGCCCGGGGTGCTGCCGCTCGTGCTCGCGAACACGACCCTCACGGTCGGCTCCGCGATCATCTCCGAGTCGACGCTGGCGTTCCTCGGCCTCGGCGACACGACCCTGCAGTCCTGGGGCTCGATCCTGAAGAACGCGATGGACGTCTCCGCCGCGACCAGCGGCTACTGGTGGTACGTGCTCGTGCCCGGTATCGCGATCGTGCTCGTGGTGCTGGCCTTCACCGTGATGGGCCGCGCGGTCGAGAACATCACCAACCCGACGCTGAGGAGCCGCTGAGATGCCCGACCTGATCTTCGACGACGTCTCCATCACCTACCGCACCTCCGGCCGCTCCGGCCGCGACGAGGTCGCCGCGGTGCGCAACGTCTCCCTCACCCTCCCCGCCGGGCAGACCCTCGGCATCGCCGGCGAGTCGGGGTCGGGCAAGAGCACCCTCGCGATGAGCGTGCTGCGCCTGCTCCCCCGCAACGCCCGACTCAGCGGACGCGTGCTGCTGGGCGACCAGGACGTGGCGACGCTGTCGTTCGGACAGCTGCGCGCCGTGCGGTGGGCGCAGACCTCCATCGTGTTCCAGGGCGCGATGCACTCGCTGAACCCGGTGCGCACGGTCGCATGGCAGCTGAACGAGGCGCTGGAGCTGCACGCCTCCGATCGCTGGAAGACCGAGAAGGCGCGGAAGGAACGGGTGCGCGAGCTGCTCGACGTCGTCGACCTTCCGCCGCAGAAGGGCGAGGCGTATCCGCACGAGCTCTCCGGCGGGCAGCGGCAGCGCGTCATGATCGCGATGGCTCTCGCGTGCGACCCCGAGGTGATCATCGCGGACGAGCCCACCACCGCGCTCGACGTGATCGTGCAGAAGCAGATCCTCGACATGATCTCCCGGCTGGTCGCCGAGCGCGGCATCTCGATGCTGATGATCAGCCACGACCTGTCGGTGCTCGCGACCGCGTGCGACCGCATCGCGATCATGCGCAACGGCGAGCTGGTCGAGGTCGGCGAGAGCTACGCGGTGTGCACGACGCCCGAGCAGGCGTACACGCGCCAGCTCGCCGACGCGTTCCCCACCATCGGCGACCCCGCCTCCCGCATGGCGCCGGTGACCCGGCACGGACGCGACGCGGACGACGTGCCGGAGATCGTCCACGGCGACGAGGTGCTGCTGGAGGCGAAGGGCCTCAACGTCACCTACCGCTCGGGCGGCCGCCCCGTGCACGCGGTGCGCGACGTCGACCTCGCGGTGCGGCGCGGCGAGATCGTGGCGCTGGTCGGCCAGTCCGGCTCGGGCAAGTCGACCCTCGCCCGCGCCCTCATGGGACTGCAGCCCGCCGACCCGGGGTCGCAGATCCTGTTCGAGGGCTCTCCGATCGCGGCGAAGGGCCGGGCGCTCGCGCAGTTCCGCTCGCAGGTGCAGCTGGTGCTGCAGGACCCGTGGGCGGCGCTCAACCCCAAGCACAGCGTGTACGAGTCGGTCGCCGAGGGCCTGCGCGTGCAGCGCTACCCCGGAGACGAGCGCGAGCGCGTGGCGCAGAGCCTCGCCGACGCCGAGCTGACGCCGCCCGAGCAGTACTTCGGCGCGATCCCGCAGGAGCTCAGCGGCGGTCAGCGGCAGCGCGTCGTGATCGCCGGGGCCCTGGCCGTGCAGCCGCAGATGCTGATCGCCGACGAACCCGTAGCCTCGCTCGACGCCTCGGTGCGCGGCGAGATCCTGGGACTGCTGCTCGACCTGCGCCGCCGCCTCGGGCTCTCGGCACTCGTCATCACGCACGACCTCGGGCTCGCGTGGAACATCGCCCACACGGTCGCCGTCATGTACCACGGGCAGATCGTGGAGCACGGCCCCACGGAGGAGGTGCTGCTGAACCCGCAGCACGAGTACACGCGGCACCTGCTCTCTGCGGCACCGCGCATCGAGGAGAGGACCGCATGACCGACACGATGGAGGGCACCGCGATCGGCACGGACTCGCCCTACCTGGACTCCGCGCCGCTGCGACCGGGCGACACCGTGGCGATCGTGTCGCCCTCGGGCCCCGGCAACGAGGAGAACACGCAGCGCGCCGTCGACTACTACGAGTCGTGGGGCCTGAACGTGAGGGTGGGAGAGCACGTGCTCACGCCGCACCCGCGCGCCTCCTACCTCGCCGGCCCCGACGACCTGCGCCGCGCCGACCTCGTGGCCGCCTGGCTGGACCCCGAGGTCGACGCGGTCGTCACGGCCCGCGGCGGCTACGGCGCCCTGCGGCTGCTCGACGGCATCGACTGGGCGGCCATGCGGCGCGGAGCCCTCCGGCGCGACGGACGGCCGAAGCTGCTCACCGGCTCGTCCGACGTGACCGCGCTGCACGAGACCTGGCGCGCGCACCTCGGCGTCGCCACGCTGTTCTGTCCGATGGCGGGCAACAACGTGTTCCGCGACTCGCCGACCGTGCGCGACGACGTGCAGCGCTGGCTGTTCGAGCCCTGGCGCGGACGCGAGCTCATCGGCCCGAAGACCGAGATCATGACGCGGGGCCGGGCGGAGGGACGCTTCACCGGCGGCAACCTCAGCCTCCTGGCGGCGGGACTGGGGGCGCCGGAGGCCGCCGTCGCCGCCCCGGGCATCCTGTTCCTCGAGGACATCACGGAGGAGCCGTACCGGCTGGACGGCTTCGTGACGCAGCTGCGCCGGGCCGGGCGGCTCGCCCAGGCCTCGGGCATCGTGCTGGGCTCCTGGCACGAGTGCGGCGACCTCGAGCTCGTGCACGCCCTGATGCGCGACGAGTTCCAAGACCGCGGGGTGCCGGTGCTGTGGGAGCAGGGCTTCGGCCACGACCCGCACGCGCTCACGATCCCGCTCGGCGTGGACGGGGTGCTCGACGCGACCGGGGACGAGCCGCGCCTCACGGTCGGGCTGCCGGCATGATCGCCCTCCCCCCGCTCGACCCCCGGGCGACCTGGTCCGTCCGGCTGCTCGACGCGGACACCGGGGCGACCCTGGCCGAGCACGACCCGGACGTGCAGTGCGAGACCGCGAGCATCGGCAAGATCTTCCTGCTCATCGAGGTCGCCCGGCGGCTGGAGGACGGGACGCTCGCGGCGGACGCGCGCATCGACATCCCCGACGAGCACCGTGTCGAGGACTCGGGGCTGCTGTACCGGATGCACGACCAGCGCGTCACCGTGCACGACGCGGCACTCCTCGTCGGCGCCGTGAGCGACAACCTCGCCACGAACGCGCTCCTCCACCTCTGCGGACTCGACGCCGTCCGCGCGGTCGCCCCGGAGCTCGGCTACCGCGACACCGCGCTGCACGACTACATCCGCAACGAGCGCACGCCCGACCTGCCGTGGACGCCGTCGTTCGGCACCGCGGCCGAGCTGTCCGACGTGATGCGGCGGCTCGGCGCCGGCGAGGTCTTCTCCCCCGCCGTGAGTGCGCGCGTGCTGGACTGGCTGGCCGCCGACACCGACACGTCGATGACCGCCGACGCGTTCCTGCTCGACCCCCTCGCGCACGTCGAGGCCGAGTACCAGGGCCTGGTGCTGCGTCACAAGACCGGCAGCGTGGGCTTCGCGCGGGTGGACGTCGGACTGCTGCGCGGCCCGGAGGGCGCGGTCGCCTACGCCGTCGCGGCGAACTGGAAGACCGCGGGCACCGATCTGCGAGCGCCCGTGCTCGACGGCATGCGCGCGGTCGGCGAGCTCATCCGGGCGCACGTGACCGGACGCCCGCGCGACGACGGAGGGGACGCATGAGCGCGATCGACGTGGAGCTGCCGAGCGGGAACGGCACCGTGTGGTCGGTGCTCGTGCAGGACGTCGACACCGGCGAGGTGCTGCTGCGCCACGACCCCGAGGCCGTGCAGGACACCGCGAGCGTGGGCAAAATCTTCCTGCTGCACCGGCTGCTCGCCGAGGTCGACGCGGGCACCCGCACGCTGGAGGAGCGCGTGACCCGGCGCCCCGTGGAGGCCATCGAGGACTCGGGGCTGTGGTACCTGCTGCAGGCCGACGAGCTGTCGCTGTACGACGTGGCGGCGCTGATCGGCGCGGTGAGCGACAACGCCGCCACCAACACCCTGGGCCGCGTGATCGGCATCCCCGTGGTGCAGGAGCACACCCGGGCGCTCGGCTACACCGCCTCCGCGCTCGACGACATCGTGCGGTGGCCGATCCCGCCCGGCGCTCCCCGGACGCTGTCGCACGCGAACGCCGCGGAGCTCGTGCGCTTCATGTCGCGGCTCGCCGACGGCGCCGATCTCTCTCCCGCGTCGGCCGACACGCTGCGGCGGTGGCTCGGTGCCGGCATGGACCTGTCGATGGTCGCCTCGGCGTTCGAGCTCGACCCGCTCGCGCACTGGGGTTTCGACCGCGGCGTGTGGCTGCTGAACAAGACCGGCACAATCTCGCGGGTCCGCGCCGACACGGGCCTCGTCATGTCGCCCACCCGGCGCATCGCCTACGCCGTGCTGGCCACCTGGAACAGCGGTGCGGACGGCCGCGGCCCGGTGCTCGCGGCCATGCGCCGGATCGGCGAGGGCATCCACGCCGCGCTCGCCGACTGAGCACCGCTCGCACCGCACGACATCCGGGCGCGGTTGCCGTGACACGTCGCGCATCCGTCCTCCACGGCGACGTTTCCCCCCGGGTCGTGAACGCCGGTCAGACGACCCCGGCGCGCGCCAGGCGCTCGCGCACCCGATCGATCGGCACCGCGTGCGCCGTCCGCCCCTCGGGGCCCACGGTGGTCTCTGCGGACAGCGCGGAGTTGATCAGCGCCTCCTCGACCGCGTCCATCGTCGCGGCGAACAGCGGCGAGAGCTCGTCGTCCGCCGCGAGCCCGCCCGTCGCCGGGTCGTGCACGGAGAACGCGATGGCGTAGTCGCCGCTGCCCTGCGCGTAGTCGGCACCGACGCCCCGCATCGCGAACACGGCGCGGTTGGCCACGCGCCCGAGCTGGCGGCCGTCGACCGGCGCATCGGTGGCGACGACGATCATGCAGGAGTTCCCGACCGGCTCCGCAGGGTCGTCCGCGAGCAGCTCCTCCGCAGGCAGGGGCACCCCGGCGATGCGCAGCGTGCCACTGAAGTTCGTCTGCACGAGCGCGCCGAGCGTGCACGGGGCGCCGGCCACGTCGACCACCCGCGACGCCGTGCCGATGCCGCCCTTGTAGCCGAGGGCGACCGTCCCGGCACCCGCACCGACACAACCCTCCGCGACGGGACCGGACGCCGCCGCCTCCAGTGCCGCGACCACCTGCTCCTCGCCCACGGCCCGCCGACGGATGTCCGAGAGGAACCCGTCGTTCGTCTCCCCCACCACCGGGTTCAGCGTCGTCGTGTGCGCGTGCGCGGGTGTCGCCAGCAGGTGCCCGAGCAGCGCGTCGGCCACGCGGAACACCGACAGGGTCGACGTGAGGAGGATCGGCGTCTCCAGCGCGCCGAGCTCGCGCAGCTGCGTGGCACCGACGAGCTTGCCGTAGCCGTTGCCCACGGAGAGGTTCGCGGGAAGGCTGCGGCGCCGCGCGGTGAGCGCGTCCGGCACGATCGCCGTGACCCCCGTGTGCAGACCGTCGCCGTGCAGCGTGGCGTGGCCGACCCGCACCCCGGGGACGTCGGTGATCGTGTTCTCCGCACCGCGCGCGAAGGCTCCGGCCGCGACGCCGAGGTCGGCGAGCCGGGGACGGGTGGACGAGGACCACGGCGATGTCATGCTCCGATCCTCCCAGTCGCGGCGGGTGCGGGTCCGCGCCGCGCCGAGCGCCCGCCGCGGTCGAGCGACCCGCCCGCACGCTCGGTAGACTGGGCGGCACCACCCACACTCAGGCACGCTCACACAGTGCCGCATACATCGCTCGAGGAGACCTCCATGTCCGCCATCCCTGACAAGCCCGCACTCGAAGGTCTCGAAGCGAAGTGGGACGCCGCCTGGGCGGAGCAGGGCACCTACCTGTTCGACCGTCTGCGCGCCGCGGAACTCGGCCGTGAGGGCGTGTACTCGATCGACACCCCTCCGCCCACCGCCTCGGGCAGCCTGCACATCGGGCACGTGTTCTCGTACACCCACACCGACGTCAAGGCGCGGTACGAGCGGATGCGCGGCAAGACCGTGTTCTACCCGATGGGCTGGGACGACAACGGCCTGCCCACCGAGCGCCGCGTGCAGAACTACTACGGCGTGCGCTGCGACCCCTCGCTCCCCTACGACCCCGACTTCACCCCGCCGTTCGAGGGCGGAGACAACAAGTCCAGCCGTGCGGCCGACCAGCAGCCCATCAGCCGGCGCAACTTCATCGAGCTGTGCGAGCGCCTCACGATCGAGGATGAGAAGCAGTTCGAGGCACTGTTCCGGCAGCTCGGCCTGAGCGTGGACTGGACGCAGACCTACCGCACGATCTCCGACGACACGATCCGCCAGAGCCAGCTCGCGTTCCTGCGCAACATCGACCGGGGCGAGGCTTACCAGGCCCTCGCGCCGACGCTGTGGGACATCGACTTCCGCTCCGCCATCGCGCAGGCCGAGCTCGAGGACCGCGACCAGCAGGCCGCGTATCACACGATCGAGTTCCCCTTCGCGGACGGCTCCGGCTCGATCGCGATCGACACCACGCGTCCGGAGCTCCTCCCCGCGTGCATCGCGATCGTGACCCACCCCGAGGGCCCGCACAAGCACCTGATCGGCACGAAGGTGCGCACCCCGTTCTTCGGTGCCGAGATCGAGATCCACGGTCACCACCTCGCCCAGCCCGACAAGGGCACCGGTGCCGCCATGGTGTGCACCTTCGGCGACGTGACCGACATCGTCTGGTGGCGCGAGCTGCGCACGACCGATGGTCGCGACCTGCCGAACATGACCACGATCGGCCTCGACGGCCGGTTCCTCCCGGAGGCTCCGTCTCTCGTGGCCGACGCCGACGCCCGCGCCTGGTACGCGGCCGAGGTCGCCGGCAAGACCGTGTTCAGCGCCCGCAAGGCGATCGTCGAGAAGCTGCAGGAGACGGGCGACCTGACCGCGGTCGGCAAGCCCTTCCAGCACGCCGTGAAGTTCTTCGAGAAGGGCGACCGTCCGCTCGAGATCGTGTCCACGCGCCAGTGGTACATCCGCAACGGCGCCCGCGACGGCGAGCTGCGCGACCAGCTGCTCGCGCACGGGCAGGAGCTCGCGTGGCACCCCGACTTCATGCGCGTGCGGTACGAGAACTGGGTCGGCGGTCTCACCGGCGACTGGCTCGTGTCCCGGCAGCGCTTCTTCGGCGTGCCGATCCCCCTCTGGTACGCGCTGGACGAGAACGGCGACCGCGACTACGACCGCGTGCTCGTCCCCGACGCCGCGAGCCTGCCGATCGACCCGACCACCGACGTGCCGGCCGGGTACACGGAAGACCAGCGCGGCGTGCCGGGCGGGTTCGACGCCGAGGCCGACATCCTCGACACGTGGGCCACGTCGTCGCTCACGCCGCAGCTCGCCGGCGGCTGGCAGCGCGACGAGGAGCTGTGGCAGCTCACGGCCCCGTTCGACCTGCGTCCCCAGGGGCAGGACATCATCCGCACCTGGCTGTTCTCCACCATGCTGCGCTCCACGCTGGAAGACGGCAGGGCCCCGTGGAAGAACGCCGCGATCTCCGGCTTCATCGTCGACCCGGACCGCAAGAAGATGTCGAAGTCGAAGGGCAACGTGGTCACCCCGGCCGACGTGCTCGACGCGCACGGCTCCGACGCGGTGCGGTACTGGGCGGCCTCCAGCCGACTGGGCATGGACGCCGCGTTCGACCCGCAGAATCCGACCCAGGTGAAGATCGGGCGGCGCCTGGCCATCAAGGTGCTCAACGCCGCGAAGTTCGTGCTGTCGTTCCCGGTGCCGGAGGGCGCGCAGGTCACCCACGCGCTGGACGCCTCGATGCTCACGGCCCTCGACGCCGTGGTGGCGGAGGCGACCGCGGCGTTCGACCGCTACGACGCCGCGCGCGCGCTCGAGCTCACCGAGGCGTTCTTCTGGACGTTCTGCGACGACTACCTGGAGCTGGTGAAGGAGCGGGCGTACAACCAGAACGACGTGGGACAGGCGTCGGCGGCACTGGCGCTGCGCCTGGCGCTGTCCACGCTCCTGCGTCTGCTCGCGCCCGTGCTGTCGTTCGCGACCGAGGAGGCGTGGTCGTGGTTTGAGCAGGGTTCCGTGCACACCGCCGCGTGGCCGGAGCCGCTGGGCATCGAGGGCGACGCCGCGGTGCTCGCCGCCGCGAGCGAGGCCCTGATCGGCATCCGTCGTGCGAAGACCGAGGCGAAGGCGTCGCAGAAGACCCCGGTGGCGCGCGCGGCGATCGCTGCCCCTGCCGCGAAGCTCGACGCGCTGCGCGCCGCCGCCGACGACCTCCGCGCGGTCGGCCGCATCGCCGAGCTCGAGTTCGCCGAGGCCGAGGAGTTCGCGGTGACCGCGATCGAGCTCGCCCCGGTCGAGGCGTCGTGATGCAGCTCGGCACCCGCTGGGCCACCGGCACGCAGCCGCCCGCGTCGGTCCCGGAGGCGCTGCGCCCCGCGATCGCCGAGGTCGAGGCCCGCGGGCTCACCGGACACTGGACGCTCACCTGGCTGGAGGGCCGGGCGCTCGCCGAGCTCGACGCGGGCTGGGAGGTCGTGCAGACGGCGTCCGGCGAGGTGATGGCGCGTCCGTTCGAGGACTGAGCAGCCTCCGTGCGACGAGAGCCCCGGATCCTCTGCGGATCCGGGGCTCTCGCGTCCGTGGCAGGGGCCGTCAGCGGCGCGGCGCCCCGAGCTGGGCGAGCAGGTGGTCCACGGCGTGCGGGTCGTGGCGGCGAGCCTGCTGCTCCGCCAGCAGGTCGAGGGCGAGCTGGCGGCGCCGCGCGCGCTCGGCCACGCGATGCTCGACGAGTCCGGTGAGGCGGTCGGCGAGGCGCAGCAGCCCCCGCTCCGTGCGCGTGGGGGCGGAGAGGTGCAGCGTGGCGGCGGTCATGATGCGGACCCCGGCTCGGCCGCACCCGCCGCGGACGGCGGCGTCGGCAGGTCGAACAGCTCGGCGCGCACCGACACCCGCCGCACGTCCGGCCCGGTCTGGCCGCGGTACCGCTCGATCGCCGACTCGATGACGGCCTCCAGCTCCGAGCGCAGGGCGAGAGCCTGGGCGGGGGTCACGTCGAGGTGCGTGGTGAGCGTGATGCCCACGTCACCCCACCCGTCGGGAACCTCGGACGCCGGTCGGTTCAGGTACGACATCAGCGTCTCGTGCCGCAGCCGGAAGAACTCGGAGGTCACGATCTGCGCGGCGGCGCGGTTCGCGGGCGAGGTCATGTCGTCCGGGCCCGGCACGTCGATGCGCCCCTTCGGCCGCTCCCACCAGCGCTCCCTGGCGGTGCCGCGGCCCTCGACCTCGCGGATGAGGTCGTGCGCGGCGAGGGCGCGCAGGTGATAGCTCGTGGAACCCGAGGTCTCCCCCACGAGCGCGGCGAGGGAACTCGCGGTCTGGGGGCCGCGCGAGGCGAGCAGGTCGAAGATCTTCACGCGAAGCGGGTGGGCGAGGGCCTTCAGCGCTCCGGCGTCGAGCGTTCGCACCTGGGTCTGTTCGGTCATGAGTGCAAAGATACCCTTGCAAACGATTCTTTGCAAGAGTTTCTTTGCATCCGGATCCGCTCCCGTCAGCCCACCGCGTCACGCGCCGCCACGAACGCGGCGACGCACTCCTCCACCTGCTCCGGCGTGTGCGCGGCGGACAGCTGCACGCGGATGCGCGCGAGCCCGCGCGGGACGACGGGGAAGCTGAACGCGGTCACGTAGATGCCCCGCTCCTGCATGGCCTGGGCGATCCGCGCCGTCTTCGCCGCATCGCCGAACATCACCGGGACGATCGGGTGCTCCCCCGGCAGCAGCTCGAACCCCTCCTCGGTCATCCGGCGCCGGAACAGCGCCGCGTTCTCGCGCAGTCGCGCCCGCAGCTCGGCGGATCCCTCGACGAGGTCGAGCGCCGTCAGGGTTCCCGCCACGATCGCGGGGGCCAGCGTGTTCGAGAACAGGTAGGGGCGCGACCGCTGTCGCAGCAGCGCCACGATGTCGGCGTGGGAGGCCACGTACCCGCCCGAGGCGCCGCCGAGCGCCTTGCCGAACGTGCCGGTGTAGATGTCGACGCGGTCCGACACCCCGCACAGCTCCGGAGTGCCGCGGCCGTGCTCGCCCACGAACCCGACGGCGTGGGAATCGTCCACGAACACCAGCGCGTCATACCGCTCGGCGAGGTCGCAGATCTCGGCCAGCGGCGCGATGTAGCCGTCCATCGAGAACACGCCGTCGGTCACGACCACCCGGAACCGGGCATCGGCCGCCGCCCGCAGCTGCTCCTCCAGGTCGGCCATGTCGCGGTTGCGGTAGCGCAGGCGCCGCGCCTTGGAGAGCCGGATCCCGTCGATGATCGACGCGTGGTTGAGCTCGTCCGAGATGATCGCGTCCTCCGCCGAGAAGAGCGTCTCGAACACCCCGCCGTTCGCGTCGAAGCACGACGAGTAGAGGATCGCGTCGGCCGTCCCGAGGAAGTCCGCCAGGCGCCGCTCCAGCTCCAGATGCTGCTCCTGGGTGCCGCAGATGAAGCGGACGCTCGCGAGCCCGTATCCCCACTCCTGCAGCGCGGCGGTGGCCGACGCGAGGATCCGGGGGTCGTCCGCGAGGCCGAGGTAGTTGTTGGCGCAGAAGTTCAGCACGGGCGTCCCGTCGGCCGTGATCTCCGCGCTCTGCGGTCCGCGGATGCCGCGCTCGCGCTTGGTGAGCCCGGCCTCCTCGATCCCGGCGAGCTCCGCCGCCACATGAGTCTTGAAGTCTCCGTACATCACAGCTCCGTCCAGTCGAGGATGATCTTGCCCGTTCCCGCCGATTCCGCGGCCGCGAAGCCGCGCTCCCACTCGCGCGCCGGCACGACGTCGGCGATCACGCGGCCGATCGCCTCGCGCAGCGCGGCGCTGGTCTGCAGCATCGCGCCCATGGCGTTCCACGTCTCGAACATCTCGCGGCCGTAGATGCCCTTGATCGTGAGCATGTGCGTGACGAGCTTGCCCCAGTCGATCTCGAAGCCGGCGCTCGGCAGCCCGAGCATCGCGATCCGTCCGCCGTGGTTCATGTTGTCGATCATGGCCGGGAGGGCCGACGCCGCGCCGCTCATCTCGAAGCCGATGTCGAAGCCCTCGCGCATGCCGAGCACGCGCTGGGCGTCGCGCACGTCGCGCTGCGACACGTCGACCACCTCGTCCGCGCCCATGCGCCGCGCCATCTCCAACCGCGGTGCGCTCACATCGGTCGCGGCGATGAAACGCGCACCGGCGTGCCGCGCCACCGCGATCGCCATGAGGCCGATCGGGCCGCACCCGGTCACCAACACGTCCTCACCGACCAGCGGATACGTCAGGGCCGTGTGCACGGCGTTGCCGAGGGGGTCGAAGACGGCCCCGAGTTCCGGGGTCACGTCGGCGTGGTGCACCCAGACGTTCGCGGCAGGCAGCGACAGGTACTCCGCGAACGCCCCGTCGCGCTGCAGCCCGAGACCGATCGTGCGGATGCACATCTGCCGGCGCCCCGCGCGACAGTTCCGGCAGGTGCCGCACACGATGTGCCCCTCTCCGGAGACGCGGTCCCCGACGACGATGTCGTGCACCAGGGGCCCGACCTCCACGACCTCCCCGTAGAACTCGTGTCCGGGGATGAGCGGGGTCGAGATGGCGGAGGCCGCCCAGTCGTCCCAGCGGTGGATGTGCAGGTCGGTGCCGCAGATACCCGTCCGCAGCACGCGGATGACCACGTCTCCCGGTCCGGCCGTCGGTTCGGGGCGGTCGACGAGGGTGAGTCCGGCGCCCGGCTCCTCCTTGAACAAAGCCTTCATGTCTTCGATCTCAGCGCATCCATCGCTGTAGAACAATCGGCAGATCCTGCATCGTCCCTGTAGTTCTGGCTAAACTATCGCGATGGAGCTCCACCAGTTGCAGATCCTCCGCGAGCTCGGCGCCCTCGGGAGTGTGACCGCGGTCGCCGAGGCCCTGCGCGTCACGCCGTCCGCGGTGTCGCAGCAGCTCGCCGCCCTCCAGCGGGCGTTCCCCACACCGCTCACCCGTCGCGAGGGACGCTCGCTCGTGCTCACTGCGGCCGGAGAGGTCCTGGCCGCGGCGGGCACCGAGGCGATCGACGCGATGGCCGCCGCGAGGCACGCCCTCGACGACTTCGAGGAGGCGGCGACGGGCGTGGTGAGCCTCAGCGGCTTCCACAGCGTCGGGCAGGCGCTGTTCGGGCCGCTGCTGCGTGAGCTGTCCGCGCTGGATGCCGCGCCCACCGTGCAGCTCACCGACGAAGATGTCGCCCAGAGCGAGTTCCCCGCCCTCACCTCCCGGTACGACCTGGTGCTCGCGCATCGCATGGAGCACTCCGATCCGTGGCCAACGGCGGGTGTGCGCAGTGTCACGCTCGTGCGCGAGCCGCTCGACGTGGCGGTCGCCGCCGATCATCCCCTCGCCACGCGGTCGAGCCTGAAGCCCGCCGACGTGGCGGCAGAGCGCTGGGTGACCAGCCGCACCGGCTACTCCCCCGACGACGTGCTGCGCGCCGTGTCGGCCGTCGCGGGGCGCCCGGTCGACGTGCTCCACCGCATCAACGACTACGGCGCCGTGTCCGCCGTCGTCGCCGCGGGCGGGGTGCTCGGCATGCTGCCGCGCTTCACGTCGCGCAGCGTCGACGACCGTGACATCGTGCGCATCCCGCTGCGTGGCGTGAGCACGCACCGCATGATCGACGTCCTGGCGCGGCCGGAGAACCTGCGCCGGCGGTCCGTCCGCGTGGTCGTCGACGCGCTGCGCGCCGTGATGGTCGGGCTGCGCACCGAGGCCGACGATGCGCTCGGCACGGGTCGTTAGGCTCGGGGAATGACCGACGCCACGAACCCGCTCCTCCAGCCGTCGTCCCTTCCCTTCGGACTGCCGGACTACCGGGCGATCCGCGCCGAGCACTACCTCCCGGCGTTCCAGGCCGGGTTCGCGGCGCAGCTCGCCGAGGTCGCGAACATCACGCGGGTGCGATCGATGCCCACGTTCGAGAACACGATCGAGGCGCTCGAGCGGTCCGGGGAGCTGCTCGACCGCGTGGCGCACACGTTCTACACGGTCAGCTCGGCCGACGCGACACCGGAGATCCAGGAGATCGACGAGCAGCTCGCGCCGCTCATGGCCGCGCACCAGGACGCGATCACCCTCGACGCGGCCCTCTTCTGGCGCGTCGAACGCGTGCACGAGCAGCGCCATGCTCTGCCCCTCGACCCCGAGCAGCGCTACCTGGTGGAGCGGTACCACCGCGAGATGACGCACGCGGGCGCGGGCCTCGACGACGCGGCCAAAGCCGAGCTCACGGCCCTCAACCAGCGGCTCTCCGTGCTCACCAACACCTTCGAGCGCAACCTGCTGGGCGACACGAACGACCTCGCCGTGGTGTTCGACTCCGCGGCCGAGCTCGACGGCCTCAGCCAGGGCGAGCTCTCCGCGGCCGCCCGCGCCGCCGCCGACCGCGGGCTCGACGGCCGGTACCTCCTCACCCTGCCGCTGTTCACCGGCCATCCCGCCCTGGCCCGCCTCGGCGTGCGGGAGTCCCGGCGGCGCGTCCTGGCCGCGTCGCGCGCCCGGGGCTCGCGCGACAACGCGAACGACAACCGTCCGGTCCTGCGCGAGATCGTGCGCCTGCGGGCCGAGCGCGCCGCACTTCTCGGGCACCCCTCGCACGCGGCATACGTCACAGCCGACGAGACGGCGGGCTCTCCCGAGGCGGTCGAGCGGATGCTGCGCCGGCTGGCTGCTCCGTCGGCCCGCAACGCGCGCGCCGAGCGCGCGGCGCTCCAGGCGCTGGTCGACGAGTCGGAGCCCGCTCCCTTCCCGGTCGAGGCGCACGACTGGGCGTTCTACGCCGAGAAGGTGCGCACCGCCCGCTACGACATCGACACGGCTGCGCTGCGCCCCTGGTTCGAGGCGGAGCGCGTGCTGCAGGACGGCGTGTTCTTCGCGGCGACCCGGCTGTACGGAGTCACCTTCCGCGAGCGCGACGACCTGGTCGCCTACCACCCCGGAGCCCGGGTGTTCGAGGTGCGCAACGCCGACGGTTCCCCGCTCGGCCTCTACGTGCTCGACCTCTACACCCGCGACTCCAAGCGCGGCGGCGCCTGGATGAACGCGATCGTCAGCCAGTCACGACTCCGCGGCAGCGCGCCCGTCGTGGTCAACAACCTCAACGTCCCCCAGCCCGGAGAGGGAGAGCCCACGCTGTTGACGCTCGATGAGGTGACGACGCTGTTCCACGAGTTCGGGCACGCCCTGCACGGTCTGTTCGCGACGGTGACGTACCCCCACTTCGCCGGCACCAACGTGTTCCGCGACGTCGTCGAGTTCCCGAGTCAGGTCAACGAGATGTGGATCCTCTGGCCCGAGGTCCTGGACAACTACGCCCGCCACCACGAGACGGGAGAACCGCTCGACCCCGCGATCGTCGACCGCCTCCGGGCGACCGAGACGTTCGATCAGGGACACGCGACGAGCGAGTATCTGGCCGCCGCCTGGCTCGACCAGGCCTGGCATCGGCTCTCCGTCGACGACGACGTGGACGACGTCGCGGGGTTCGAGGCCGCGGCGCTGGCAGACATCGGGCTCGACGACCCCGCCGTGCCGACGCGGTATTCGTCGACGTACTTCGCGCACGTGTTCTCCGGCGGTTACAGCGCGGGGTACTACTCATACATCTGGAGCGAGGTGCTCGACGCCGACACGGTCGAGTGGTTCCGGGAGAACGGGGGCCTCGCCCGCGAGAACGGCGACCGCTTCCGGGAGCGTCTGCTCGGGGTCGGCGGGTCGAAGGACCCCCTGGAGGCGTATCGCGACTTCCGCGGCCGCGACGCCGAGATCGCGCCGCTGCTGAAGCGCCGTGGACTCGACGGCTGACCCGTGGCACCCTGAGCACATGAACGCCTTCTCCGACGCCCCGTTCGGCCCTGCCGACCGGCTCGACCTCGACCCCGTCCCGCTCGCGGTCATCCGCCACGAGGCGCTCCGTCTCGCCGATCTCCGTGACGCCTTCGACTCCGGGTATCGCGCCATCGGCGACGCGTTCGCCGCCGGCACGCTGCTTCCCGCCGGTCCGGCACTGGCGATCTACCACGGCGACCCGATGGGTGTGTTCGATCTCGAGCTCGGGTTCCCCGTGCAGGCCTCGCCGTCCGACCCCCTCGCCACCGGTGACGGCACCGCCATCGTCGCATCCACGCTTCCGTCCGGATCCGCGGTGGCGACCACCGTCCTCGGCTCCTACGACGGTCTCGGGGCCGGATGGGCGGCTCTGGTCGCACGGGCGGCGGAGGCGGACCTCCATCCGCGCGGCGTCTGGATCGAGGTGTACGTCTCCGACCCGGACACGGCGCCGGAGGACCTGCGCACCGACCTCATCATGCCGGTCGGTTGACCGCCCCGCCGGCGTCGGTCGGGGTCAGGCGCTCTTGCGCTTGCGCTCCATCACCACGGTGGGCGGGGCGCCCTCGTCGACCGCGGCGCGCGTGATGATGACCTTCGCGACATCGTCGGCGGACGGGATCTCGAACATGACGGGGCCGAGCACGTCCTCGAGGATCGCGCGGAGCCCGCGGGCACCGGTCTTGCGCTCCACCGCGAGGTCGGCGATCGACCGCAGCGCCTCCTCCTCGAACTCCAGCTGCACGCCGTCGAGCTCGAACATGCGCTGATACTGCTTCACGAGCGCGTTGCGCGGGCCGGTGAGGATGTCGATCAGCGCGGCCTGGTCGAGCGGCGACACGTTGGTCACGACCGGCAGACGCCCGATGAACTCGGGGATGAGGCCGAACTTGTGGAGGTCTTCCGGCAGCACCTCGCTGAACAGGTCGAGGTCCTTGCCCTTGTCGTGCAGCGGGGCGCCGAAGCCGACGCCGTGCTTGCCGACGCGCGCCGACACGATGTCCTCCAGCCCGGCGAAGGCGCCGGCCACGATGAACAGCACGTTCGACGTGTCGATCTGCAGGAACTCCTGGTGCGGGTGCTTGCGGCCGCCCTGCGGCGGAACCGAGGCGACCGTTCCCTCGATGATCTTCAGGAGCGCCTGCTGCACGCCCTCGCCCGACACGTCGCGGGTGATCGAGGGGTTCTCGGCCTTGCGGGCGATCTTGTCGACCTCGTCGATGTAGATGATGCCCTGCTCGGCGCGCTTCACGTCGTAGTCGGCGGCCTGGATGAGCTTGAGGAGGATGTTCTCCACGTCTTCACCCACATAGCCCGCCTCGGTGAGCGCGGTGGCGTCGGCGACGGCGAACGGCACGTTGAGGCGCTTGGCGAGCGTCTGTGCCAGGTAGGTCTTGCCGCAGCCGGTCGGCCCGATGAGCAGGATGTTGCTCTTGGCGATCTCGACCTCTTCGGCCTTCTGCTCCGCCGGCTGCAGGGTGCCGTGCGCACGGACCCTCTTGTAGTGGTTGTAGACGGCGACGGCGAGGGCGCGCTTCGCGGGCTCCTGGCCGACCACGTACTCCTCGAGGAACGAGAAGATCTCCCGCGGCTTGGGCAGTTCGAACTCGGCGACGCCCTCGGCGGACGACTCCGCCATGCGCTCCTCGATGATCTCGTTGCACAGCTCGACGCACTCGTCGCAGATGTACACGCCGGGACCCGCGATGAGCTGCTGCACCTGCTTCTGGCTCTTTCCGCAGAAAGAACACTTGAACAGGTCAGCGCTTTCACCGATGCGGGCCATGCGCGTCCTCCTATGGGGGATCAGAGATCGTCCTTCGAGCCTAACCGCTGCATGCGACACCGGGCCGCATTGGCGCGGACTCGCTTCCGCGCGGCCCCGGCATCGAGAAGGGCCCCGCCCGCGGGATGCGCGACGGGGCCCCTCGTGCGGTCCGAGCTCAGACCATGCTCTTGGTGTGCCAGACGGTCTTCACCTCGGTGAACGCGGCGATCCGCTCGGGCGAGGCGACGACCTCGCCCGGAGCGACCACGCGCTTCAGGGTCTCCGCGGCGGCGATCTGCAGGTCGACCCAGTCGAGCGCTCCCGCGCCGGACAGGTCGAGCGCGTTGACGTCCTGGTGCGCGGCGAGCCAGGGCGCCATCTCCGCGGGCGACCCCGTCAGCACGTTCACGACGCCGCCGGGGAGGTCGCTCGTGGCCAGCACCTCCGCGAGGCTGATCGCCGACAGCGGGTGCTGCTCGCTCGCGATCACGACGACCGTGTTGCCCGCGACCAGCGCGGGCGCCACGACCGAGACCAGCCCGAGCAGCGCCGAGTCCTGCGGCGCGACGATCGCGACCACGCCGGTCGGCTCCGGCACGGAGATGTTGAAGTACGGGCCGGACACGGGGTTCGCGTTGCCCGCCACCTGGGCGTACTTGTCGCACCAGCCCGCGTACCAGACCCACAGGTCGATCGCCTCGTCCACCTGCGCGGTGGCCGCCGAGGACGACACGCCCTCCTGCGCCACGATCTCGTCGATGAACTGCGCGCGGCGCCCCTCCAGCACCTCCGCGACGCGGTACAGCACCTGGCCGCGGTTGTACGCGGTCGCCCCCGACCATCCCTTCACGGCCGCGCGCGCCGCGGTGACCGCGTCGCGGGCGTCCTTGCGCGAGGCCTTGGCGGCGTTCGCGAGGAAGCCGCCCTTGCGCGACACCACCTCGTACGTGCGACCCGACTCGCTGCGGGGGAAGGCCCCGCCGATCGCGAGCTTGTAGGTCTTCGGAACGCTCAGTCGCTTGCTCATGCTGCGGCTCCCTTGAGGTACGCGGTGAGCCCCTGGCGGCCGCCCTCGCGGCCGTATCCGGACTCCTTGTAGCCGCCGAACGGGCTCGACGGGTCGAAACGGTTGAACGTGTTGGCCCACACCACACCGGCGCGCAGCCGGTCGGCGACGGCGAGGATGCGCGAGCCCTTGTCGGACCAGATCCCCGCGGAGAGGCCGTACGGGGTGTTGTTCGCCTTCGCGATCGCCTCGGCGGGCGTCCGGAAGGTCAGCACGGACAGCACGGGCCCGAACACCTCGTCGCGCGCGATGCGGTGCGCGGCCTCGACACCGGTGAAGATCGTCGGCGCGAACCAGAAGCCCTGGTCGGGGATGGCGCAGTCGGCGGTCCAGCGCTCGGCACCCTCCGCCTCGCCGATGTCGCTCAGCTCGCGGATCCGCGCCAGCTGGGCGGCGGAGTTGATCGCGCCGATGTCGGTGTTCTTGTCGAGCGGGTCGCCGAGGCGCAGCGTCGACAGCCGGGCCTTGAGCCGGTCGACGACCTCGTCGTGGATGGACTCCTGCACCAGCAGGCGGCTGCCGGCGCAGCACACGTGGCCCTGGTTGAAGAAGATGCCGTTGACGATGCCCTCGACGGCCTGGTCGATCGGGGCGTCGTCGAACACGATGTTCGCCGCCTTGCCGCCCAGCTCCAGCGTCAGCTTCTTGTTCGTCCCGGCGACCGCGCGAGCGATGTCGCGACCCACGCCGGTGGAACCCGTGAAGGCGACCTTGTCCACGTCGGGGTGGCGCACGAGCGCGGCCCCGGTCTGCCCGGCACCCGTGACGATGTTCACGACGCCCGCGGGAAGGTCGGCCTGCTGCAGGATCTCCGCGAACAGCAGGGCCGTGAGCGGCGTGGTCTCGGCCGGCTTCAGCACGACCGTGTTGCCGGCGGCGAGAGCGGGCGCGAGCTTCCACGCGAGCATGAGCAGCGGGAAGTTCCAGGGGATGACCTGTCCGGCGACGCCGAGCGACCGCGGGTTCGCGCCGAGCCCGGCGTAGTCGAGCTTGTCCGCCCAGCCCGCGTAGTAGAAGAACCAGGAGGCGACGAGGGGAACGTCCACGTCGCGGCTCTCCTTGATGGGCTTGCCGTTGTCGAGGCTCTCGGCGACCGCGAGCTCGCGCGCGCGCTCCTGCACCAGGCGCGCGATGCGGAACAGGTACTTGCCGCGGTCGCGGCCGCTCATCCTCGACCACGTCTTGTCGTAGGCGCGGCGGGCGGCGGCGACCGCACGGTCGATGTCCTCGTCGCTCGCGGACGCGATCTCAGCGATGCGCTTCTCGCTCGACGGGGAGATGGTCGTGAAGGGGGTGCCCGAGCCGTCGACGAACTCGCCGTCGATGAACAGGCCGTAGCTGTCCCGGAGGTTCAGGATCGCGGTGGACTCCGGTGCCGGAGCGTATTCCAGAAATGACATGGTCGTCTTCCCGTCAGTCGATGGTGACGTAGTCGGGGCCCGAGTAGTGGCCGGAGCGGAGCTTCTGTCGCTGCAGGAGCACGTCGTTGAGGAGGCTGGAGGCGCCGAAGCGGAACAGGTGCGGCTGCAGCCACTCCTCCCCCACGGTCTCCGCCACGGTGACGAGGTACTTGACCGCGTCCTTCGAGGAGCGGATGCCACCGGCCGGCTTCACGCCGATCCGCTCGCCCGTGCCGCGGTACCAGTCGCGCACGGTCTCCAGCATGAGCAGCGTGGTGGGCAGCGTGGCCGCGGGCTGCACCTTGCCGGTCGACGTCTTGATGAAGTCGCCGCCCGCCAGGATCCCGAGCCACGACGCGCGCTTGATGTTGTCGTACGTGTTCAGCTCACCGGTCTCCAGGATCACCTTGAGCGAGGCGTAGGAGCCGTCCTCGCGGCGGCAGGCCTCCTTGACCTGGGCGATCTGGTCGAACACCAGGCCGTACCGGCCGGAGAGGAAGGCACCGCGGTCGATCACCATGTCGATCTCGTCGGCGCCCGCCGCGACCGCCTCGGCGGTGTCGGCCAGCTTGATCGCGAGCGACGACCGGCCGCTGGGGAACGCCGTGGCGACCGCGGCGACCGAGATGAGGCCGTCGTCCGGGTCGCCGTGCACGGAGCCCAGCGCCTCGACCGCGCCGCCGACCATGTCGCCGTAGACGCACACCGCGGCCACGCGCGGCGTGGAGGGGTCGGCGGCGTCGGGGGTCTTCGCCTTGGCGACGAGCGAGCGCACCTTGCCGGGGGTGTCGGCACCTTCGAGCGTCGTGAGGTCGATCAGACGGATGATGGTGTCGAGCGCCCAGGCCTTCGAGGTCGTCTTGATCGAGCGGGTGCCGAGACCGGCCGCCCGCTGCTCCAGCCCGACCGCGTCGACGCCCGGGAGTCCGTGCAGGAAGCGGCGCAGCGTGGCGTCGTCCGGCTCTCCGCCGAGGACGTCCACCGCCGCCCTGCGGCTGAGTTCTGTGGTGGTCACTGTTCCTCCAACAATGCTCGTGCTGTGGTCTCGTCGGTGACCAGCACGCTGCACAGGCCGCTGGTCACCACCGTTCGTGCGATGTCGTGCTTCGCGGGTCCCGCGGTCACGAAGACCGCGCGGTCGGCGCCGCGCAGCCGGTCGAGCGAGACGCCCACGGTGCGGGCGTCGAGCTGCGGGTCGACGATGTTCCCCTCCGCGTCGACGTAGCGGCCGAGCACGTCGCCGACGGCTCCGCGGCGTGCGAGCTCCTCCACGTCGTCCGCGCGGAGGTAGCCGTTCTCGACGTGCGCCGACGACGCGTCGCAGGGACCGGCGGTGAACAGGAACGCCTGCGCCTCCGCGGCCTCCTCGAGCACGGCCGCGACGGTGCGGTCGCCCTCGATGGCCCGCTTGGTCTCGACGTGCTCCAAAATCGCGGGACTCGGCAGCAGTGAGACCTGGCCGGACGCGCGCTGCGCGATCGTGACAGCCAGCCCCGCCGCGCCTCCGGAGCGGCGGTTGAGGCTGACCCCGCCGTTGAGCTGCACGACGGTGACGCCGTTGGCCCAGCCGTCGGGGAGCGCCTCGGCGACGGCGCGGAGGGTCTTGCCCCAGCTCACGCCGAGCGTGCGGGGTACCGGACGCATCGCGGTCAGAAAGTCGGCGGCCGCCTGGGCCACCCGCTCGAGCGTGCCGTCGTCGCCCTCCGGAGCAGGCACGACCACCGCGTCCTTGAGCCCGAAGCGCTCGACCAGCTCTCTCTCGAGCCCGAGGCGACGTGCGCGGGGATGCACGATCTCGATGCGCACGATCCCTCTCTCCCGGGCCTGGGTGAGCAGCCGTCCGACCTTCCAGCGGGAGATCTTGAGGAGGCCACCGATCTCGTCCTGCGTCTTGTCCTCGTCGTAGTACAGCTCGGCCACCCGCACCATGAGCAGGTCTTCTTCCACGGCATCCTCCTTCCCTGTCCAGGGTAGGCCCGATTCAGCGTTCGCGCACGCATCTGCTCATATGCGCACCCGACCCCCGTCCCGACGCACATCCGCCGGGCACGCGAAAGGGCGCCCGTCTCTCGACGGACGCCCTCTCGAACAGCGGGGCTTACGCGCGCTTGCGCGACGTGAGCACCTGGTCGACGATGCCGTACTCCAGCGCCTCGTTGGCGGAGAGGATCTTGTCGCGATCGATGTCGCGGTTCACCTGCTCCACGGGCTTGCCGGTGTGACGCGCCATGGTCTCCTCGAGCCACGTGCGCATCCGGAGGATCTCGGCGGCCTGGATCTCGATGTCCGACGCCTGACCGTGACCGGCCTCGCCCATCGCCGGCTGGTGCATGAGCACGCGGGCGTTCGGCAGGGCCAGACGCTTGCCCGGCGCACCCGCGGCGAGCAGCACCGACGCGGCCGACGCCGCCTGGCCCAGCACCACGGTCTGGATCTGCGGCGCGACGTACTGCATCGTGTCGTAGATCGCGGTCATGGCCGTGAACGAGCCACCGGGCGAGTTGATGTACATCGTGATGTCGCGCTCGGAGTCCTGGCTCTCCAGAACGAGCAGCTGCGCCATCACGTCGTCGGCGGACGCGTCGTCGACCTGCACGCCGAGGAAGATCACGCGATCCTCGAACAGCTTGTTGTACGGGTCCTGGCGCTTGAAGCCGTAGGCCGTGCGCTCCTCGAACTGCGGGAGCACGTAGCGGCTGGACGGCAGGTTTCCGGCGGACTGGAACGTGGGTGTGTACATGGTGTCCTCTCGCATCCTCACTCGGCGCCCGTGCCGCCGCCGCCGGTGACATCACTGGCGTGCTCGCGGATGTGGTCGACGAAGCCGTACTCGAGGGCCTCCTCCGCCGTGAACCAGCGGTCGCGGTCTCCGTCGGCGTTGATCTGCTCGACCGGCTTGCCGGTCTGACCCGCCGTGATCTCCGCGAGACGCTTCTTCATCGACAGGATGAGCTGCGCCTGGGTCTGGATGTCGCTCGCCGTGCCGCCGAAGCCGCCGTGCGGCTGGTGCAGCAGCACACGCGCGTTGGGCGTGATGTAGCGCTTGCCCTTGGTGCCGCTGGTCAGCAGCAGCTGACCCATCGAAGCGGCCATGCCGATGCCGACCGTGACGATGTCGTTCGGCACGAACTGCATCGTGTCGTAGATCGCCATGCCTGCGGTGATCGAGCCGCCGGGCGAGTTGATGTAGAGGTAGATGTCCTTCTCGGAGTCTTCGGCGGCGAGAAGGAGGATCTTCGCGCAGATCTCGTTGGCGTTCTCGTCTCGCACCTCCGAGCCGAGCCAGATGATGCGGTCCTTCAGCAACCTGTCGAAGACGCTTGTCGCGACGAGGGGTTCAGCCATGTCAGCTCCTGCTTCCGTGTTTCAGTGATTCGAATCTACCGGCGTCAACGCAGCACTCAGGTCGTGTTCGCCGTCGGCATATCAGGTGTCGCGCTCGGCCATCTCCTGCGCGTACGCGGTCATCGAACGGTGATAGCGCGGCAGGTGCGGAACCAGCGCCAGCAGCGCCACCGAGAGCCCCTGATGCGGGCGTCCGGCACTCGCGAGGATCAGCGCATGCACCACGGCGACCGCGTCGCGGTACGGGCCGTCGGCGGAGGCCTCCTCCTCGGCGCGGATCACCGCCAGCGCCTCGTCGTACTCCCCCAGGTTGCGCAGCGAGCTCGCCAGCTGAATCACGCACTGCGGGCGATGCTCCTCATCGAGCCCGAGAGCCAGCGCCCGGCGATACAGCTCGACCGCCTCGGCCGGGCGCCCTGCGGAGTCCCTGGCGCCCGCCCGCTCGAACTCCGCCCGCGCGTCGTCCGGGCCGCGCTCGGCGGCCAGGGCGTCGATCCGTGCGATCGTATCGTCGCCGACCTCGTCACCGGTCGCCTCGGCCCACACCTGCTCGACCCGGTCGTCCCACGCGCTCATGCATCCTCCTCGTCGATGCGAAAGAAAGAGGGCGGATGCCGCAGCATCCGCCCTCCTCACCGTTCGTGCGATCACTCGCCCTTGTCGGCAGCCTTCTTGGCCGGAGCCTTCTTGGCGGCCGGCTTCTTGGCGGCGGGCTTCTCCTCCGCGTCGGCGTCCTTCTGGGCCGGAGCCTTCTTGGCCGGAGCCTTCTTGGCGGGAGCCTTCTTGGCGGCGGGCTTCTCTTCCGCGGGCGTCTCCTCGGCGGCCTCGTCCTGAGCGGCCTCGTCGTCGGTCACCACGAAGTCGGACAGATCGACGGGCTTGCCGTTGCTGTCGACGACCTTGACCTTGCCCAGCGCGATCGCGAGCGCCTTGTTGCGGGCGACCTCACCGACGAGGGCGGGCAGCTGGTTGGACGACTGCAGCGCCTCGACGAACTCCTGCGGAGCCATGCCGTACTGCGCGGCGGACTGGATGAGGTACTGCGAGAGCTCCTCCTGCGAGACCTGCACGTCGGCCTGCTCGGCGATCGTGTCGAGCAGCACCTGCGTGCGGAACTGCTTCTCGCTCGCCTCGGTGACCTCGGCGCGGTGCACGTCGTCTTCCAGGCGACCCTCGCCCTCGAGGTGGTTGTGCACCTCGTCCTCGATGAGCTGCGGCGGAACCGGGATGTCGATCTGCTCGAGCAGCGTCTCGACGAGCTTGTCGCGGGCGGCGGAACCCTGCGTGAACACGCCCTGCTGCGCGACGCGCTCGGCCAGGCTCGCGCGGAGCTCGGCGATCGTGTCGAACTCGCTGGCGATCTGCGCGAACTCGTCGTCGGCCTCGGGCAGCTCGCGCTCCTTGACGGCCTTGACGGTGACGGAGACCTCCGCCTCCTTGCCTGCGTGGTCTCCGCCGACCAGGGCGGAGCGGAACGTGGTGTCCTCGCCGGCGGTGAGCGACTCCACCGCGTCGTCGATGCCCTCCAGCAGCTCACCGGAGCCGATCTCGTACGAGACGCCCTCGGCGCGGTCGATCTCGGCGCCGTCGATCGTCGCGACCAGGTCGAGCTCGACGAAGTCGCCCTTCGCGGCCGGACGGTCCACGGGGATCAGCGTGCCGAAGCGCGCGCGCATGTTGTCGAGCTCGGCGTCGAGCGCGGCCTCGTCGGCCTCGACGGCGTCGACGGTCAGCGTGACACCCGCGTAGTCGGGGAGCTCGATCTCGGGACGGACATCGACCTCGATGTCGACGAGCAGGTCGCCCGAGAAGTCCTTCTCGTTCGGCCACTGCGTGATCTCGGCGGCCGGGCGGCCGACGATGCGCAGCTTGTGCTCGGTCGTCGCCTCGCGGAAGAACTTGTCGAGGCCCTCGTTGACGGCGTGCTCGATGACCGCGCCGCGGCCGATGCGCTGGTCGATGATCGGCGCGGGGACCTTGCCCTTGCGGAAGCCGGGGATCTGCACGTCCTGGGCGATGTGCTCGTAGGCGTGAGCGATGCTGGGCTTGAGGTCTTCCGGGGTGACCGTGATGCTGAGCTTGACCCGGGTCGGGGTCAGCTTCTCGACGGTGCTGTTCGCCATGCTGGTGTGTTCTCCTTGTGGTTTCCGCGCGGACGCGGCTGAAAAGTCGAGGATCTGAGTCGGGGCGACAGGAGTTGAACCTGCGACCTCCCGCTCCCAAAGCGGGCGCTCTACCAAGCTGAGCTACGCCCCGGGGAATCCGCACGCAGATTCAGCCCCACCGAGTCTAACGGACCGGAGCATGCCCGACCGTCCGCTATGATCGTGGGAGTCCGGACTCCGGTTCCGGGGGTGTAGCTCAATGGTAGAGTCTCAGTCTTCCAAACTGATTGCGCGGGTTCGATTCCCGTCACCCCCTCTCCCACGGCAGAGCGTCAGCGCTCAGAGCCGTTTCCGCATCTGCTGCGTCACGACCGCGTAACCCGCCGCGTCGTACATGCGGATCGCCGCCGCGTTGCCGCCGAACACGTTGAGCTCCAGCGCCGCGGCACCGGCATCGCGCGCCGCGCTCTCCACCGCGGCGAGCAACGCTCTGCCCAGGCCCTCTCCTCGGCGATCCCGCACGACCTCGATGTCATAGAGGAACGCGACGCCGGGCGCCCCTCGCGGGTGGTCGAGCCCCACCCAGGCGCGACCGATCGGACGTCCGTCCTCGTCGAGCCCTCGCAGCACGAGCATGCGCGACGTCGCTGGTCCCTTCGGAAGCATCCGCGCATTCTCCGCCCGCGCGCGATCGACGGCGCCGGACCTCTCCCACCGGCCGGCAGCGACCTGCTCCGCCGCATACTCGCGGGCGATCGCCCCCATCCATTCCTCGAACTCGTCGGTCGTCATCCGTCGGACGCTCACCTGTGCCATCGACTCATCCTGTCACCGGCCGGTCGCGGGACGCAGCGCCGGTCCAATACGCTGACAGCAGATCTCCGCAGCCCGACCGGAAGGCATCAGCGAATGGGCACGTCGTGACGGACCCCGGCGCCCCGAGCGCCGCACCCGCCGGCCCCCCGGGAGGAGCGGGCCATCGGCTTCCGCCGCGGTTCGCGAGCGCGCCCTCCGCTCCCCTGCTCACCCCGCTCACCCGCCGCCGCCGACGCCGGCCACGGGGCCCCGTCGTCGCCGGCGTGATCGGCGCGGTCGCCGTGGTCGCGGCCCTCGCGATCACCCAGGTGTCGGCAGCGCTCGGTTTCGATGACGCGTCGGCGCGCGTCGAAACAGCCGCGCGCGCCGTGGACGCTCAGCGTTCGGAGGTCGATCACCGGTACGCCGCTCTGCTGGAGTCCACGGACGCCGGTCACGTGATCCTCGACACCGGCAGTCCGACTCTCCTGGTGCCGGAGGAATCCTGGTCGGCCCTCACCGCCGCGGTCGCGGACGGCGAGGGGATCGGAGCGGCTGTGGAGGACGCCGTGGCGGCCGATCGACCGCCCGCACGCGACAAACCGGCCTGGTTCTGGGAGCTCTTCGGCACCACCGCCCAGTTGGAGGACGACGAGCGGGCGCTCGTTGAGCTCGACGCGAACCTCGAGCGGGCGTCGACGGACGCCTCGCGCGGACGGGACGCCGTGGCCGAGAGCGGACTGGCCGTGCTCGCGACGGCAGGGCAGGCGGCGACCGCGTTCGAGGCGGCGCACGTGTCGGCTCGCAACGATGCCGTGATCGCCCTGCGCGACGCCGCGGCCGACGTCACCGCCGTGACGACCATCGACGACACCGCGGTCGCGGCCTACGTCGCGCTGCAGGATGCGGCGGCCCAGGTCGTCGCCACCGAGGCGGCGGAGTTGAGCGAGAAGGACGGCCCCCTCCGCGGCGCACGCCTCGAGATCGAGGCGTTCGCCCGGTCGCTGGCCCCCGGAGTGCTCCTGGAGTTCGACTGGGCCGCGACCGTCAACGGCGCGGGCGCCAACGGCAGCATGGGCGGCTACACCACGTGGTGGTGGGACGAGCCGGGTCGCGCCGTCATCCAGCTGTCGGACTCGGTCGCCCAGCAGTGGCCCGCCGATCGGAGCAAGGCGCTCGTCGCGCACGAGGTGGGACACGCCATCAGCGTCAAGTGCCAGGGCATGTACGACTCCTCCACGCAGGACAGCATCGAGAAGTGGGCGACGGCCTGGGCGATCAGCATGGGCTTCACCGACGACGCGAACGGCGTCTGGGCCTACGGCTACCCGCCGCAGAACTACATCGACGCGGCCGCCGGCTGCCGCTGACGGAAACAGAGAACCGCCACGGATGATCCGTGGCGGTTCTCAGTTCGACTCGGCGTCTGTCCGACTCAGCGGGAGGTCACTGCCCCCGGCGCTCACGCAGCTGCGTCAGCGCGTCTTCGAGGAGCTGCACGGCCTCCTCGTCGGTGCGACGCTCCTTCACATACGCGAGGTGCGTCTTGTAGGGCTCCGTCTTGGCGACGGCGGGAGGGTTCTCCTTGTCGCGCCCCGCGGGAAGGCCCGACTGCGGGTGGTCGATGATCTCGGGGATCTCCTCCTCGGGCAGACCGGCCGCGAAGTAGCGGACCGTCTCATTGCCGAGGCCGTCCCAGTACGTGACGGCGATGCGGTCGGCGTGGTAGCCGTGGTCCTGCTCGCCCATCGGGCCGGAGCCCACCCGGGTACCGCGGATCGCGTTTCCACCGGTAGCCATCAGATCACCTCGAACTTCGTGATGAGGCCCAGCGCGACGATGGCGACGAACCACGTGAGCGCCAGGACGACGGTGAAGCGGTTGAGGTTCCGCTCCGCGAGACCGGAGGAACCCACCGCGGTGGTCATGCCTCCGCCGAACATGTCGGACAGGCCGCCACCGCGACCCTTGTGCAGGAGGATGAGGAGAGTCAGCAGCACGCTGGTGATACCCAGCACGACCTGCAGGACGAACTCGAGAATTGCCACGAGAAAGAGCCTTTCGCTGGGGCCGGAGCGCCCCCGTAACGGTCAAGTATACGGTGCAGCGGGGCCGCAGCCCCGCCGCACTCACACGCCGACGTGCTTCTCGAAACGGATGATCGCGGCGAACTCGTCGACGACGAGGCTCGCCCCGCCGACCAGGGCGCCGTCCACATCGGGCTCCCGCATGAAGCTGGCGATGTTCGCTGCCTTCACCGATCCGCCGTAGAGGATGCGCGTACGCGCCGCCGCCTCGTCGCCCAGGACCTTCGCGATCACCCCGCGCAGCGCGGCGCACACGTCCTGCGCCTGCTGCGGGGTCGCGGCCTGACCGGAACCGATCGCCCACACGGGCTCGTACGCGACGACGATGTCCGCCGACGGCGAGACGCCCTGCAGCGCCACCTCCAGCTGACCGGCGGGAACCGCGCTCGCCCCGAACTTCTCCAGGTCCTCCGCGGTCTCGCCCACGCAGATCACCGGCACCAGGCCGTGCTTCAGCGAGGCCTTCACCTTGGCGGCGACGACCTCGTCGGTCTCGTCGTGGTACTCGCGACGCTCGGAGTGACCGATGATGACGTAGGTCGCGTCGAGCTTTGACAGGAACGCGCCGGAGATCTCGCCGGTGTACGCGCCCGAGTCGTGCGCCGACACATCCTGCGCACCGAAGGCGAACGGGATCTTGTCGGCGTCGATCAGCGTCTGCACGCTGCGGATGTCGGTGAAGGGCGGGAACACCGCGACCTCCACCGAGCCGTCCTCGTGCTTCGCATCCTTCAACGTCCAGTGCAGCTTCTGCACGAACGCGACCGCCTGCAGGTGGTCGAGGTTCATCTTCCAGTTGCCCGCGATCAGCGGGGTACGGGAGCTCACGCCCATCCGAGGACCTCCAGCCCAGGTAGTTTCTTGCCCTCGAGGAACTCGAGGCTCGCTCCGCCTCCGGTCGAGATGTGACCGAAGCGGTCGTCGGCGAAGCCGAGCTGGCGCACGGCAGCCGCCGAGTCGCCGCCGCCGACCACGCTGAGGCCGTCGACCTCGGTCAACGCCTGCGCCACGGCCTTGGTGCCCGCCGCGAAAGTCGGGAACTCGAACACGCCCATCGGCCCGTTCCAGAACACCGTCTTGGATCCGCGGATCACCTCGGCGAAACGGGCCGCCGTCTCCGGACCGATGTCCAGGCCGATGCCCGACGCTCCGAACGCGGTCTCCTCGATCGCGTCCGCGGCTGCCACCTCGTGCGCCGCGTCTGCCGAGAAGGACGCCGCCACGACCACATCGGTCGGGAGCACCAGTTCGACGCCGCGCTCCTGCGCCTCCGCGATGTAGCCGCGCACCGTGTCGAGCTGATCCTCCTCGAGAAGGCTCGACGCCACCGGGTGGCCCTGCGCCTTGAGGAAGGTGAACAGCATGCCGCCGCCGACCAGGATGCGGTCGACACGCGGCAGCAGGTGCGAGATCACGCCGAGCTTGTCGCTCACCTTGGAGCCGCCGAGCACGACCGCGTACGGCCGCTCCGGGTTCTCGGTGAGGCGGTCGAGCACGTCGAGCTCAGCCGCGATCAGCAGGCCCGCCGCCGAGGGCAGACGCTTCGCGAGCTCGTACACGCTCGCCTGCTTGCGGTGCACCACGCCGAAGCCGTCCGAGACCAGCACGTCTCCCAGCTCGGCGAGCTGACCGGCGAACGCCTCGCGCTCCGCCTCGTCCTTCGACGTCTCCCCCGGGTTGAACCGGAGGTTCTCGATCACCACGACCCCGCCGTCCTCCAGGGAGGCGACCGCGTCCTTCGCGGATTCCCCGACGGTGTCGCGCGCGAACGCGACGGGAGCGCCGAGGAGCTCGGACAGACGCTGAGCCACGGGCTCCAGGCTGTACTGCGGGTCGGGGGCACCGTCGGGGCGGCCGAGGTGCGAGCAGACGATCACGCGGGCGCCCGCGTTGATCAGCGTGTTCAGGGTCGGCAACGAGGCCCGAACGCGGCCATCGTCCGTGATGACCCCGTCCCGCAGGGGGACATTGAGATCACAACGGACGATGACGCGCTTGCCCTCGAGCGACCCCAGGGAGTCCAGGGTGCGCAGAGTCATGTGTCTGAGCTTAGAGGCGCTCGGCCACGTACTCGGTCAGGTCGACGAGACGGTTGGAGTAGCCCCACTCGTTGTCGTACCAGCTCGAGACCTTGATCAGGTTGCCGCTGACGTTGGTGAGCGTGGCGTCGAAGATCGACGAGTGCGGGTTGTGCACGATGTCGCTCGACACGATCTGGTCCTCGTTGTACTGCAGGTAGCCTGCGAGACGACCGTCGGCGGCAGCCTTCTTGTAGGCCTCGTTGACCTCCTCGACCGTGAGGTTCTCGCGGTCGGTGATCAGCGTGAGGTCGACGATCGAGCCCGTGGGGACCGGAACGCGGTACGACGAGCCGCTGAGCTTGCCGTTCAGCTCGGGCAGCACGAGACCGATCGCCTTGGCCGCACCGGTCGACGCCGGAGTGATGTTGATCGCGGCGGCGCGTGCACGACGCAGGTCCTTGTGCGGGCCGTCCTGCAGGTTCTGGTCGGCCGTGTAGGCGTGCGCGGTCATCATGAAGCCGCGGTCGATGCCGAAGGCGTCGTTGAAGACCTTCGCCAGCGGCGCGAGGCAGTTCGTGGTGCACGAGGCGTTGGAGATGATGTGGTCCGTCTCCGGGTTGTACGTCTCCTCGTTGACGCCCATCACGATGGTGCGGTCGTCGCCCGTGGCGGGAGCCGAGATGAGGACCTTCTTCGCGCCGGCCTCGATGTGCTTGCGTGCCGCGTCGGCGTTGGTGAAGAAACCGGTCGACTCGATGACGATGTCGACGCCCAGCTCGCCCCACGGAAGGTTGGCGGGGTCGCGCTCAGCGAACGCCTTGATCTCCTCGCCGTCGACGGTGATGCTGTCCTCGTCGTAGCTGATCTGCGCGTCGAGGACGCCGCCGACCGAGTCGTACTTCAGGAGGTGCGCCAGGGTCTTGTTGTCGGTGAGGTCGTTGACCGCGACGATCTCAAGGTCTGCTCCCTGCGCGAGCGCCGCGCGGAAGTAGTTGCGTCCGATGCGGCCGAAGCCGTTGATACCGATCTTGACAGACACTCAGGTCTCCCTGTTTCTCATGCGCCGGAGACCGCTGTCGAAGCGGGCGCCATGCGCGGGTTTTTTGGCTGAGATGGCGCCCCGACGAGCCGTGGGCCCGCCGGGACGCGACCCGGTTACGACAGTACCAGCAGGCCGTTCGTCTGCTTGCGGGCGACCTCGAGGCGCTGGGCGACGTTCTCCCAGTTCGCGATGTTCCATGCGGCCTTGACGTAGTCGGCCTTCACGTTCAGGTAGTCGAGGTAGAACGCGTGCTCCCACATGTCGAGCTGGAACAGCGGGATCGTGCCCTGCGCCGTGTTCGACTGCTGGTCGAACAGCTGCTGGATGATCAGGCGCGAACCGATCGAGTCCCAGCTGAGGACGGCCCAGCCGGACCCCTGGATGCCGGTCGCGGCAGCCGTGAAGTGCGCCTGGAACTTCTCGAACGAGCCGAAGTACTCGTCGATGGCGGCCTTCAGCTCGCCCTCCGGCTGACCGCCGCCGTTGGGCGACAGGTTGGTCCAGAAGATCGAGTGGTTGACGTGACCGCCGAGGTTGAACGCGAGGTCCTTCTCGAGCTTGTTCACGTTCGCCAGGTTGCCGCTCTCGCGGGCCTCGGCCAGCTGCTCGAGCGCGGTGTTCGCGCCGGCGACGTAGGTCGCGTGGTGCTTGTCGTGATGCAGCTCCATGATCTTGCCGCTGATGTGCGGCTCGAGGGCTGCGAAGTCGTACGGGAGGTCGGGGAGGGTGTAGGTCGCCATATCGCTTTCATCCAATCCGCGCCGCGCCCGCGGCGCTTGCCGATCCTCCGCGCCACCGATGTGCGGCGTGGAGCGGACGTCTCTCATCCTAGTGAGGACAACACCGGGTCGGACCGGATCCTTCCTCCCGTTGACGACGGCCCGCCACCCCGGGTAGGGGCGACGGGCCGTCGGAGCAGAGGCGGGTGGATCAGACGTCGAGCCCGGCGGGGACAGCGGCCTCCGTGCCGGGGATGCCCTCCTGCTGGGCGCGCTTGTCTGCCATGGCGAGAAGACGACGGATGCGACCGGCGACCGCGTCCTTGGTGAGGGGCGGGTCGGCGTGGTGGCCGAGCTCGTCGAGGCTGGCGTCCCGGTGCGCGAGGCGCAGCTCGCCGGCGACCCGCAGGTGATCGGGAACCTCGTCGGCGAGGATCTCCAGCGCGCGCTCCACACGGGCGCACGCGGCCACCGCCGCCTGCGCGGAACGCCGCAGGTTCGCGTCGTCGAAGTTGACCAGGCGGTTCACGCCCGCGCGCACCTCGCGACGCTGACGCAGCTCCTCCCACGCCAGCGCGGTACGGTGCGCGCCCATCTCGCTGAGGATCGTACGGATCGCCTCGCCCTCGCGCACCACGACGCGGGGCATGCCGCGGACCTCGCGCGCCTTCGCGGCGACGCCCAGACGGTGTGCGGCGCCCACGAGCGCCATCGCCGCCTCGGACGACGGGCAGGCGACCTCGAGCATCGCCGAGCGGCCGGGCTCACTGAGCGATCCGGCGGCCAGGAAGGCCCCACGCCACAGACCGGCGATCTCGGCGCGCGAACCCGTGGTGAGACGGTTCGGCAGGCCGCGGACCGGACGGCGACGCGGGTCGAGCAGGCCGGTCTGGCGGGCGAGGGTCTCCCCCTGCGCGATCACGCGCACGGCCCAGCGGGCGCCGTCGTTCGCGGTGCTCGACTGCACCTGCGCGATCTCCGGGCGCACGCCGTAGATCTCGGCGAGATCCCTGGCGACGCGGCGGGCGAGGGTCTCTGCGTCGACCTCGGCCTCCACGGCCACACGGCCCGCGATGGAGTGCAGTCCACCGGCGAATCGGAGGATGGCTGTCACCTCCGCCACGCGCACCGTCGGGGGTGCATTGCGGATGCTGACGAGCTCAGCCTTGACGTCGGTGGTTAGTGCCACGACACTCCTTCACGTTCACGCGCCGGATCGCGACGCAAACCTCCAGCTTACTCGCCCGGGGGGCTATTCCCTGCCGAGGTCGCGGTGCCGCACGTTCACGGCGACCCCCGGAATCGCGGCGATCCTGCGGGCCAGCTCCTCGGACATCGCGACCGAGCGGTGCTTGCCGCCCGTGCATCCGATCGCGATCGTCGAGTGGCTCTTGTTCTCCCGCTGATACCCCTCGAGCACCGGCACGAGCGCCTTCGCATAGGAATCGAGGAAGTCGGTCGCACCCTCGCGGGACAGCACGTACTCGCGGACCGTCTCATCCTGCCCGGTAAGGCCGCGCAGCTCCTCGTTCCAGTACGGATTCGGGAGGAAGCGCATGTCGGCGACCAGGTCGACGTCGGTGGGCAGCCCGTACTTGAAGCCGAAGCTGAGCAGCGTCACCCGATGCCGCGCCTCCCCCTCCTCCGAGAAGATGTCGGAGACCTGCGTGGCGAGCTGGTGGATGTTCAGCGCCGAGGTGTCGATCACCAGGTCGGCGGCCTCGCGGATGGGGGCCAGACGCGTCCGCTCCGTGCGGATGCCGTCGAGCAGAGTGCCATCGCCCTGCAGGGGGTGCGGGCGGCGCACCGACTCGAAGCGACGCACCAGGACGTCGTCGGAGGCGTCGAGGAACAGCACCCGGATCTCGCCGCGCGTGCGCAGCAGTCGGGCGACACCCGGGAAATCGTCGAAGAGGTTGCGGCCGCGCACGTCGACCACGGCGGCGACCTTGGGCAGCGAATCGCCACCCATGCCCGTCAGGTCGAGCAGCGGCCGGAGGATCTGCGGAGGCAGGTTGTCGACGACATACCAGCCGAGATCCTCCAGTGCGTTCGCCGCCGTCGTCCGGCCTGCGCCGGACATGCCAGTGACGATGAGGAACTCGCCCTTCTCCCCGTCAGTCATCGCTCCCTGCTCCTTCTCCCCCTCGGTCTCCCAGCCTAGCGAGTGGACAGGTGCGAATGGATGGTCTGAGCGAGCACCGGACCGATCCCCTGTACCTCCTGGATCTGCGACGGGTCGGCGGCGCGGAGGGCCGTGACCGAGCCGAAGTGCTTGAGCAGCACCTTGATGCGAGAGGCGCCGAGCCCCGGAACCTCGGCGAGCACGCTGCCGATGTCTTTCTTGCGCCTCTTGCGCTGGTGCGTGATCGCGAAGCGGTGGGCTTCGTCTCGCAGTCGCTGGAGAAGGTAGAGGGCCTCGCTGGTGCGGGGCAGGATCACGGGGAAGTCGTCTCCCGGCAGCCACACCTCTTCGAGACGCTTGGCGATGCCGCACACGGCGATCTCGGTGTGCCCCGCGTCGTGGAGCGCGCGCGCGGCGGCCTCCACCTGCGGCTTCCCTCCGTCGACGAGGAGCAGCTGCGGCGGATACGCGAACCGCGGCTTGCGCCGTGCGGTCGCCTCGCCCAGGTCCTCCCCCACGACCTCGTCGGTGGTCGGGTCGAGGACCTCCTGCTCCTCCTCCGGCCGATCCAGGTGTGCGAGCCTGCGGCGCAGAACCTGGTACATCGAGTCGGTGTCGTCTGTCGTCTCGGCGATGTTGAACGACCGGTACTGGTCCTTGCGCGGAAGGCCGTCCTCGAACACGACCATCGAGGCGACCACGTTGGTGCCGCCGAGGTGCGAGATGTCGAAGCACTCGATGCGCAGCGGCGCCTCCTCCATGCCCAGCGCCTCCTGAAGATCGGTCAGCGCCTGCGTGCGCGCCACGTAGTCGCTCGTCCGGCGGGTCTTGTGCCGGATCAGCGCCTGCTGCGCGTTCAGCGTCGCGGTGCGCATCAGGTCGGCACGCTGACCCCGATGTGCGACCGCGATCTCGACCTTCTTGCCACGGCGTTCGCGCAGCCACTGCTCCAGCTCGGTCGCGTCGTCGGGGAGCGTCGGGACGAGGATCCGTCGCGGAACATCCTGCGCGTCGCCGTACGCCTGCTGGAGCACCTGGTCGACGAGCTCGGCACCCGTGATGTCGATCTCCTTCTCGATCGTGAGGGCACGGACACCGCGCACGCGGCCGCCGCGGATCACGAAGTGCTGCACGGCGGCGGCGAGCTCGTCTTCCGCGATGCCGAACAGGTCGGCGTCCTCATCGGCCGGCAGCACCAGGGCGCTCTTGCCGAGCACGGCCTCGATCGCGGACAGCTTGTCCCGGTACTTCGCGGCGGCTTCGTAGTCCATCGCGGCGGACGCGGCGAGCATGCGCTTCGTGAGCTCGCGGGTGAAGCGCTCGTCTCCGCCCGCCATGAACGCGATGAAGTCGTCGACCATCGCCCGGTGCTCCTCGATGGACACCGTCATCGAGCACGGCCCGCCGCACTTGCCGATCTGCCCGGGGAAGCACGGGCGCCCGGTCTGCATCGCCCTCTTGTAGCTCGCATCGCTGCAGGTGCGGATCGGGAAGGCCCTGATCATCAGGTCGATGGTCTCGTGCACCGCCCACACCTTGGGATACGGACCGAAGTACCGCGCCCCGGGGATCTTCCTGTTCCGGGTGACGATCACGCGGGGCGCCTCATCGGCGAGGGTGACCGCCATGAAGGGGTACGACTTGTCGTCGCGGTAGCGCACGTTGAACGGCGGATCGAACTCCTTGATCCACATGTACTCGAGCTGCAGCGAGTCGACGTCGGTGGGAACGACCGTCCACTCCACCGACGCAGCGGTCGTGACCATGCGCCGGGTGCGCTCGTGCAGCGTGCGCAGCGGGGCGAAGTAGTTCGACAGCCGCTGGCGCAGGTTCTTCGCCTTGCCGACGTAGAGCACCCGTCCGTTGGCGTCGCGGAACCGGTACACGCCGGGGTCGGTCGGGATCTCCCCCGTCCGCGGCTTGTACGGGAGCACGTCGGCCATCAGCTGGCCTTCCGCGCGGCGCGCCCCTCACCCAGGATCTCGGCGAGGAACTGCCCGGTGTGGCTCTCCTCGACGCGGGCGATCTGCTCCGGCGTACCGGTCGCGATGATCTGCCCGCCACCCGAACCACCCTCCGGTCCGAGGTCGATCACCCAGTCCGCCGACTTGATCACGTCGAGGTTGTGCTCGATCACGATCACGGTGTTGCCCTTGTCGACGAGGCCGTTGAGCACCTCGAGGAGCTTGCGGACGTCTTCGAAGTGCAGACCCGTGGTCGGCTCGTCGAGCACGTAGATGCTGCGGCCGTTGCTGCGACGCTGGAGCTCCGTGGCGAGCTTGACGCGCTGCGCCTCGCCGCCCGAGAGCGTCGTGGCCGACTGCCCCAGCCGCACGTAGCCGAGCCCGACGTCGACGAGCGTCTTCATGTAGCGGTGGATCGCCTGGATCGGCTCGAAGAACTCCGCGGCCTCCTCGATCGGCATCTCCAGCACCTCGGCGATGTTCTTGCCCTTGTAGTGCACCGCGAGCGTGTCGCGGTTGTACCGCTTGCCGTGGCAGACCTCGCAGTCGACGTAGACGTCGGGCAGGAAGTTCATCTCGATCTTGATGGTGCCGTCGCCCGAGCACGCCTCGCAGCGGCCGCCCTTGACGTTGAAGCTGAAGCGACCGGGCTGATAGCCCCGCACCTTCGCCTCCGGCGTCTCGCTGAACAGGGTGCGGATGCGGTCGAACACGCCGGTGTACGTGGCCGGGTTCGAGCGCGGGGTGCGGCCGATCGGCGCCTGGTCGACGTGCACGACCTTGTCGAGGTTGTCGAGGCCGGTCACCCTGGTGTGCTTGCCCGGAACGGTCCGTGCACCGTTCAGTCGCGAAGCGAGCACCTGGTACAGGATGTCGTTCACGAGGGACGACTTGCCCGAGCCGCTGACGCCGGTGACGGCCGTGAGCACGCCCAGCGGGAAGTCCGCCGTGACGTTGCGCAGGTTGTTCGCCCGCGCGCCGACCACGCTCAGCATGCGCTTCTTGTCGATCTTGCGACGCTTCGACGGCATCGGGATCGCCCGGCGCCCGGACAGGTAGTCGCCGGTCATCGAATCGCTGTCGCCGAGGAGCGCGCTGTACGGCCCCGAGTGCACAACGGTACCGCCGTTCACTCCGGCGCCGGGACCGATGTCGACCACCCAGTCCGCCGCCTCGATGGTCTCTTCGTCGTGCTCCACCACGATGAGCGTGTTGCCCAGGTCGCGCAGCGTGAGCAGGGTCTCGATCAGCCGGCGGTTGTCGCGCTGGTGCAGGCCGATCGACGGCTCGTCGAGCACGTAGAGCACGCCCGTCAGGCCGGAGCCGATCTGCGTGGCGAGCCGGATGCGCTGCGCCTCGCCACCAGACAGTGACCCCGCCGAACGGCTGAGGTTGAGGTACGACAGCCCCACCTGGAGGAGGAAGTCGAGGCGCAGGCGGATCTCGCGCAGCACCTGGGCGGCGATCTTCGCCTCCCGCTCCGTGAGGTGCAGCTTCTCCATGAAGCCCCGCGCGTCGGCGAGGCTCAGGTGCGACACCTCGGCGATCGAGTGGCCGTGCACCTGCACCGCGAGCACCTCGGGCTTGAGGCGGTCGCCGTTGCACACGGGGCACGGCACCTCACGGAGGTACTCGCCCCAGCGGTTGCGCTGCGTGTCGGACTCGGCCTGGAGGTACTGCCGCTCGATGTATGGCACGACGCCCTCGAACCCGGACGCGTACCGCATCTCCCGGCCGTAGCGGTTCTTCCACTTGACCGTGACCTTGTAGTTCTCGCCGCGGAGCACGGCCTCCTTGACGTCGGAGTGCAGCTCGCGCCACGGCGTGTCGAGCGAGAAGTCGAGGTCGCGCGCCAGCCCCTCGAGCAGGCGCTCGTAGTACTGGAAGAGACCCTTGCCCTGCGTGGTCCAGGGAATTATGACGCCCTCGCGGATCGAGAGATCTTCGTCGCCGAGCATCAGCTCGACGTCCACCGACATGCGCGTGCCCAGCCCGGAGCACGCGGGGCAGGCGCCGAACGGTGCGTTGAAGGAGAACGTGCGCGGCTCGATCTCGGTGAGGGTGAGGGCGTGGCCGTTCGGGCAGGCGAGCTTCTCGGAGAAGGTCTGCCAGGCGTCGTCGCCCTCGCCGTCGACGTAGTTGATCTGCACGACGCCACCCGCAAGTCCCAGGGCCGTCTCCACCGAGTCGGTGACCCGGCCCAGGATGTCGGGCGACGCCACCAGGCGGTCGACGACCACCGCGATGTCGTGCTTGTAGCTCTTCTTCAGCGTGGGCGGCTCGGCCAGCTGGATGAGGTCGCCGTCGACGATCGCGCGGGAGTAGCCCTTGGCGCCGAGCTCGCGGAAGAGGTCGACGAACTCGCCCTTCTTCTGCGACACGATGGGGGCGACGACCTGGTACCGGGTGCGCTCGGGCAGCTCCATGAGCTGGTCGGCGATCTGCTGCACCGTCTGACGCTGGATCTTCTCGCCGCACTCGGGACAGTGCGGCACGCCGATACGCGCCCACAGCAGGCGCATGTAGTCGTAGATCTCGGTGATGGTGCCCACGGTCGACCGCGGGTTGCGGTTGGTCGACTTCTGGTCGATCGACACCGCGGGGCTCAGGCCCTCGATGAAATCGACGTCCGGCCGATCCACCTGGCCGAGGAACTGCCGCGCATAGGCGCTCAGCGATTCGACGTAGCGGCGCTGCCCCTCGGCGAAGATCGTGTCGAACGCCAGACTCGACTTCCCTGACCCGGACAGGCCGGTGAACACGACGAGGGAGTCGCGCGGGATGTCGATGTCGACGTTCTGGAGGTTGTGGACGCGGGCACCGCGGACACTGAGTTTTCCGGGGGAGGCAACGGGGACGATGGGCACCGAACAAGTCTACGAGGGGCCACGGACATCGGCTCCGCTAGAGGCGATCCCCTCCCGTCGACGGGGCCACGACGGCCCGCGGGACGGGGCCGTTCCCCCGCCGCAGGACCAGCCACCCGACGACCACGACGACCAGGAGGAGTGACGCCGCCGCGGGCGCGAGCCATGCCGCCCCGCGCTCGACCTGCCCCGGCGACACCGCCCAGACGCCGAGCGCGATCGACTGGGCCACCAGCTGGATCACGACGAACCGCACCGCCGTCGGCCGGAGCGACCTCAGCGTGAGGCGAGCGGCCGCGGGCACCGTGAGGCTGAGCGCGGCGAGGATGTGGATCGCGTGGACGAGCGCGAGAGCGACCGCCGTCCGTTCCGGTGCCGGCTCGGACAGCAGCAGCCCGAACGGCAGGCAGGCCGCCCCCACCCATGTTGCAAGTGACCGCGGCAGCACGGCCCCCAAGAGAGCCGCGACCACCGCCACACCCCGCCAGAACGGCGTGGGGTGCAGCACCAGCACGCCGAGCAGCACCAGAGCCACGGTCAGGACGCGCAGCGTCACCCCGGGCACCCAGGCGCCCACGTCGAACCCTCGCGTGCGAGCGGTCACCGCGCCACCCTCCGGCTCCGCTGCTGGCGCACCGCCGCCACCCGCAACGCCACGTCGACGCCGTCGTCTGCCCAGGCCACCACCTCGACCCCCGCGCGCCGGAGCTCGGCGAGGATGTCGGCGCGCTCGGCCAGCAGCGTGCGCAGGGCGATGCGCTGCTCCCTGGTGAGCCGTGCGCCGTCGAGCTGCGGCAGCACATCGATCGCGACGACGGCGTGACCGGCGGCCCGCCACTGCGTCGCGAGTCGCGCAGCCACCCCGTCGGCGAAGGTCGAGAGCACGAACACGATCGAGCCCGTCGGTACGACAGGCGAGCGCCGGTAGGACGAGTCGGCACTCGGACCCGTGGCGGCGACGGCGGCGCGCAGCCGCGCGAGGTGCCGGGCTCCCCCGCCGATCGGCACGCTGCGTCCGCCCGGCGAGAGCGCGTGGAACGCGACCCGATCCCCGGCTCCGACCGCGGCGGTCGCCACGGACAGGGCCGCCTCGCGCGCGAGGTCGAGCGAGGTGACACCCGTGCGGTCCGGGTCGTCGGTCCCCCACGCGGCCACCACCGATCCGAGGTCCTCCGCCGTGTCCATCGCGATCACCACCGAGGAGTCGCTCAGCGCGTTCACCCGCCGCACCAGCAGGTCGCCGGGGCGTCGGGCGGCACGAGCCGTCGCGCGCCAATCCACCCTCCGCACCTCATCCCCGGGGACGAACGGGTGGATGTCGTGGAAGTCGCCGCCCTGACCCGCGCGACGCCCCTCGTGCGAGCCGTTCAGCCCCGCGAGGCGCGGAGCCACCGGCAGCCGATCGATCCTCCTCGTCTTCGGTGCGGCGTTCCACCCGATCGCCGTGCGCGGTCCGCGGTCGGAGACCCAGGCGCCGTCGATCGCGGTGCCCCGGGCGATCAGCCCCATCAGCTCGACCGGCCCCGAGTGCGACAGCCGCGTCCGAGCGGACAGCACCGCCGTGCCCGGCCGCACCTCCGCGAGCGCGGTGCGACGCCCCCGCCCCTCGACCGCGAGCTGCACGTGCTCGGCGTCGAGGTCGACGTCCGCGGTGACGCGCACCACGGCGTCCTCCCCCGCGTCGGGCGCAGCGTGCAGGGCGACCCGCAACTCCCCGTCGCGCGGACGGCGCAGCAGCGCCCACACCGCCGCGAGGGCGAGCGGCAGACCCACCGCGATCACGTCGGGGCGCGACAGCACCAGTCCGAGGCCCGCGAGCACGGCCGCCCCGGCGAGGCCGAGCGCGATCACGGGCGTCCGATGCCACGTCACCCCCGCGGATGCCGTCGTCGCGGTCTCGTCGGTCATCGCGCGGCCGCGACGGTCGGCGGCACCGGGGTGCGTTCGACCGCCGCCGCCACGACTCCACCCGGATCCACCCCCTGCGCCCAGGCCTGCGGAGTGAGTGTCAGCCGATGCGCCAGCACAGGGACGGCGACGCGTTTGACGTCGTCGGGCCGCACGTACGACCGCCCCTCGAGTGCCGCGACGCCCCTGGCGAGCAGCACGAGCGCCTGGGATCCGCGAGGCGAGGCACCCACCGACACGTTCACCGCCTCGCGGGTCGCCCTCGTCAGGTCCACGGCGTAGCGCACCACGTCCTGATCGACGTTGATGCGCTCGACCGCCGCCTGGAGCGCGAGAAGCCCCTCCGTGTCGACCACGGCGGGCACGCGGACGTCGGGCGTCTGCCGCCGCACCCTGTCGACGATGATGCGCGTCTCGTCGTCCGGGGCGGGGTAGCCCACGGTGAGGCGCACCATGAACCGGTCGAGCTGCGCCTCCGGCAGGGCGTAGGTCCCTTCGTACTCGATGGGGTTGGAGGTCGCGATCACGTGGAAGGGCTGCGGCAGTGGGAAACGGTTCCCCTCCACCGTGACCTGCCGCTCGGCCATCGCCTCGAGCATCGCGGACTGCGTCTTGGGCGTGGTGCGGTTCACCTCGTCGGCGAGGAGCAGACCCGTGAAGATCGGCCCGGGCCGGAAGACGAAGTCCCCCTCGGTCGGGGCGTACACGTACGAGCCCGTCACGTCGCCGGGCAGCATATCCGGCGTGCACTGCAGCCGTCGGAACTCCAGTCCCAGCGCCTGGGCCAGGCTCCGCGCGGCCAGCGTCTTGCCGAGCCCCGGCACGTCCTCGAACAGCACGTGACCCCCGGCCAGGATCGCCGCGAGGGCGAGTGTGAGCGTCTCGTCCATACCGACGACGACGCTGCGCACCCCCTCCAGCACACGGCGACCCGTGGTCGCGATCTCGGTGGTCTCGTCCGTGGTCATGCTGTCTCCTCCGTGTCGGTGGGTATGCGTTCGAGCGCGTCCAACGCTCTCTCGATGTCGTCGCGCCGCACCTCGCGGCGGGACAGTCCCGCGCGGATGCCCTGGCCGAGCAGCGCGTCGATGGCCGCGTGGTCGGCGGGATCGTCGAGGTCGAGGCCGCGGTGTGCGAGCCGCCGGCGGAGCACGTTCTGCACGCGGCGCACGAGGATGGTCCCCGCAACGCCCGAACGTGTGTTGATCGCCCATGCCAGCCGGGACACCTCGGAGCCCCTGGCCTCGCGCGGCGGACGCTCGGGCGGCCAGAGGACGGGATCGTCGACCAGGACCCCGCGCAGAGCGAGGGACACCGCCGCGGCGACCGTCGTCCACGACACCGCGAACGCCAGCGGGACACCTGCGGCGCGCAGCCCCAGCACGAGGGCGACCGCGAGCAGCACACAGCCCGCGGCGATCGCGACGGTCCGCGCCCTCATCGCCACCCCTCCCTGATGCCGCGCAGGCTCGCGGCCGCGGCAGCGCGATCCGCCTCGTCGGCGACGCGGCCGCCGAAGCGCACCTGCTCGTAGAGACGGAGCAGCGTGATCACGTCGTCGCGGATGCCCGCCCGGCGCCCGACGATACGCACCGTGAACTCCGACGGCGTCTCCGTCGCCGAGCGGCCGGCCCCGGCATCCGCCGCCGACTCCTCCAGTCCGACCCAGGCGGAAACGATGGCGTCGGCGGCCCGCGGACGTTCCGCGATCGTTCGGAGCGCTGCGTCGACTCCCCGGCGGATGACCGCATCGTCGGGCGCCGCCTCGACCACGGGCCCCCCGGACGCGGCGTCCGGGACGGCCGCGTCCGTGCGCCGCAGGGGACGATCGCGCCACAGATCACGGAGGCGGCGGGCGGCCCACCGTGCCACGACCACGAGCACCAGCACCGCGACGGCGGCGAGCAGCGCTCCGAACACGACGCCGAGGATGTTCTGCAGCACCGAGTCCTCCCGCGGCTCCAGCTCCGGGAGGGGCGAGCTCGTCGTCTCGGGGACGACGACCGCGTCGGGCTGCTGTTCCGGCGGGGGCGGCGACGACGGCGCGAACTGCGGCTGCCCCTGAAGCGCCGCGGCGAGCATCAGCAGAGCGAAGAGACCGACCACCCCGCCGAGGAGCAGGATCCGACGGAGTGTTCCGCGACCGCTCGCGCGCAGGGCTCCGCGAGTGGGGGCCTCGGTGCGCGACATGAGTCCACCCTAGGGTCGGGCGCGGCGCGGGCGTGGTCAGGCGGACGGCGCTGCCGTGGAGCCGCTGTCGAGCCGGCGCCCGGCGAAAGCGCCGAGTCCGTCGCGGAGCGCACCGACCTCCTGGATGCTCATGCCGACGGCGCGCATGACCTGCACGGGCACGTCGACAGCGCGAGCACGCAGCGCCAGGCCCGCCTCCGTGAGCGTGATCTCGAGCCGACGCTCGTCCTCGGCGCTGCGCTGTCGTGCCACGAGGCCGTCCGTCTCCAGGCGCTTGACGAGGGGCGAGGCCGTCGCCGGCTCCAGCGCGAGGTCTGCGGCGAGGTCGTTGAGGGTGCGCGGCGCCCTTTCCCACAGCGCGAGCATGACCAGGTACTGCGGATGCGTCAGTCCCAGCGGCTCCAGGATCGGGCGGTAGATCGCCACGATGTTGCGAGCGGCCGTGACGATCGCGAAGCACAACTGGTTCTCGAGGCGGAGCAGGTCGTCGGAGGCGGTCACGGATCGACTATACATCTGCACGAATCATTAGTACACTAATGAACATGTCGAACGACTCCACTCGGCCCCCGCTTCGCACCCGCATCCGCGAGGCCGGGGGCCTCTACACCTGGGTCAACACCAACCTGGTCCGTCTCGCCGGTCCCGCGTCCGTCGGACCGTACGAGAAGACGCCGCCTCCTAGCGCTGCCGAGCGCGCCGAGCGGGCCTGCCCGCTGTGCGGGGCGCCGATGACACAGCACGAGATCGACCGATCGGGTCCGAAGACCCTGGTGCACTGCCCCTAGCCCTCGTCGGAAGCCGCCTCGACCGCGGCGCCCGTCGACTCGCGCGCGACATCGAGCCACAGCATCAGCGCGGCATCGTCCTCGATCGCCGACGGCGCGACGTCGAGCCACCCGGAACTCATGGTGCGCGAGCCCATCACCGCGCGGGAGACCCCCGCTTCCGTGAGCATCGCCGCCCCGTTCTCGTCGTCCACGCGGACGAGGAGCACACCGCCCGTGCGCGCGCCCACCAGGATGCGCCCGCCGTCCAGGAACGCCTTGGTTCCGAACATCCGGCGCTCCTCGATCGCGTCATCCGCGCTCAGCAGCGCCCGGATCCGATCGGCGAGGTCGTTCCCTGCGTCATCCATCGCCACTCCACTCAGGCGTGCCCGGCCCGCTCCATCGAGCGGAGCTCCTTCTTGAGGTCTTGCACCTCATCGCGCAAGCGCCCGGCGAGCTCGAACTTCAGCTCGGCGGCCGCCGCGAGCATCTGATCGGTCAGATCCTGGATCGTCGCCTCGAGCTGCTGCGCCCCCTCGGCCGCGATGCCCGTGCGCCGGAGGTTCGGCGTCGGCGATTTGCCCTTGCCCGAGGCCCGGCCACGGCCCGACATCAGGTCGGCGGTGTCGGCGCCCTCGCGGGCGAGCACCTCGGTGATGTCGGCGATCCGCTTGCGCAGGGGCTGCGGGTCGATGCCGTTCTCCTTGTTGTACGCGATCTGCTTCTCGCGACGGCGGTCGGTCTCCTCGATGGCCTTCGCCATGGAGTCGGTCATGTTGTCGGCGTACATGTGCACCTCACCCGAGACGTTTCGCGCCGCGCGGCCGATCGTCTGGATGAGCGAGGTGCCGGAGCGGAGGAAGCCCTCCTTGTCGGCGTCGAGGATCGCCACCAGCGACACCTCGGGCAGGTCGAGGCCCTCACGCAGCAGGTTGATGCCCACGAGCACGTCGTACACGCCGGCGCGCAGCTCACTGAGCAGTTCCACTCGGCGGAGCGTGTCGACGTCGGAGTGCAGGTAGCGGACCCGCACGCCGTGTTCACCGAGGAAGTCGGTGAGCTCCTCGGCCATCTTCTTCGTCAGCGTCGTGACGAGTACGCGCTCATCGCGCTCGACCCGCAGCCGGATCTCTTCGAGCAGGTCGTCGATCTGTCCCTTCGACGGCTTCACGATGATCTCCGGGTCGACCAGACCCGTCGGGCGGATGATCTGCTCCACCACGCCGTCGGCGATGCCCATCTCGTACTTGCCCGGCGTCGCCGACAGGTACACGGTCTGCCCGATGCGGTTCTTGAACTCGTCCCACCGCAGCGGGCGGTTGTCCATCGCGCTGGGCAGCCGGAAGCCGTGGTCGACCAGCGTGCGCTTGCGGGAGGCGTCGCCCTCGTACATCGCGCCGATCTGCGGCACCGTGACGTGCGACTCGTCGATCACCAGCAGGAAATCGTCGGGGAAGAAGTCGAGCAGCGTGTGCGGGGGCTCGCCCGGCATGCGGCCGTCCATGTGCCGCGAGTAGTTCTCGATCCCCGAGCAGAAGCCGAGCTGCTGCAGCATCTCCAGGTCGAACGTGGTGCGCATGCGGAGACGCTGCGCCTCGAGCAGCTTGCCCTGGCGCTCGAACTCCTTCAGCCGCTCCTCCAGCTCGTGCTCGATCGTGCCGATGGAGCGTTGGATCACGTCGGTTCCCGCGACGTAGTGCGACGCGGGGAAGATCGGCACGGCGTCGAGCTTCTCGATCACCTCGCCGGTGAGCGGGTGCAGCGAGTACAGCGCCTCGATCTCGTCGCCGAACAGCTCGATGCGGATCGCGTGCTCCTCGTAGACGGGGATGATCTCGATCGTGTCGCCGCGCACCCGGAAGTTGCCCCGCGAGAAGTCGACGTCGTTGCGGTTGTACTGCATCGCGATGAACTGCCGGATGAGCGCGTCGCGGTCGTACCGCTCCCCCACCTGCAGCGCCACCATGGCTCGCAGGTACTCCTCGGGCGCGCCGAGGCCGTAGATGCACGACACCGTCGACACCACGACCACGTCGCGCCGGCTCAGCAGCGAGTTGGTGGTGGAGTGTCGGAGCCGCTCGACCTCGGCATTGATCGACGAGTCCTTCTCGATGAAGGTGTCCGTCTGCGGCACATACGCCTCTGGCTGGTAGTAGTCGTAGTACGAGACGAAGTACTCCACCGCGTTGTTCGGCATGAGCTCGCGGAACTCGTTGGCGAGCTGGGCGGCGAGGGTCTTGTTGTGCGCGAGCACCAGCGTGGGACGCTGCACCTGCTCGATCAGCCACGCCGTCGTCGCGGACTTGCCGGTACCCGTGGCGCCGAGGAGGACGATGTCGGTCTCGCCCGCGTTGATGCGCGAGGCGAGGTCGGCGATGGCCTGCGGCTGATCACCGGCCGGGGCGTACTCGCTGATGACCTCGAAGGGACGGACACTGCGCGTGGGCTGCATGCTTCCAGCGTAGGCCGCCCCTCCGACATCGGGGCCGGGTCAGGCGACCAGGACCGCCGTCTCCGCCGAGGGCTCGGTGGTCGCGGTCGCACTCCCGCCGTTGAGGAGCGTCATGGTCGCGGTCGAGCGCAGTTCGCCGGGCGCCGAGCCGATCACGTTGAAGCTCAGCGCGTCGCCGAAGCTCGACGGCGTCCTGATGAAGGTGAAGCTCGTGGCGGTGGAGCCGCCGACGGGCTGCGGCACCCAGGCCCCGAACGACGACGCGGGGTCGAGCGTGACGGGAGAGGAGAACGTGACGACCACGACGAGCGAGCCACCGGCGGGCGGACTCATCCAGGGGTTCGCCCGATAGCTGATCTGGGTGCTGAAGGTGGCGCGCAGGCCACCGCTCGCCGCGACCAGGCTGGTGAACGCGCCCTGCGCCTCCGCGTCCCAGTAATAGTTCGCCGTGCTGTTCGGGACGACGGTCGCGCTGGCTGCCGCCAGCGGCGCAGCGACGGCCACCGCGATGACGGGGGCCGACCAGGCCGCTCCCTTGATTAGAGTCCGACGCGAGATGCCATGGCTCGACTGAGTCACTTCTTCCACTCCCCAGCGCGCGGAAAAAAGCTCTCCCCCAGCAGACCATCCCCTGGTGCGTCCCCACGCCCTTCCAGAATATCGGCGACGTTCTGCGCACCTGGAGAAATGCTGAACGTCCGGTCGGTCAGCCGGTGCGGAGGCGCTCCCACAGCGCGTCGGCCTGCGCGACCGTCTCGGCGAGAGCGCCGCCGGTCTCGATCACCACGTCGGCGATCGCCAGACGCTTCTCGTCGGACACCTGCGCGCCGATGCGCTCGCGGGCGGCAGCCTCGTCCATGCCCCGCAGCTCGACCAGCCGACGCAGACGCTCCTCCGCCGGGGCATGCGCGACCACGATCAGGTCCCACGGGTCGTCGACCCTCGCCTCCACCAGCAACGGCACGTCGTACACCACCACCGCGTGCGGATCGGCGGCGAGCGCGTCCGTGAAGCGGCGCTGCGACTCGTCGCGCACGGCGGGGTGCACGATCGAGTTCAGCTGCGCCAGCTGCTCCGGGTCGCCGAACACCCGCGCGCCCAGCGCCGGCCGATCCAGGGAGCCGTCCTCCGCGATGACCTCCGGGCCGAACACCTCGGCGATCCGCTCCAGCACCGGCGACCCGGGCGCCTGCACGTCGCGCACGATCGCGTCCGCATCCACGATGATCGCTCCGTGCTCCGCGAGACGACGGGCGATGGTCGACTTCCCGGAGGCGATGCCACCGGTGAGGGCGATGAGGGGCATGACGTCAGTCTAGGTTCCCCACCACGGGCCTCAGCGCGCGAGCAACTGCCGTCGCGAGCTGATCACGCCGGTGTCGAATCCCGCGAGATGCAGTCCGCCGTGGAAGCGTGCGTGCTCGATCTTGATGCACCGGTCCATCACCACCGCGAGCCCCGCGGCCTCGGCGATCGTGGCGGCCTCCTCGTTCCACGACCCGAGCTGGAGCCACAGGGTCGAGGCCCCCGCGTCGATCGCCTCCCGCGCCACGCCCGGCAGGTCGTCGTGGCGACGGAACACGTCCACGATGTCCGGCCGCACGGGAAGGTCCGCGAGGGAGGCGTAGACGGGCTGTCCGAGGATCTCGGTCTCGCGCGGGTTCACCAGGTACACGTCGTAGGCCGTGCTGGACAGCAGGTAGGTCGCGACGAAGAACGACGCCCGTGCCGGGTTGTTCGACGCTCCGACGATCGCGATGGTCCTCGCCCTGCGGAGCAGCGCGAATCGCTCCTGCTGCGTGGGCCCCGTCCACGTGCGACCAGGGGCGGGCGCGGCCGCGGGAAGGGCGCAGCTCTGCCCGTCCGCGGGCGCCGCCGGAAGAGCGCAGGCGTCGCCGGTCGAGGTCGTGGCGCTCATCGGGTGACTCCCGTCGCGATGGTGAGGGCCTGATCCAGGTCCCAGAGGATGTCGTCCGCGTCTTCCAGCCCGACCGAGATGCGGATCAGATCGGGACGCACCCCGGCGTCCACGAGCTGCTCCTCGGTGAGCTGGCGGTGCGTGGTCGAGGCCGGGTGGATCACCAGGGTCCTGGCGTCGCCGATGTTCGCCAGGTGCGACGCGAGCTGCAGGTTCTCGATCAGCTTCTCCCCCGCGGCACGCCCGTCGTCCGCGGCCACCCCGAACGCGAACACGGAGCCGGGACCGAGCGGGAGGTACTTCGCCGCACGCTCGTGATGCGGATGATCCTCCAGACCCGCCCACGTGACGTAGGCGACCCGCGGGTCGGATGCCAGCCAGTCCGCGACGACCCGGGCGTTGGCCAGATGCGCATCGATGCGCTGCGGCAGCGTCTCGATGCCCTGCAGCAGGGTGAACGCCGACTGCGGGCTCAGCGCCGGCCCGATGTCGCGCAGCTGCTCGGAGCGGAGCTTGGTGAGGAAGCCGTACTCGCCGAAGTTGTCCCACCACCGGATGCCGCCGTACGACGCGACGGGCTCCGTCATCTGCGGGAACTTCCCGTTGCCCCAGTCGAAGGTGCCCTTCTCGATCACGACACCGCCGAGGGTGGTGCCGTGGCCGCCGAGGAACTTGGTGACCGAGTGGATCACGATGTCCGCACCGTGCTCGAGCGGACGCGCCAGGTAGGGCGTGGCGAGCGTCGCGTCCACGACGAGCGGGACGCCCGCCGCATGGGCGACCGCGGCGAGACCCTCGATATCGGCGATCTCGCCGGAGGGGTTGCCGATCATCTCGACGTACACGACCTTCGTCTCCGGACGGATCGCCGCGGCGAAGTCGACAGGGTCGGTCGAGGCGACGAACGTGGTCTCGACGCCGAAGCGGCGCAGGGTCACGTCGAGCTGCGTCACCGTGCCGCCGTAGAGCTGTGCCGCGGCGACGACGTGGTCCCCGGCCCCGACGAGGGCCGCGAAGGTGAGGAACTCCGCGCTCATGCCCGAGGCGGTCGCGACGGCCCCGATGCCGCCCTCCAGCGAGGCCAGGCGCTCCTCGAGCGCGGCGACCGTGGGGTTGCCTATGCGCGAGTAGATGTTGCCGTACTTCTGCAGAGCGAACAGGTTTCCGGCGTCCGCCGCGTCGTCGAACACGAACGACGTGGTCTGGTAGATCGGAACCGCCCGTGCGCCCGTCGATGCGTCCGGCGTGCCGCCGGCGTGCAGGGCCCTGGTGCGGAACCCGAAGCGATGTTCTTCCGTCATGATGTCCTCAGTTCGGCGGCGGAGAGCACGTCGGCGATGTCGTCGACGGCCCACGGGTTCTGCAGCGAGGTGGTGTCCCCGAGGGGGCGGGGCACTCGACCGGCTCGACGGTCGTGCTCGGCCTCCCACAACTCTGCCAGCAGTCGGCGCATGATCTTGCCGGAGCGGGTCTTCGGCAGATCAGGCACGACGACGATGTGTCGGGGCTTCGCGACCGGGCCGATCGCCCGTGCGACCTGCTCGCGCAGCGCGGCCGGTTCGACCTCTGCCCGGCCGGACGGGGTCACGTACGCCACGACGGCCTGTCCGGTGACGGCGTCCGGCACTCCGGCCGAGCCCGCCTCGCCGACGGTGTCGTGGGCCACGAGGGCTGATTCGATCTCGATCGTGGAGAGCCGGTGACCCGACACGTTCACGACGTCGTCGAGCCGGCCGAGGATCCAGATGTACCCGTCCGCATCCCTCGTGGCTCCGTCACCCGCGACGTAGTAGCCGCCGTGTTCGCCCCGGCCCGCGTACGCCGACCAGTACGCGTCGCGATAGCGCTGCGGGTTGCCCCACACCGTCCGCGCCATGCCGGGCCACGGGCGCCGGACCACCAGTGTGCCGGACTGACCGGCGGCGACCTCGTCGCCGTGCTCGTCCACCACGGCCACGTCGATGCCGGGCAGCGGGACCGAGGCGGAACCCGGCTTGAGCGCCGTCACCCCCGGCAGCGGCGCGATCATCGCGGCCCCCGTCTCCGACTGCCACCACGTGTCGATCACGGGCAGCTCATCGCGGCCGAAGGCGCGGCGGAACCACACCCAGGCCTCCGGGTTGATCGCCTCGCCGACCGTGCCCAGCAGACGCAGCGAGGACAGGTCGTGACCCGCGGGGAGGTCCGCGCCGAACCAGGTCATGAACGTGCGGATGAGCGTCGGGGCCGTGTAGTACACCGTGACGCCGTACCGTTCGATGATCTCGAGGTGCCGCTCTCGATGCGGGGCGTCCGGCGTGCCCTCGTAGATCACCTGCGTCAGACCGTTCGACAGCGGTCCGTAGATCTCGTACGTGTGCGCGGTGACCCAGGCCAGGTCGGCCGTGCACCAGTGCACGTCGTCCGGCTTCGCGTCGAAATGCGCCCAGTGCGCCCAGCTCGCGTGCGTCAGGTAGCCGCCGGACGTGTGCACCAGCCCCTTGGGCTTCCCGGTCGTGCCGGAGGTGTAGATCACGAAGAGCGGATGCTCCGCGTCGAACGCCTCCGCGTCGTGGACCGGCGAGGCCGTGTCGACCACGTCGTGCCACCACACGTCTCTGCCCTCGGTCCACGGCACGTCCTGGCCCGTGCGGCGCAGCACGAGGACGTGCTCCAGGGTGTCCAGGCCCGCTGCCGCGCGGTCCGCGGTGGATTTGACCTCGGTCGCGGCGCCGCGCCGGAACTGCCCGTCGCTGGTGACGAGGAGCTTCGCGCCGGTGTCCTCGAGCCGGAAGCGCACGGCCTCCGCCGAGAACCCGCCGAACACGAGCGAGTGGACGGCGCCGATGCGCGCACACGCCAGGGTGACCACCACCGTCTCCACGAGCACCGGCAGGTAGATCACGACCCGGTCGCCCGCGCCGATGCCGAGCGCCGTGAGGGCGTTCGCGGCGCGGGACACCCGGCGCAGCAGCTCGGCGTACGTCACCGACTCCCGGTCGCCGGGCTCGCCCTCGAAGTGCAGTGCGACCCGGTCTCCGCGGCCCGCGGCGACATGGCGGTCGAGGCAGTTCACGGCCACGTTGAGCCGTCCGCCGACGAACCACCGCGCGGCGGGAACGCGCCCGTCGATCGGGGGCTCCCACTCGTGCGCGGTGTGCCACGGTGCAGACCACTCCAGCCGCCGTGCGGCTTCCTCCCAGAACGCGGTGGGGTCGGCGGCCGCCCTGGCATAGGCCTCGGCGGTCACGTTGGCGTCCGGGAACAGCGGTGACGGCGGGTAGACGCGCGTCTCGTGCAGCCGGGCCTCGGTCGCGGTCACGTCCATCGCCGCAGCAGGTACTTCTCGACCAGCGCGAGCACCCCGTTGGTGAGGGTGCCGAGCAGGGCCAGCAGCACGATCGACAGCAGGATCCGATCCACGCGTCCGCTGTTCTGCGAGTCGGTCAGCAGGAAGCCGAGCCCCATCGACGACGCGATGAGCTCCGCGGCGACGAGGAACAGCCACGCCTGAGCCAGGGCGAGCCGCAGTCCGGACACGACGGAGGGGATCACGGCGGGCAGCTGCACCACCCGGAACAGCGACCATCCGCGAAGGCTGAAGGAGCGGCCGGCCTCGACCAGCTGCGGATCGACGTGTCGCAGGGCCGAGGCGACGGTGGTGTACACGGGGAAGAAGGCACCGATCGCGATCAGGGTGACCTTCGACTCCTCGCCGATCTGCATCCACAGGATGAGCAGCGGCACCCAGGCGAGCGAGGGCACGGCCCGCAGCGCGGCGAGCGTGGGACTCAGCAGCACGTCGCCGAGGCGCGAGAGACCGACGATCCCGGCGACCGCGAGACCGATCACCGAGCCGATCGCGAAGCCGAGCAGCACGCGCTGCACGGAGATCGCGATGTGCGTCCACAGTTCTCCGCGCTGTGCGAGTTCGACACCGGCCGTCACGACCGAGGCGGGTGCGGGCAGCCGGTAGGGCGGCACGATCCCGGTCGCGGTCACGTACTGCCAGGCGCCGAGGATCAGCAGCGGCAGCACGAGCCCGGCGATGACCCGCACGGCCGGGCGGTTCCACCCGTGCCCCGCGCCGGCCGGACGCCGGTGCTCGCCCTTCGCGACGTCGAGCGCATCCCGCGAGTCCGCCGGGACGATCACCCGCTGGTCGAGATCGGTCACTCGTCCCCGACCGCCTTCTTCGCGAACGTGTCGTTCACGATCGACGAGAGCGCCTTGTCGACCGACGCCTGGCCTCCCTGCACGTCTCCGGACTCGGCGAGCACGGGCGCGATCTTCTCGAGCACCGCGAGCTGGTCGTCTCCGGGGATGCCGCTCACGTCGAGGTTCGAGCGCTCCTGGATCACGGTGGTGGCGACCTCGACGTCGATGCCCGCGACCTCCGCGAGCAGCGCCGCCGTCTCCTCGGGGTTCTGCAGAGCCCACTCGCGCGCCTGCTCGTAGGCGTCGACGACGGCCTGGGCGAGGTCGGGGTGCTCGGTGAGGAAGTCCTCCGTGGCGTTGAGGAAGCCGTAGGTGTTGAAGTCGACGTTGCGGTAGACGAGCGTGTCCCCCGACTCGACCTCGGCGGCCGCCATGATGGGGTCGAGCCCGGCCCACGCGTCCACCGAGCCGCCGTCGAGCGCGGCGCGACCGTCGGCGTGCTGCAGGTTCTGCACCTCGACGTCGGACAGGGAGAGGCCCGCCTCGTCCAGCGCCTGCAGCAGGAAGAAGTAGGGGTCGGTGCCCTTGGTGGCCGCGACCGAGGCGCCCTTCAGGTCTTCGACCGAGGTGATGTCGCTGTCTGGTCCGACGACGATCGCCGACCACTCCGGCTGCGAGAAGATGTCGATTACCTGGATGGGCGAGCCGTTGGCGCGGGCGAGCAGCGCCGCGGATCCCGCGGTCGAGCCGACATCGACAGAACCGGAGCGGAGCAGCTCGTTCGCCTTGTTGGAGCCGGCGGACTGCACCCACTCGACCGTCACGTCGTCGCCCAGGATGTCCTCCAGGATCCCCTGGTCGCGCACGACGAGGCTGAGCGGGTTGTAGGTGGCGAAGTCGATGGAGAGGGTGTCGGACGACCACTCGGCGTCGGCCGCCGGTGCGGTGTCCGTGTCGGTGTCGGCGGTCGCATTCTCGCCCGCGACGCAGCCGGTCGCGACGAGCATCATCGTCCCGGCGATCGCGATCGCGGGGATGATTCGGCGGGTGATGGTGCTCATCGGGTCTCCTCGGTGCTGCGGTGGTGGGTGTCGACGCCGAGTCCCTCGAGGAGGTCGGCGCGCAGGTCGGCGAGGCCGCGGTCGGCGCGGTCGCGGGGTCGGGCTCCCGGCACCTCGATCGTGCGGGCGACGGAGGCGTGGTCGTGGTCGTGGTCGCCGAGGGTGCGCAGCAGCAGCACGCGGTCGGCGAGGTAGAGGGCCTCTTCCACGTCGTGCGTCACGAGGAGCACGGTGGTGGGCTCGGCTGCGTGGATCTTCAGCAGCAGGTCGTGCATGCGCAGGCGCGTGAGGGCGTCGAGCGCGCCGAAGGGCTCGTCGAGCAGCAGCACGGAGGGGTTGCGGGCGAGGGCTCGCGCGAGCGACGCCCGCTGCGCCATGCCCCCGGAAACCTCACGCGGGCGCTGATCGGCGGCATGGTCGAGTCCCACCAGGTGCAGCAGCTCCTGCACGCGCGCGCGTCCCGCTCGACGCCCGGTGCCTCGCGGCAGGCCGAGCTCGACGTTCTGTGCGATCGTCCGCCAGGGCAGCAGCCGCGGCTCCTGGAAGGCGACCGCGGTGCGCTCGTCCACGTCGGCGACCGCGGTGCCCCCGATGCGGATGCTGCCGCGGCTCGGCGCATCGAGTCCGCCCACGAGACGCAGGAGAGTCGACTTGCCGCACCCGGAGGGTCCGACGACGGCGACGATCTCCCCCGCGCGGATGTCCAGGTCGATGCCGCGCAGCACCCGGCGGGTGCCTCGTGCGATCGGGAAGGACCGTTCGACGGCGTCGAGTCGCACGTCCTGCGCCGTCGCTGCGGTCGTCGTGACGTCGGCGGTGCGCGACGCGGGCAGCAGGGCGGTCATAGGCCCATGCTGGCGGAGCGGCTCTTGTGTTACGAATGCGGTCGTAATGTTCCGTCACGCAGCGGATCGCCACCGAATCCGGTACGCGAAAAGGGCCGCCACACCCGCCGTGAGGCGGGGTGACGGCCCTTCTCGGAATGTTGCTTAGGAGTTGCCGCCCGAGAGCTTCTCGCGCAGAGCGGCGAGAGCCTCGTCATCGGCGAGCGTGCCGGCACCGGCCGACTCGCTCGAGAAGGACTGGCCACCGAAGTCGTCGCCGGCCGCAGCCTCGGCCTCGGCCGCCTTGGCGACCTGAGCCTTGTGCGCCTCCCAGCGAGCCTGGGCCGCAGCGTACTCCTGCTCCCATGCCTCGCGCTGGGCGTCGAAGCCTTCCTTCCACGCACCGGTCTCGGCGTCGAAGCCCTCCGGGTACTTGTACTCGCCGTTCTCGTCGTACTCGGCGAGCATGCCGTACAGGGCCGGGTCGAACTCGGTACCGTTGGGGTCGACCGACTCGTTGGCCTGCTTCAGCGACAGCGAGATGCGGCGACGCTCGAGGTCGATGTCGATGACCTTGACGAAGACCTCTTCGCCGACCGACACGACCTGCTCGGCCAGCTCGACGTGCTTGCTGGAGAGCTCGGAGATGTGGACGAGGCCCTCGATGCCGTCTGCGACGCGCACGAACGCACCGAACGGGACGAGCTTGGTGACCTTACCCGGCGTGACCTGACCGATCGCGTGGGTGCGGGCGAAGACCTGCCACGGGTCCTCCTGCGTCGCCTTCAGCGACAGGGAGACGCGCTCGCGGTCGAGGTCGACCTCGAGGATCTCGACGGTGACCTCCTGGCCCACCTCGACGACCTCGGAGGCGTGCTCGATGTGCTTCCAGGACAGCTCGGAGACGTGCACGAGACCGTCCACGCCGCCCAGGTCGACGAACGCACCGAAGTTGACGATCGACGAGACGACACCCTTGCGGACCTGACCCTTGTGCAGGTTGTTCAGGAACGTGGTGCGCGACTCCGACTGCGTCTGCTCGAGCAGCGCGCGGCGGCTGAGGACGACGTTGTTGCGGTTCTTGTCGAGCTCGAGGATCTTCGCCTCGATCTCCTGGCCGAGGTACGGCGTGAGGTCGCGCACGCGGCGCAGCTCGATGAGCGACGCCGGGAGGAAGCCACGGAGGCCGATGTCGACGATGAGTCCACCCTTGACGACCTCGATGACCGTACCGGTGACGACGCCGTCGTTCTCCTTGATCTTCTCGACGTCTCCCCAGGCGCGCTCGTACTGGGCGCGCTTCTTGGAGAGGATCAGGCGGCCTTCCTTGTCCTCCTTCTGGAGAACGAGGGCCTCGACCTGGTCGCCGACGGCGACGACCTCGTTGGGGTCGACGTCGTGCTTGATCGAGAGCTCGCGCGAGGGGATGACGCCCTCGGTCTTGTAGCCGACATCGAGGAGGACCTCATCGCGGTCGATCTTGACGATCGTGCCCTCGATGATGTCGCCGTCGTTGAAGAACTTCAGGGTCTTCTCGACCGCGGCCAGGAAGTCCTCAGCAGATCCGATGTCGTTGATGGCGACCTGCTTGGTGGCCGGGGCGGTCGTTGCGGTAGTCATGTAGTGGGTTGTCCTTGTTGAATGGATACTCGGGCTGGAAGCGCGGCCGCGCACGGCCGACAGCATGCTTCACAGCGGTTGGATTGTGATTGTTCGGCACCTGGGCATGCGCATGCACGCCACGAGTGACGATTCAGGCTATCAGAAGAAGCGATCCGCCCGCGAGCGGAGAGTTCGCCGCTCCCCTGTGGACAACCGCGACGCCCGACCCCGCATTCCCCGTACCGTGACCGGGTGATCCCGTCATCCACCATCCGCACCGCCTCGCCGTGTCTTGTCCTCCTTGCCGCCACCTCCTTGCTGCTCGCTGCGTGCACATCTGCCCCGCAAGCCGCCCCCTCACCTACTCCCCCCTTTTCTTCCAAGGACGACGCATTCGCCGCCGCTGAAGCGACGTATCGCGCCTACAACGACGCCGGAAACGACCGTCGAAACGGCGACCTCTCGGCGAAGCCTCAGCGGTTCCTTCGAGGAGAGGCGCTGGAAGCGGAGCTGGCAGCAGAGGACTATCTGCGATCGAAGGGTCTCCAGTTGGTCGGAGATGTCAGCGTGACCGACTTCATCGGGCTGGACGCGGATGTGAAACCGGCCAGAACGCTTCTCACTGCACTGGTGTGTCTGGATGTGTCGCGCGCAAGGCTGGTCAGCGTGGAAGGAACGGATGTTACGTCCACCGAGCGTCCACCCGTTCTCGCTCAAACCGTCCAGATGAGTGCAGACGTGGGCGACCTGCTCATCGATCACGAAGAGGAAGCCGCCGCAGATCAATGTTCAGAACAGTGAGCGTCGCCGTCGTCAGCCTCCTGGCGACGTTCTCAGTTGTGTACAGCGCGCCGGACGTAGCGTTGGCCAACGCGACCCCCTGCGCAAAGACTCTCGCCATCGCGGGCCAGTGCGCGGTGCAACAGAACGATTCGAACTTGTCCATCACGGCGACGGAAACTCGCTCATCCCCCGTCGACGCCACCCCCGACGCACGCCACACGGGCACGCCCCGCCGCTACCCCCGCCCGGACCAGAACCGTCAGACCGACGTGTGCGCGGGAATAGCCGACGAACGATGCCGCGCCACGGCGCCTCAGACTCCTCCCGCACCCCGGCCTGCTGCCCCGGGTCCCGCGCTCACGATCACCGATGTCGCCCAGTTCGCGCCGGACCCGGCCGCCACCAGCGCCGAGCCGTCCAACATCGGCGTCGCCGGACTCCCCACGAACTTCCTCACCCCCACCGCCCCTCCGGCCCGCACCGGCACTCTCCTGGGCACGCCCATCACCGTGCGCTTCACCCCGGTCCGCTACGACTTCGTTTACGGCGACGGCACGACCGCATCCACCACGACGCCGGGACACCCGTGGGCCGCGCTCCGTCAATCCCAGCTCACCCCCACCCCCACCAGCCACGTGTACCGCGCCCGCGGCACCTACACCGCCACCACCGCCGTCCACTACACCGCCGAGCTCGACACCGGCAGCGGCTGGGTGCCCCTCCCCGGCGAGCTCACCATCCCCGGGCCCGGCCAGGCCATCCGCATCTATGAGGCCACCACAGCGCTCGTCCGTCACACGTGCACCGAGCAACCCACCGCCCCCGGCTGCTGACCCGTGCGCACGCACGCTCTACCCTGAAGCCATGCCCCGCGCCGAACGCCTCATGCTGCTCGACACCGCCAGTCTGTACTTCCGCGCCTTCTACGGCGTGCCCGACAAGGTGACCGCCCCGGACGGCTCCCCCATCAACGCCGCGCGCGGACTGCTCGACATCGTCGCGAAGCTCATCACCCTGTATCAGCCGACGCACGTGGTCGCCTGCTGGGACGACGACTGGCGGCCGCAGTGGCGCGTCGACCTGATCCCGAGCTACAAGACGCACCGCGTGGTGGAGGTCGTGGCCGGTGCGCCGGACGTCGAGGAGGTGCCCGATCCCCTCGAGGCGCAGATCCCGCTCATCCGCGAGACCCTCGCCGCCATCGGGATCCCGATCGTCGGTGTGGCCGAGCACGAGGCCGACGACGTGATCGGCACCCTGGCGACGCACGCATCCATGCCGGTCGACATCGTGACGGGCGATCGCGACCTCTTCCAGCTCGTCGACGACGCCGCCGACGTCCGGGTCATCTATACGGCGCGCGGCATGAGCAACCTCGAGGTGGTCACCGACGCCACCGTCGTCGCCAAGTACGGGGTGCTCCCGTCGCAGTATGCCGACTTCGCCACGATGCGAGGGGATGCGTCCGACGGCCTCCCCGGCGTCGCCGGGGTGGGCGAGAAGACGGCGGCCACGCTGCTGGGGGTGCACGGCGACCTGGTGGGGATCCGGGAGGCGGCGGAGGCGGGTGAGGGCATGAGCGCAGGGGTGCGCGCCAAGATCCTCGCAGCGACGACCTACCTCGATGTCGCACCGACCGTCGTGGCCGTGGCGACGGATCTCCCGATCGCCACACCGGACGTCCCCCTCCGTGCCCTGTCGGAGAGCGAGGTCACGACGGCGACGGCACTGGCGGAGAGGTGGAACCTCGGCGGCTCGATGACGCGGGCGGTCACCGCGGTGACGGAGGCCGGACGCGCAGCGACCGAGGAGTGAGCGTCACTCCGCCCAGGCGAGCAGGCGGGACAGACCCCAGGTGGTGACGATGCGCGACGCGGGCACTCCCGCACGCTCGGCGCGTTCGGCGCCGTAGTCCAGCAGTGAGAGCTGTCCCGGCGCGTGGGCGTCGGAGTCGATCGAGAAGAGACACCCGGCTTCCAAAGCGATCGCGATCAACTCGTCGGGTGGATCCTGTCGCTCCGGTCGCGAGTTGATCTCCACGGCCACGCCGTTCTCGGCACAGGCGGCGAAAACCGCCGCAGCGTCAAAGGCCGACGGCGGGCGCGTCCCCCGGTCGCCCTGCACGAGCCGGCCTGTGCAGTGGCCGAGCACATTGACGCGTGGATGCGAGACGGCGGCGATCATGCGCGCGGTCATGGGCCTGGCGTCCATGCGCAGCTTCGAGTGCACGGAGGCGACCACGATGTCGAGTTCCCGGAGGAGATCGTCGTCCTGGTCGAGAGACCCGTCTTCGAGGATGTCCACCTCGATGCCCGCGAGCAGCGTGAAACCGTCGCCGGACTGCGCCCGCACGAGCGGCATCTGCTCCCGCAGCCGTTCGGCGGAGAGGCCACGCGCCACCCGCAGACGCGGCGAGTGATCGGTGATCGCCTGGTACTCGTGCCCCTGGGCTCGAGCGGCGGCGGCCATCACCTCGATGGATGTGGTGCCGTCCGACCAGTCGGTGTGGGCATGCAGGTCGCCGCGCAGTCGGCCCCGCAGCTCCGAGACCCGCTCGGGTTCGACCTCGCCGCGCAGCTCCACGAGGTACTCGGGGATGCGGCCCTCCTGGGCCTGGCGGATCACGGCGAACGTCGACTCCCCGATCCCCCGTGCGGCGCGAAGCCGGGTGGGGTCGTTCCGCACGTCCTCGGGGAGATCCTCGAACGTGGCGGCTGCCTGCCGGAACGCCTTCGCCCGATACCGCGATGCCCGCTCGCGCTCGAGCAGCGAGGCGATCTCGAGGAGGGCGTCGACGGGCTCCATGGTCACTCCTCGACGGCGGCCAGTTCGCGGCTCGCACCGATCCACGCGTCGAGCTTCGCGAGGGCCCGCCCGTCGTCCACCGCCGCGGACGCGCGAGCGTATCCCTCACGCAGACGCTCCAGGATCGGCCGCTGCACCTGCGTGGCGTCCTGCGAGAGCTCGAACGCGACGATCCCGGCCGCGGCGTTGAGCAGCACGATGTCACGCACGGGCCCGGTCTCACCCGCGAGCGTGCGTCGCAGCACGTCCGCGTTGTGCTCGGGCGAGCCGCCGATCAGGTCGGCGAGGTCGGCGAGCGGGATGCCGAGGTCGCGCGGATCCAGGTCGTGCTCGTGGATGTCGCCTCTGGTCACCTCCCAGATGCGACTGTGACCGGTCGTGGTGAGCTCGTCCAGCCCGTCGTCTCCGCGGAACACGAGGGCGGTGGCGCCGCGGGTGCGGAAGACGCCGGTGATGAGCGGGACCCGCTCCATCTGCGCCACCCCCACCGCGTTCGCTTCGGCTCGTGCGGGGTTGCAGAGCGGGCCGAGCATGTTGAACACGGTCGGAACGCCGAGCTGCGCGCGCACAGCTCCCGCGTGCTTGAAACCGGGATGGAACGCCCCGGCCCACGCGAAGGTGATCCCGGTCCGGTCGAGGATCGAGGCCACGGCAGCGGGGTCCAGCGAGAGCTCCAGGCCGAGCGCGCCGAGCACGTCGGAGGAGCCGGATGCCGAGCTCGCAGCGCGATTGCCGTGCTTGACGACAGGGACTCCGGTGGCGCCGATGATGATGGCCGCGGTCGTGGACACGTTGACGGTCCCGACGCGGTCGCCGCCCGTTCCGACGATGTCGAGAACGTCCGGCGAGACCGGGAGAGGAACGGCCGCCTCGAGGATCGCGTCCCGGAAGCCGACGATCTCGTCGATGGTCTCCCCCTTGGCCCTGAGTGCGATGAGGAACCCCGCGAGCTGCGCCTCGGTGACCGAGCCCGACATGATCTGGCGCATCGCCCAGGTGGATTCCCAGACGCTGAGGTCCCGACGCTCCAGAAGGGTGGTGAGCACATCGGACCAGGTCAGGGATTCAGCCATGTGTGCGATCCTATCGGCGCGGAGAAAACGTGCAGATCGATCCGCGCTTCCGCGCAGAGGTACCGCGACCGCCGTTTCCCGCGGATTCACCGATGATTCGCAGTGATCTCTTAGGGTCCCCTAAGTCACCCACGAGGGATTCGACGGCCGTGGGTGCAAGAATCACGTCCGCGGATCGGCCATAATGGAGGGGTGACGACCTCAGCGACGTATGCCCCGGCGGCGAGAACGATCAAGCGGCCCAACCCGGTAGCTGTCGGCACCATTGTGTGGCTCGGCAGCGAGGTGATGTTCTTCGCGGGACTCTTCGCGATCTACTTCACGCTCCGCAGCACTTCACCCGAGCTCTGGGCCGACCGTACCGAGCTTCTGAACGTGCCGTTCGCGGCCGTCAACACGGCGATCCTCGTGCTCTCGTCGTTCACGTGCCAGATGGGCGTGTTCGCAGCCGAGGACCTCCAGCCCTACCGCATCGCGAAGGGCCAGAAGAACGGCGCCGGTCGCCGTCGTCTGTTCGGCTGGGGCATGGTCGAGTGGTTCTTCCTCACCTTCGCCCTCGGCGCGATCTTCGTCTCCGGCCAGGTCTGGGAGTACGCGCAGCTGGTTGCGGAGGGCATGCCCATCCAGGCCGACTCGTACGCCTCGGCCTTCTACCTGACGACCGGCTTCCACGCCCTGCACGTCACCGGCGGTCTCGTCGCGTTCCTCCTCGTCATCGGCCGCGCGTACGCCGTCAAGAACTTCCGGCACAAGGAGGCGACGTCCTCGATCGTGGTGTCTTACTACTGGCACTTCGTCGACGTCGTCTGGATCGTGCTGTTCTTCGTTATCTACTTCCTGAAATAAGAGCGGAGCTGATCCCCGAGATGGCACGAGAGAAGAAGCGCCGTTCGAGCGGTCGTCGCAGCCCACTGGCGGCGGCCGCGCTCATCGGAGCTGGACTGATGATCACGGGCGCCGTGTACGCAGGAGCGTCCGCCGCCTTCGCGGCCAACGACGCCCCTAGCGCGGCGACGCAGTTGACGGTGGAAGACGGCGAGAAGCTGTTCCAGGCGAACTGCGCCACCTGTCACGGCCTCGACCTGCAGGGCACCCCCAACGGACCGAGCCTCTACGGCGTCGGCGAGCTGGCTGTGGAGTTCCAGGTGTCGACCGGCCGCATGCCGCTGCAGATGCAGGGCCCGCAGGCACCGCAGAAGGAGCCGCAGTTCACCGAGGAGCAGATCCTCGCGATGTCGGCCTACGTGCAGTCCGAGGCCCCCGGTCCGACGTTCCCGTCCGACCGCATCCTGGACGGCGAGGGAGACGTCGCGCACGGTGCCGAGCTCTTCCGCGTCAACTGCGCGATGTGCCACAACGTCGCGGCCGCCGGTGGTGCTCTGACCGAGGGCAAGTACGCCCCCGCGATCACCGAGACCAGCGCGCTGCACATCTATGCCGCCATGGTCACCGGCCCGCAGAACATGCCGGTCTTCGGCGACATGAACCTGTCCGACGAGGACAAGCGCGACATCATCTCGGCCCTGCTCTTCCAGCAGCAGTCGGTGCAGATCGGTGGCTTCTCGCTGGGGTCGCTCGGCCCGGTTTCCGAGGGCCTGTTCGTGTGGATCTTCGGTATCGGCGCTCTGGTCGCCATCACCGTGTGGATCACGGCGAAGTCCAACTGACGCATATTCATCGAAGAGGAACGTACGAGGAGCACCATGGCACACGACGACGACTCGCAGGCTCTTGACAGGGCCTACCAGCCCTCTCCGGGGCTGGGTGTCGCAGTCAGCGATCCCGTGCAGAACCCCGGGCTGCCGCCGCACCGCGAGCGGATGACCGATAAGGACCCGCGCGCTGAGAAGGCTGCGGTCCGTACCGTCTACACGCTGTTCTACCTGTCGCTCGCCGGCAGCATCTGGGCGGTCGCCGCCTACATGCTGTTCCCGATCGAGAGCGGCGCGCTCATCGACATCCGGCAGAACAACCTCTTCATCGGTCTGGGCATCGCTCTCGCGCTGCTCGCCCTCGGCATCGGCGCGATCCACTGGTCGAAGGCGCTCATGTCCGACAAGGAGCACGTCGAGCTGCGCCACCCCACGCGGGGCAAGGACTCGACGCGCGAGGCCGCCATCAAGGCGTTCGCCGACGCCAACGAGGAGTCCGGATTCGGCCGCCGCACCATGATCCGCAACTCGCTGTTCGCGGCGATCGTGGCGTCGATCATCCCCGGAGTCACGCTGTTCCGCGGTCTCGCACCGCATTCCACGCCGGACGACCCGACCAAGGGCGACCCGGTGGCGCTGCTGAAGCACACGATGTGGGACAAGGGGATGCGCCTGGTGCGCGACCCCGACGGTACGCCGATCCGCGCCGCCGACGTCACGCTCGGCTCTGCCTTCCACGTCATCCCCGAGGACCTCGCCGAACTCGGCCACGACGAGGGCTACCTCGAGGAGAAGGCCAAGGCCATCGTGCTGATGATGCGGCTGCGGCCCGAGCAGCTGATCGAGGCCGAGGACCGCAAGGACTGGTCGTACGACGGCATCGTGGCCTACTCCAAGGTCTGCACCCACGTCGGCTGCCCGGTGGCTCTGTACGAGCAGCAGACGCACCACCTGCTGTGCCCGTGCCACCAGTCGCAGTTCGACGTCACCGACCACGCGAAGGTCATCTTCGGACCGGCCGCCCGTCCGCTTCCGCAGCTGCCCATCACCGTGGATGACGAGGGCTACCTCATCGCACGCAGCGACTTCACCGAACCCGTCGGCCCGAGCTTCTGGGAGCGCCATTGAGCACCGCAACGCTGTCCAAGGACGAGAAGGACACCAAGGCGCCTCTCGGCGGCCGCTTCGTCGGCGCCGCATCGAACTACATCGATGAGCGCACCAGCCTCTCCGGCTTCGTCAAGGAGCTCGGTCGCAAGATCTTCCCCGACCACTGGTCGTTCATGCTCGGTGAGATCGCCCTGTGGAGCTTCGTCGTCGTGTTCCTCTCCGGAACCTTCCTGACGTTCTTCTTCCAGGCCTCGATGGTCGAGACGCACTACACGGGCGCATACGCTCCCATGCGCGGAATCGCGATGTCCTCGGCTCTCGAGTCGACGCTGCACATCTCGTTCGACCTGCGCGGTGGGCTCCTGGTCCGCCAGATCCACCACTGGGCTGCGCTGGTCTTCATCGCGGGTATCGGCGTGCACATGCTGCGGGTGTTCTTCACCGGCGCGTTCCGCAAGCCGCGCGAGCTGAACTGGGTGATCGGCTTCCTGCTGTTCATCCTGGCGATGGCCGAGGGCTTCACCGGCTACTCGCTCCCCGACGACCTGCTCTCGGGCAACGGCCTGCGCATCATCGACGGCATGATCAAGGGCCTGCCCCTGATCGGCACCTGGACCTCGTTCCTCCTCTTCGGCGGCGAGTTCCCCGGCACCGACATCGTCGGCCGTCTCTACACCCTGCACATCCTGCTGCTCCCGATGCTGGTGATCGCCTTCATCGTCCTGCACCTGATGCTCATGGTCATCAACAAGCACACGCAGTTCGCCGGCCCCGGCCGCTCGAACGACAACGTCGTGGGCTACCCGATGATGCCGGTGTACATGTCCAAGATGGGCGGCTACCTGTTCATCGTCTTCGGCACCATCGTGCTGATCGCGACGTTCTTCCAGATCAACCCGATCTGGAACTACGGCCCGTACGACCCGTCCCCCGTCTCGGCGGGTACGCAGCCCGACTGGTACATCGGGTTCGCGGACGGTGCGCTGCGCCTCGCCCCGTCGAACTGGGACATCGTGTTCCTGAACCACACGTGGTCGTTCGGCATCCTGGCTCCGGTCGCAGTGCTCGGCCTGTTCATCGTGATCGTGGCGATCTACCCGTTCATCGAGGCGTGGGTCACGGGCGACAAGCGCGAGCACCACATCGCCCAGCGTCCCCGCAACGCGGCCACGCGCACGGCGATCGGTGTCGCGGGCGTCATCTTCTACGCCGTGCTGTGGGCGGCGGCATCGTCCGACCTCATCGCCACGCACTTCATGCTCACGATGGAGGGCGTGATCCACACGCTCCAGGTGCTGCTGTTCCTCGGCCCGATCATCGGCTACTTCGTCACCAAGCGCATCTGCATCGCGCTGCAGAAGAAGGACCGCGAGATCGTGCTGCACGGCTTCGAGTCGGGCCGCATCGTCCGCCTCCCCGGTGGCGAGTACATCGAGGTGCACCAGCCGGTCGACAAGTACGACCGCTGGAAGCTCATCGACATCGACGGCTACGAGCCCCTCGTGGTGCGCCCGAACGCCAAGGGCCGCATCCCGTGGACGGAGAACCTTCGTTCGGCGATGTCGCGCTGGTTCTTCGAGGACCGTCTGGCTCCGCTCACGCAGGCCGAGGTTGACGCCGCCGATGCACATCAGCACCACGTCACGGCGGACAACGAGGCGGCCGAGGCCGCGGAGATCCAGGGCGCTCACGAGCGCGCCGGCTTCCCCGACGCCCCGCTCACCGTCGACGAGACTCACGTCGACGAGACGCCGAACACGCCCAGCACGGTGATCTCGACCGAGCCCGTGAAGCGTCCGCGCAAGAAGAAGTCGGAGGACGACGAGTAGTCGCCACTCCCCCGCTGAAGGCCCCGTCCCGTCGGACGGGGCCTTCGTCGTCTCACCGATGAGAGGATCACTTCATGTCATCCAGTGCTCGGTCAGCTCGCTCGCGCGCGCTTTCGCCCCGACGCGCGCTCCATCTCGCCGCTGAGTCTGCCGCCGGCCCCCACGGCGCTGCTGGCCCCCTCGCCGGTCCCCACGGCGCTGCTGGATCCCTATTCCTCGACGATCTCAACGACGCCGGAGGACCCGTCACCGCCGCCTCTACAGCCGCAGCTCCCACCGGCAGCACCCACGTCGTCGCTCCTGGACCCCTCGCCGGTCCCCCCGCCGCCGCCGGGCCCCTTGCCCCCGCCGCTCCCCCTGACGGCACTCACGCCGGCGCTGCTGAGCCCATCGCCGAAGCCCGTACCGACATCCATATCGTTGGACATGGAACCCGTGACGTGCACCCCTGGTTCGCGTCTCGCACGCGGTCCATGCCGAACCCATCGACCCCTGCATCGGCCACGACCGACATGTTCCCGATCACGCTGGACATGGGGCACGCGGCCCAGGACGAAACGACACGGAGCACCCCCGCGGTCATCGGCTCGGCGGCGTCGCTATGACACGCGTGCGTATCCGGCCGGCGGAGCCGCAGGACATCGCTGCTCTGGAGGAGATCGAGCTCGCGGCCGATCGTCTCCTGGTCGAACGCTTCCGCGCGCAGGACTGGCCGCCCCCGGCAACGGCGGCCGAGCGCGCCGCGCATGACGGCTACGTCCTGGTCGCCGAGGCGGTCGATTCGCGCCGTGCCGCGCAGACTGCCCGATCTGCGCTCACCGTCGTCGGCTTCGCCCACGTCCTGCAGATCGACGGAGACGGGCACCTTGAGCAACTGTCGGTCCACCCTGATCATGGTCGCCGGGGTATCGGTCGGCAGCTGGTGCATGCCGCGCTGGACGAGAGCGTTCGACGGAGGAATCAGCGCATCACCCTGCGCACCTACGCCGAGGTTCCCTGGAACGCCCCGTTCTACGCCACGTGCGGGTTCGCCGTGAGCACTCCCGATACGCCGTTCCTCGAGTCCCTCGTGAGCATCGAGCACGCCCTCGGGCTGGACGCATACGGGACACGCGTGCAGATGACGCGGCGCCACTGACGGCGGGGGCCACTGACAGCGGGGGCCAACGGCAGAATCCGCACGACCGACGTCCGTCTCACTGCGCCACGCGGCCAGAGCGGGAACTAGCGTGGAGACATGATCTCGCGCTCCGACTACTTCGCCGCCAAGCTCGCCTATGAAACGGATCCCGCCGACGTGCACGCCGCGCGCACCGCGGGCGAACAGCTCGTCGTGATCGATGTCCGGTCCTCGGAGGCGTGGACCCAGGGGCGCGTGACGGGCGCGGTTCACATGCACCACAGTGAGATCGCCGCCCGGGCGCCGCAGGAGATCTCCCCCGACGCCGAGGTCGTCGTGTACTGCTGGAGCCCCGGCTGCAACGGCGGTACGCGGGGCGCGGCCGAGTTCGCCAGCCTCGGGTATCGGGTCCGCGAGATGATCGGCGGATTCGAGTACTGGGTGCGAGAGGGATACCCGGTCGAAGATGCCGATGGCGTGCACCACCGCCCCGTCGATCCCCTCACCGGGATTCCACGGATCCGCACGCGCGCCTGAACGCCGCACTCACACACACGGGAAAGGCCCCCCGGAACGATCCGGGGGGCCTTTCGCAGGTACAGCGCTCAGCGGGCGAAGTTCCCGCGGTAGTACTCGTAGACCCAGCCGACGATCGCGACCACGAAGATCGCGAGACCGATCGGCAGGAGGAAGTGCCCCACCGCGAGCCCGACAACGAACACACCGGCCGAAGCGGCGAGCACGAGCGGCCACCACGACCACGGGCTGAACTCTCCGAGCTCGGGGTCACCGTCGTCGATGTCGGAGGTCAGGATGTCTTCCGGCAGCTCACCGTTCTGCGCCTTGTGGGTGCGGTCGAGGTAGAACGCGACCATCGCTCCCATGAAGGCGGAGAAGAACAGCGCCACGGTGCCGACCCACTCGATCTGATTCACGAGCGGCAGGCCGGGGTGGGCGAGGATGTTCCAGCCCGTGTAGACGACGCCCACAAGGGCGAAGAACGCGGTCAGGACCCACCAGATGATGACGTTATCGCGCATGACTCAGTGGCCCTCTCGCTCGCCGGGTGCGGTGGTCGCGAACTCGGCCGCCTCCGGGTGGTTCAGGTCGAACGCGGGACGCTCGCTGCGGATACGCGGGATCGACGTGAAGTTGTGCCGCGGCGGCGGGCACGAGGTCGCCCACTCGAGCGAGGCGCCGTAACCCCACGGGTCGTTCACCGTCACCTTGGGCGCCTTGCGCGCGGTGATCCAGACGTTCAGGAAGAACGGCAGCATCGAGGCGCCGAGGATGATCGCGCCGATCGTGGAGACCTGGTTCTGCCAGGTCCAGCCATCGGCCGCCGAGTAGTCCGCGTAGCGACGCACCATGCCGTCCACACCCAGCCAGTGCTGGATCAGGAAGGTCATGTGGAAGCCGACGAACAGCATCCAGAAGTGCACGTAGCCCAGACGCTCGTTGAGCATGCGTCCCGTCCACTTAGGCCACCAGAAGTAGAAGCCCGCGAACATCGCGAACACGACCGTGCCGAACACCACGTAGTGGAAGTGCGCCACCACGAAGTACGAGTCGCTGAGGTGGAAGTCCAGCGGCGGGGCCGCGAGGATGACACCGGTCAGACCACCGAAGACGAACGACACCAGGAAGCCGAGCGCGAAGACCATCGGCGTCTCGAACGTGACCGACCCTCGCCAGAGCGTGCCGATCCAGTTGAAGATCTTCACGCCGGTCGGGACGGCGATGAGCATCGTCATCAGCGCGAAGAACGGCAGCAGCACAGAACCGGTGACGTACATGTGGTGCGCCCACACCGCGACCGATAGCGCGGCGATCGCGATCGTCGCGTACACCAGCGTCTTGTAGCCGAAGATCGGCTTCCGGCTGAAGACCGGGAAGATCTCCGAGACGATACCGAAGAACGGCAGCGCGATGATGTAGACCTCGGGGTGGCCGAAGAACCAGAACAGGTGCTGCCACAGGAGCACACCGCCGTTGGCCGGGTCGTAGACGTGAGCGCCGAGGACGCGGTCGGCGGCGGCGGCGAAGATCGCGGCCGCGAGCACCGGGAACGCCATCAGGATGAGCAGGCTGGTGATCAGCGTGTTCCACGAGAAGATCGGCATGCGCCACATGGTCATACCCGGGGCACGCATCGTGATGATCGTGGTGATGAAGTTCACCGCACCGAGAATCGTTCCGAAGCCGGAGATGCCCAGACCGAGCATCCAGAGGTTTCCACCGGCACCCGGCGAGAACGAGGCGTTGGCCAGCGGCTGATAGGCGAACCAGCCGAAGGAGGCGGCACCCTGCGGGGTGAGGAAGCCGGCGACGGCGATCGTCGACCCGAAGAGGAACAGCCAGAACGCGAAGGCGTTGAGACGCGGGAAGGCGACGTCGGGCGCACCGATCTGCAGCGGCAGGATCGCGTTGGCGAAACCGGCGAACAGCGGCGTCGCGAACATCAGCAGCATGATCGTGCCGTGCATCGTGAACAGCTGGTTGTACTGCTCCTTCGTCGGGATGATCTGCATGCCCGGCGCGAAGAGCTCGGCGCGGATGACCAGGGCCATCACGCCGCCGAGGAGGAAGAACAGCACAGACGCGATCAGGTACATGTACCCGATGGTCTTGTGGTCGGTGGAGGTGATCCACTTGACGACGATGTTGCCCTTCTGCTCCACACGCGAGGAGCTCATGAGAGCCGCCTGACGTGCGGGCAGAGTGGTGGGACGGGAGCGGGGTGCCTCGTCGGTGCGAGGAGCTTCAGTGGTCGACATGACTTACTCCTCTCCTTCCTCGGTGTCGGTCTTCCCGGAGGTGCCGGGGAGGTTCGAGAGACGGTCGTACGCGTCGGTGATGTCGCCCGTGTTGCCCTTCTCCTCGAGCGACTCGAGGTAGGCGTCGTACTCCTCCTGGGAGACGACCTTCACGTTGAACAGCATCATCGAGTGGTACTCACCGCAGAGCTCGGCGCACTTGCCGGCGTACTCGCCCTCGCGCGTCGGGATGAAGGACCAGGAGTTGTCCTTGCCGATGAACATGTCCTTCTTGTACAGGAAGTCGATGATCCAGAAGGAGTGGATCACATCGCGAGACTGAAGGTTGATCGTGACCTTCTTGTCGACGGGGAGCACCAGCGTCGGGAGCTCGGCCTTGTCGATGTTGCCCTCGGCATCGGGCTGGGCCTGGATGCCCATCGTCCAGACCGTGTCGTCTTCGGTGTCGCCGTTGTACTGGAAGTCCCACGCCCACTGCTTGGCGATCGCGGTGATCTCGACGTCGGGGTTGTCCCACTTGGTCTCGATCTCGGTCTGGTCGCGCGCCGTGAAGAAGAACATGCCCAGCACGAGGATGAGCGGCACGATCGTGTAGAAGATCTCGATCGGCATGTTGTAGCGCATCTGCACCGGGAGACCGGTCTGCCCCTTGCGCCGGCGGTACGCGATCGCGGCCCACGCCATGAGGCTCCAGGTGATGACGCCGACGGCGAGAAGAACGATCCAGGAGTTCACCCAGAGCGACGACACGCGCTCCGTCTGGTTGGTCGCTGCCGGGCCACCCTCCACGAAGCCCGGAAGAAAGCCGTTCAGCTCGGTGGGAGTACATCCCGCCAGAGCCACAGCTGCCACGACTCCCACAGGGAGTGCGGCCCAACGAAGGCGGCGTTTCGAGGGCACGATGCACCTTTCAGATTGCGGACAGGGCACGTTCAAGTCTAGAGCAACCTCACACCCGATTCATGCCATCCACGCAGGTTCCGCACGCGAAACGGCCGCCGTCACGCGAGGTGACGACGGCCGTGGTCCGGAAATCCGCAGATCAGTGGAAGCTGTCTCCACAGGCGCAGCTTCCCGCGGCGTTCGGGTTGTCGATCGTGAAGCCCTGCTCGGAGATCGTGTCCTTGAAGTCGATCGACGCGCCGTCGAGGTACGGGACGCTCATGTTGTCGACGATGACCTCGACGCCGTCGAAGTCGACCGTCTCGTCGCCCTCGAGGAAGCGCTCGTCGAAGTAGAGCTGGTAGATCAGGCCGGAGCACCCGCCGGGCTGAACGGCCACGCGCAGACGCAGGTCGTCACGGCCCTCCTGCTCCAGAAGGTTCTTGACCTTGGTGGCCGCGGCGTCCGTCAGGCTGACGCCGTGTGCGCGGGTGGTCTCTGCGGACAGGGTGGTGTCGGTCATGTCACTCCTTGGGACGGGCCGCGATACACGGCTTCTGTGACGATTCTACCGCCGCTTCCCGCGACGGGCTCAGAGCTCGACGGCGTTCATCCGTGCCAGCAGCAGGGCCTCGGTCGCGACCGCATGACGAAAGGTGTCCAGGTGCAGCGACTCGTTCGGGCTGTGCGCGCGGGAATGCGGGTCTTCCACTCCCGTCACGAGGATCTGCGCGTCGGGGAACTCGCGGACGAGGTCGGCGATGAACGGGATGGACCCGCCGACTCCCAGGTCGACCGGCGCCACGCCGTAGCCGTCGCGCATCGCGTCGCGGGTGAGCGAGACCGCCCAGCCGCTGGTGTCGACGAGGAACGGGTTGCCCAGGTCGACGTCGGAGAACGACAGTTCGGCACCGAACGGGGCGTGGGCACGCAGATGCCGCTCCAGAGCGTCATATGCCTCCTGCCCCGTCTGCCCGGGTGCCACCCGCGCGCTGATCACGACGGTGACCTCCGGCAGCAGCGTGTTCGACGCGGCCGAAACGCTCGTCGCGTCGATGCCGATGACGGTCACCGACGGCTTGTTCCAGATGCGGCTCAGAATCGTCCCGTCGCCGATCGGCATCGTGCCGGGAAGGAGACCCGCTTCGTCGCGCAGGGTCGCCTCCGCGTACTCCGGCGTCTCCGCCTCGCGGCTCGTCATACCCTCGACGGCGACCGATCCGTCGGCGTTCCAGAGCGTCGAGAGCAGCCGGACGGTGGCCATCATCGCGTCGGGCACCGCGCCACCGAACATCCCCGAGTGGGACGCGTGGTCGAGCGTGCGGACCTTCATCGTGAACCGGGCGTTCCCCCGGAGCGACACGGTGAGCCCGGGCGTCACCGAATCCCAGTTGCCGGAGTCGGCCACGACGATGGCGTCGGCGCGGAGGGCGTCTTTGTTGTCGGCGAGGAACTGGGCGAACGAGCGGGAGCCGTACTCCTCCTCCCCCTCGATGAACATCGCGATCCCGAGGTCGAGGTCGGCACCGAGAACCGACGACACCGCGCGGACCGCACCGATGTGGGCCATGATCCCCGCCTTGTCGTCGGCGGCCCCGCGTCCGTAGAGGCGGCCGTCGCGCACCGTCGGCTCGAACGGCGGGGTCTCCCAGAGGGCGTCGTCGCCGGGGGGCTGCACATCGTGGTGGGCGTAGAGGAGGATCGTCGGCTTGCCGTTGCGAGCAGCGCGGGTCGCGAGCACCGCGGGCTGCCCGTGCTCATCGGTGCCCGGGATCGCGGCACGCAGCACACGCACCTCGTCGAACACCCCCGTGTCCCTGGCCAGCGTCGCGACGGCGTCCGCACTGCGCTCCAGCTGCGTCTGATCGAACGCGGGCCAGGCCATGCCGGGGATGCGGACCAGGTGCCCCAGATCGGACAGCGCGGACGGGATGCCGGTGGCCACGGCCTCGAGGACGGCGGCGTCGGACTCGCTGGGAAGTGCAGGTGAGGTCATGCGAGTAATCTTAAGGTGACCATCTTCAGCGAACCGAGGAAACCCGTGGCCACTACCCCCGTCTCCCCTTCGACGAACGACGACGCCCCGCAGACGCCCGCCGTCGGCAAGGGGCGCGCCACGCCGACCCGCGCCGAGCAGGAGGCCGCCCGACGTCGGCCGCTGGTGGCCAACACCAAGGAGGCGAAGGCGGCCGCCCGGGCCGAGCTGAACGAGCGGCGCGCACGCGCCCAGGCGGGGATGGCCGCCGGTGAGGAGAAGTACCTCCCGGTGCGCGACAAGGGCCCGCAGCGGCGCTGGGTGCGCGACTACGTCGACGCGGGCTGGCACCCGGCGGAGTTCGTCATGGGCGTCATGGTGCTGGTGATCCTGGCGTCACTCCTGCCGACGAACCTCATGATCTCGTTCTACGCGTACCTGTTCATGATGGCGTACCTCGTCATCGCGATCGGCGGCATGATCCTGCTCGGCCTTCGGGTCAAGCGCAAGGCGGCCGCGAAGTTCGGCGCCGACCGCGTCGAGAAGGGCCTCGGATGGTACGCCGGCATGCGCGCACTGCAGATGCGGTTCATGCGCCTGCCGAAGCCGCAGGTCAAGCGCGGGCAGTACCCCGACTGACCAGCCCGCGGTTGATCTCGCGACCCCAGAACGGGCCGCGGTAGAGGAACGCCGTATACCCCTGCACCAGGGTCGCTCCAGCGTCCAGACGCTCCTGCACGTCGGCGGCTGTCTCCACTCCGCCAACCGCGATCACGCAGAAGTCCTCGGGCACCGCGGAACGGACGACCCTCAACACCTCGAGAGAGCGCCGCTTGAGGGGAGCACCGGAGAGCCCGCCGGCACCCGCAGCCTCGACCGTCGCGGCATCGGTGACGAGCCCGTCCCTGCTGATCGTGGTGTTGTGGGCAATGATCCCCGCTAGTCCCTCCGAAACGGCGAGCTGCGCGATCGCGGTGATCTCATCGTCGGCGAGGTCGGGCGCGATCTTGACCAGCAGCGGGGTCGAGCCCGAAGCGTCGCGGACGGCGCGCAGCAGTGGCGCCAGCGTCTCCACCGCCTGAAGCCCGCGAAGGCCGGGAGTGTTCGGAGAGGAGACGTTCACCGCGAGGTAGTCGGCGAGAGGCGCGAGCCGGGTGGCTGACGCGACGTAGTCGGCGGTCGCGTCCTCGACATCGACCACGCGGCTCTTGCCGATGTTGACCCCGATGACCGTGTCCGGCGCGCCCCGCCGGAGCCGGGCCAGACGACGGGCCGCGGCGTCCGCTCCCCTGTTGTTGAAGCCCATCCGGTTGATCACGGCACGGTCGGCGATCAGGCGGAAGAGCCGCGGCTTCGGATTCCCGTCCTGCGGGATCGCCGTGATCGTGCCCACCTCGACGTGTCCGAAGCCGAGCGCGGCGAGACCTCGTACGCCGACCGCGTTCTTGTCGAAGCCCGCGGCGATACCGAACGGCGACGGGAACGTGAGACCCAGCGCCTCCACACGCAGTGACGGATCCGGCCTGGTCATCGCGCGGGTCGCCCAGGACAGCGGCGGGACACCGACGGCACGGATGACGGCCATGCCGGCGTGGTGGGCGAACTCGGGATCGAAGCGCGACAGGACGGCGCGGAAGAGGAGGGGATACATCCCTGCCAGATTACCGGTCGCCCGCCTCCGCCTTCGCGTGGTCGGCGCGGAGATCGCCGATGGCCGCCTCGAAGTCCTCCAGAGAGTCGAACGCCTGATAGACGCTCGCGAATCGAAGGAACGCGACCTCATCGAGCTCACGCAGCGGACCCAGGATTGCCAGGCCGATCTCGTTGGTATCGAGCTGGGACACCCCGGTCTGACGCACCGCCTCTTCCACGCGCTGCGCGAGGATCGCCAGGTCGGCCTCCGTCACCGGACGCCCCTGACAGGCCTTTCGCACGCCGGAGATCACTTTCTCCCGGCTGAACGGCTCCATCACGCCCGAGCGCTTGATCACGTTCAGGCTGGCCGTCTCCGTCGTCGAGAACCGTCCTCCGCACTCCGGACACTGTCGGCGACGGCGGATCGAGAGTCCGTCGTCGCTGGTGCGGGAATCGATGACCCTGGAGTCGGGGTGACGGCAGAAGGGGCAGTGCATCTGACCGATCCTACGCGGTGAACCGCGCCTCGATCGCCTCACCGTGCGCGGGCAGCGCTTCGCTGTTCGCCAGGGCGACGACCCCCTCGCGAACCGCGGCCAGGGCGGCGCGATCGTAGGAGACGACCTGCTGCGGACGGAGGAAGGTATAGGCGCCGAGGCCCGGTGCGTAGCGCGCCTGGCCGCCGGTCGGCAGCACGTGGTTGCTCCCCGCCATGTAGTCGCCGAGGCTCACCGGGGTGTGGTCGCCCACGAACACCGCGCCGGCGCTGGTGAACGCCGCCGCTGCCTGCTCGGCGTCGGACAGGTGCAGTTCCAGGTGCTCCGGCGCGTACGCGTTGCTGAACGCCACCGCCATCGCGCGGTCGTCGACCAGGACGACCGCGGACTGCGGACCAGCCAACGCGGCAGCGACACGTGCGCTGTGGCGCGTCGCCGCGGTGAGCCGCTCGACCTCGGCGACGACCCGGTCCGCGAGTCCCTCCGCATCGGTGACGAGCACGGCCGACGCCTGCTCGTCGTGCTCGGCCTGGCTGACCAGGTCGGCGGCGACGAGACGCGGATCGGCGGTGGAATCCGCGACCACGAGGATCTCGGTCGCTCCAGCCTCGGAGTCCGTTCCGACGACACCCGCCACGGCCCGCTTGGCCGAGGCGACGTAGTTGTTGCCGGGGCCCGACACCACATCGACGGGATCGAGGCCGAGACCGGGGACACCGTGCGCGAAGGCACCGATCGCTCCCGCACCTCCCATGGCGTACACCTCGGTCACTCCGAGCAGAGCCGCGGCCGCCAGGATCGTCGGGTGGACACGACCGTCCTGATCCGCCTGCGGCGGCGAGGCCAGGGCGATCTGCTGCACCCCGGCGACCTGCGCGGGGACGACATTCATGACGACGCTCGACGGGTAGACGGCCTTTCCGCCGGGGATGTAGACACCGACCCTGTGCACGGGCTGCCACCGCTGAGTGATCGTGGCACCCGCGCCGATGGTCGTGACCTGCGAGGCCGGGACCTGAGCGGCTGAGGCCAGGCGCACGCGCTGGATCGCCTCGTCGAGCGCCGCCCGCACTGCCGGATCGAGCGAGTCGAGGGCCTGCGTCATGTGCGCCTCAGGCACGCGAACCTCGTGCCCGACGACCCGGTCGAACCGCTCCGCCTGCTCTCGCAGCGCACCCTCACCGCGCTCCCGCACCTCCTCGACGAGGCGTGCTGCGGTGTCGAGCGCCTCCGCGCGCGCCTGCGTGGCGCGGGGGACGGCCGCGAGCATGTCCGCGGGCGAGAGCTCGCGCCCCCGCAGATCGATCGTGCGCATGTCAGCCCTTCGTGATGTCGGTGATGTCGTGGAGGTATCCGATGCGGCCGTCGTCATGGCGAACGACGTAGGCCCCTCCGCGATCCTCGATCACCAGCGCCCACGCGGTCGGCCCCACCCGGAAGATCGGCTCGCCGCGCTCGTCGTGCACATCGCGCTCGGTGGGCGCCAGGATCCAGAACGGTTGCGCCGCCTCCGTGTACTGGCGGGGGATCGTGGCCTCGACGTCGTCGTCCTGCTCGTCCGCGACGATCGGATTGACGGCCGTGGCATCGTCGGGGACATCGACCGCTCCTGTCTCCTCTCGAGCGGTCGTGCCGAGGAGCGACTCGATGCTCCCGGTGTCGGAGACGATCTCGGGCTGCTCGGCCCGGGAACGCCGAGAGTAGCTCGGCGTGTACTCCTCCTCGTCGGCCACGGGTATCGTCCCCGTGCCTCCGCCCGACGCGTGCGCAGTGAGCGGGATCCGGTCCGAGTAGTCGGCCGGGTACGAGTCGGTGTCGGCGTGACGCCGATCGCCATCGACCGCATCGGGTACCACGTCGGTGACGGCGTCGGTTGCGGTGTCCGGGCTGGTGGGGGGTCCGGTGTCGATGACCGCGTCCGTGTCGGACTCCTCCGGCGACCCCACCGCCGCCTCGTCCTGAGTCTCTCCGGACGTCGACTCCGGGCGCGGACGGGCGATCACCGGCCGGACGGGATTCGCGTTCCGGTGCGCGAGAGTCACCAGCCGACCCTGGAAGTCTTCACGCAGCCCCGGGATCAGCGGTGCGAAAACGGTCAGGACGACCAGCGCCACCGACGTGATGACCTGCACGAGCGCGTTCCACGGCAGACCCCACTGACCCGTGGCGATCGCGGCGGACACCGCCAGCCAGAGGTTGCCCGCCCACACGCACGCGGATACGACGAAGGCAACGGAGGCGAACTGATCGATGCCCAACGAGCCCACGCGGCGGATGCCGTCGGGAGAGAACCGGCGCAGCACCAGCAGGAACACGGCCACCGTCGGGACGCCGATCGGCAGGATCCACTGGATGCCGATGCCCCACAGCGAGACGCCGCCGCTGAGGGGGAAGAAGGAGACGAGGAACGACACCAGCCAGACGCCGACGATCAACAGCTCACGCAGCGTGAAGCCGAGGATGCCGTACTCCGGGGTCACTTCGTCGTCATAGAGGACGCCGTCCTCGTCGCTGAACACCGCGTCGCCGGCATCCGGCTCGGGAAGTTCCGTGCTCATAGTGGTCCTTTCATCACCGGCGCACTCTGGCCGTGGCGGTGCTGTCGACGGCTCCCGATCCTACCCGTTCACCCCAGACAGGTCGGGCCGAGCAGTGACTTGAGGTCGCCGAAGAGGTCGGCCGACACCTTCACCGGCATCGGGACCTCGAACACCTTCGCCGTCCCGCCGCGGTGCACCCGAAGCAGCACCTCGGTCTCGCCGTTGTGCCGTCGCAGCACCTCGGCAAGCTCGTGCATCACGCGCTCGGTGGCGCGCTGCTCCGCGAGCACGAGCGACAGCGGGCCTGCGGCGTCGAACGAGCCCACATCGGGTGCGAAGGCCGACTGGGCATGCAGGTTGAGGCCGTCGTCGCGGCGCGACACCCTCCCCCGCACGGCCAGGATCGCGTCCTGCTGGAGGGTGTGCTGGAACTCCGTGTACGTCTTGCCCATGAACATCACGGTGACCTCGCCGTTGAAGTCCTCGACCGTGATCATGCCGTACGGGTTTCCGCTGGCCTTCGCCACCCGGTGCTGCACGCTCGTGACCAGGCCCGCGACCGTCACCTGGTCGCCGTCCTGCAGGTCCTCCGAGTTGTTGAGGTCATGGATCGAGATCGACGCGTGCTTCGCCAAAGGCACCTCGAGGCCCGCGAGCGGATGGTCGGACACGTACAGCCCGAGCATCTCCCGCTCGAACGCCAGCTTGTCCTTCTTGATCCACTCGGGTCGGGCGGGGACCTTGGCCGGCGCGACCTCCTCCAGCCCGTCGTACAGGCTGTCGAAGTCGAACCCGATCGCGCCCTGAGCCTCGTTGCGCTTCCGGTCGACCGCGGCCTCCACGGCGTCCTCGTGCACCTCCAGCAGCGCACGCCTCGTGTCGCCCATCGAGTCGAACGCGCCCGCCTTGATGAGCGACTCCACGGTGCGCTTGTTGGCGACATGCAGCGGGACCTTGTCGAGGAAGTGGTGGAACGACGTGAAGCGCTCATCCTTCCTGGCCTGCACGATCCCGTCGACGACGTTGGTGCCCACGTTGCGCACCGCTCCCAGACCGAAGCGGATGTCGTCGCCGACGGCGGCGAAGAAGTTGATCGACTCCGAGACGTCGGGCGGCAGCACCCGGATACCCATGCGGCGGCACTCGTTTAGGTACAGCGCCATCTTGTCCTTCGAGTCGCCGACGCTCGTCAGCAGCGCCGCCATGTACTCGGCCGGGTAGTGCGCCTTCAGGTACGCGGTCCAGTAGGACACGAGACCATACGCGGCGGAGTGCGCTTTGTTGAACGCGTAGTCGGAGAAGGGCAGGAGGATGTCCCACAGCGCCTTGATCGCGCCCTCGCCGAAGCCGCGCTCCTTCATACCGCCGGCGAAGCCCTCGTACTGCTTGTCCAGCTCGGACTTCTTCTTCTTGCCCATCGCGCGACGGAGGATGTCGGCCTGACCGAGGCTGAACCCGGCGACCTTCTGCGCGATGGCCATCACCTGCTCCTGGTAGATGATGAGGCCGTAGGACTCCTCCAGGATCTCGGCCAGGGGTTCCTCGAGCTCCGGGTGGATCGGCGTGATCTGCTGCTGGCCGTTCTTGCGCAGCGCGTAGTTCGTGTGCGAGTTCGCGCCCATCGGGCCCGGGCGGTACAGTGCGATGAGGGCCGAGATGTCACCGAAGTTGTCCGGCTTCATCAGGCGCATGAGCGACCGCAGCGGAGGGCTGTCGAGCTGGAACACGCCCAGCGTGTCGCCGCGCGCGAGGAGCTCGTACACCGCAGGGTCGTCGAGTCCGAGGTGCTCGAGGTCGAGCTCCTCGCCTCGGTTCATGCGGATGTTGTCGAGCGCGTCCGAGATGATCGTGAGGTTGCGCAACCCCAGGAAGTCCATCTTGATCAGGCCGAGCGTCTCGCACGACGGGTAGTCGAACTGCGTGACGATCTGCCCGTCCTGCTCGCGGCGCATGATGGGGATGATGTCGAGCAGCGGCTCCGACGACATGATCACACCGGCAGCGTGCACGCCCCACTGGCGCTTGAGGCCCTCGAGCCCGAGCGCGCGATCGAACACCGTCTTCGCCTCGGGGTCGGTCTCGATCAGCGCCCGGAACTCGCTCGCCTCCTTGTAGCGCGGGTGCGCGGAGTCGAACATGCCGTCGAGGGGCATGTCCTTGCCCATGACGGCGGGGGGCATGGCCTTGGTCAGACGCTCCCCCATGCTGAACGGGAACCCGAGCACGCGACCGGCATCCTTGAGCGCCTGCTTGGACTTGATCGTGCCGTAGGTCACGATCTGCGCCACGCGCTCGGAGCCGTACTTCTCCGTCACGTACTCGATGACCTCGCCACGGCGGCGGTCGTCGAAGTCGACGTCGAAGTCGGGCATCGAGACGCGGTCCGGGTTGAGGAAGCGCTCGAAGATGAGACCGTGCTCCAGGGGGTCGAGGTCGGTGATCCGCATCGCGTACGCCACCATCGATCCGGCACCGGAGCCTCGGCCGGGACCGACGCGGATGCCGTTGTCCTTGGCCCAGTTGATGAAGTCGGCGACGACGAGGAAGTAGCCAGGGAACCCCATCTGCAGGATGATGCCGGTCTCGTACTCCGCCTGCTTGCGCACCCGGTCGGGGATACCGCTCGGGTAGCGGTAGTGGAGGCCCTTCTCGACCTCCTTGATGAGCCAGCTGTCTTCGGTCTCGCCGTCCGGCACGGGGAAGCGGGGCATGTAGTTGGCGGAGGTGTTGAACTCCACCTCGCAGCGCTCGGCGATCAGCAGCGTGTTGTCGCACGCCTCCGGGTGATCGCGGAACAGCTGCCGCATCTCGGCCGCGGTCTTGATGTAGTACCCGTCGCCGTCGAACTTGAAGCGGTTCGGGTCGTCGAGCGTTGACCCCGACTGCACGCACAACAGCGCCTCGTGCGCGTCGGCCTCGTGCTGGTGCGTGTAGTGCGAGTCGTTCGTGGCCACCAGCGGGATGCCCAGGTCTTTGGCCAGCCGCAGTAGGTCGGTCATCACCCGGCGCTCGATCGACAGGCCGTGGTCCATGATCTCGGCGAAGTAGTTCTCCTTGCCGAAGATGTCCTGGAACTCCGCCGCCGCCGCCCGCGCCGCGTCGTACTGCCCGAGACGAAGACGCGTCTGCACCTCGCCCGAGGGGCACCCGGTCGTCGCGATGAGGCCCTTGCCGTAGGTCTGCAGCAGCTCGCGGTCCATACGGGGCTTGAAGTAGTAGCCCTCCATGCTCGACAGCGAGCTAAGCCGGAAGAGGTTGTGCATCCCCTCGGTGCTCTGACTCCACATGGTCATGTGGGTGTACGCGCCGGACCCCGAGACGTCGTCGCTCTTCTGATCGGGCGAGCCCCACTGCACGCGGGTCTTGTCGCTGCGGTGCGTGCCGGGGGTGACGTACGCCTCCAGCCCGACGATCGGCTTGATGCCCGCGGCCTGAGCCGCCCGGTAGAACTCGAACGCCGCGAACGTGTTGCCGTGGTCGGTCACGGCGATGGCCGGCATGCCGTAGTCGGCCGCCGCCTGCGTCATGGCATTGATCTTCGCCGCGCCGTCCAGCATCGAGTATTCGCTGTGCACATGCAGGTGGACGAAGGAATCGGATGCCATGTTCCGAGTCTACGGCGGGGCCCCGACACCGAGATCGTTGCCGGGGCCCGTTTCCGGGTCGCCGTGGCTGTCAGGGGATCGCGTCGACGATCGACACCGTCGCGGTGTATCGGATGTCGGGGACGTCGGTCGGAACCATGTCGCCGTCCGCACCGTCCGTGCGGTCGTAGCGCAGCGTGTACTCGCTCATCCAGCCGGTCGTCGTATCGACCGTCAGGGTGTCGGTCCGCGCATCGATGTGCTGGAACCGTGCGCGGTAGATCACGGTCCCACCGGACGGGGTGGCCTCGACGAGCGGGGAGAGGGCGAGGGCCGAGATCAGTGCCTCGCGGAGATCGGCCGGGGCCACATTAGACCGGAGCGCGTCCATGATCGTGATGACCGCTGCCTCGTCCGCCTGTTCCGGCACCATCTCGTACCCGCGCTCGAAGCTCTTCGCGAACTCCAGCAACGCCTGCGGATCTCGGGGGAACTGCGCGAAATACTCTGTCGAGCCGGTGGGCGGCCCCACCTCGGTGTCGAATCCCCCGGTGAACGTCCATCGGCCCACGCTGTCGTTCGCCGGGAACAGGTTGTCCCAGGCCAGCTCCCCCGCAGGCCACTGGTCCTCGGGGAAGAACTGCAGCCGCTGGGAGTTCGGGCCGTTGCTCCCCCTCCACTCGCCCGAGCGATCAGCGGGGACGAACGTCTCGCTGTGGTCCCGAACCAGGAGCGCGCCGATCGGCGCGAGGCCGTCCTGATGCCAGGGCCAGGTGAACACCGTCACCCGCGCGTCCCGATACAGGAGAGAGTCCACCGTCGTGGTGACGTGCAGATACTGCCCCGCCTGCGGGGTCGTACCGGGGAACGGCTCGGTCGCACCCGTCCCCGACGTCGCCGACGGACGCGGCAGCGGGTCGCCGTGCGGGCGCGGATCGAGCGTCTGCACCGGCACGGCCTCCACGCGCGGCTCCGGTGCCGTCAGCTGGCTCAGCATCACGACCCCGGCCGTGGCAGCCGCGACCCCCGCGACCGCCCCGGCGACGAGGAACAGCGGCCGGCGCACCCTCCGTGCCCGCTCGGCCGCCACCCCCGCGTCGATCCCCGTGAGAAGCCGTGCCCTGGCCGACGTCAGGTGCTCCTCGCTGAGGCCGGCCCCCCGGTTGACCTCACGCACGCGCTCGAAAACGTCCATCGACTTCTCCCTTCTTCTCCGTGACCATCGTGTTCCGACCGCGGGCGCGCGCCGGATCCAACCGTGTCCGCACCCGGTTCATGCGGGACCTCACCGTTCCCACGGGAACGCCGAGGGCGAGCGCGATCTCCTCGTAGCTCAGGTCGCCCCAGGCGTAGAGCAGAAGAGTCTCGCGGTCTTTCGCCGACAGCGCGGCGATCAGCGGGGCGAGCTGACGGGTCGAGAGCTCGGCGTCGAGCCGGGCGATCGTCCCGTCGAGGTCGCCGTGAGCGATGTGCTCCTCACGGGCCGCCGACTGCGCCGCCGACCGCAGGTGCTTCGCCTCGCGCGCCCTGTGCTTCTTGATCAGCCGCGACGCGATGCCGTACAACCACGGGAGTGCGGAGTCCCAGGACGTGTCGAACGACGACCGCCGCGCGAAGGCGACGAGGAACGTCTCGCTGAGGACGTCCTCTCCGGCATCCATCCCGAGGCGGCGGGCGGCATAGCCACCCACCGCGCCGGCGTGTCTGTCGAACAGTTCGGCGAACGCCCGGGGTTGCCCGAGCGACCGCTGAATGATCTCGCTGTCTGTGCTCACACTATGTATTGCCTCAGAACCACGATCCGGTTCGAAACTCGTCGCGGCGCCCCGGCGACGACCGATCCGCCGCGCGTTCCCCGGTCCTCACTCACCCGGTCGGTCACTCCACGACGGCCCGTCACCGCAGGTCGAGACGCATGAGCACCCGGGGGAACCCGTCGAGCACGGACCCGGTGTCGGCAGCCTTCGTGAAGCCGGCACCCTCGAACAGGGACCGGGTCCCCACGTACGCCATCGTGAGGTTCACCTTCTCCCCCGCGTTGTCGACCGGATATCCCTCGATCGCTGGAGCCCCGCGTTCCCTGGCGTACGCGACCGCGCCGTCGATCAGCGCGTGCGAGACACCCTGCTTGCGGAATCCCGGGCGCACGCGGAAACACCACAGCGACCAGACGTCCAGATCGTCGACGTGCGGGATGAGGCGATTGCGCGCGAAGCTGGTGTCACGCCGGGGATGCAGAGCCGCCCACCCCACGGGCTCATCGTCGAGATACGCGATGACGCCCGGCGGCGGGTCCTGGTGGCACAGCTCGCGCACGCGATCCGCACGAGCCTGCCCGCGCAGGGACACGTTCTCCTTGTTGCCGATCCGATAGCTGAGGCAGAAGCAGACGTTCGACGTCGGCTTCTTCGGACCCACCAGTGTCGCGACGTCGTCGAAGACGGTCGCGGGGCGCACCACGATGCTCATGCGGTCAGTGTGGCGCACACCACCGACACCGCGCGCGCGGCACCCCGGGACAGCCGCTACTCCCCGCGCAGCACGTCCAGCGCGTGCCGGAAGTCCGCCGGGTACGGCGACTCGAACTGCACCCACTCGCCGGTGGTCGGGTGCGCGAACGCGAGCTGGTGGGCGTGCAGCCACTGTCGCGTCAACCCGAGCCGTGCGGACAGCGTGGGGTCGGCGCCGTACAGCGGGTCCCCGACGCAGGGGTGACGATGCGCGGCCATGTGCACGCGGATCTGATGCGTGCGCCCGGTCTCCAGGTGGATCTCCAGCAGCGAGGCTCCGGGAAACGCCTCGAGCGTCTCGTAGTGCGTGACCGATGGCTTGCCGTCCGGCACGACCGCGAACTTCCACGAGTGATTCGGGTGGCGCCCGATGGGCGCGTCGATCGTGCCGACGAGCGGGTCGGGGTGTCCCTGGACGACCGCGTGATAGATCTTCTCGACCGTCCGCTCCTTGAACGCGCGCTTGAGCGCGGTGTACGCGCTCTCGCTCTTGGCGACGACCATGAGCCCGCTCGTGCCCACATCGAGCCGATGCACCACGCCCTGCCGTTCCGGAGCCCCGCTCGTGGCGATCCGGAAACCCGCGGCGGCCAGAGCCCCGACGACCGTGGGCCCTTCCCAGCCCAGCGAGGGATGGGCGGCGACCCCGGTGGGCTTGTCGACCACCACGATGTCGTCGTCGTCATACACGATGCCCAGCTCGGGCACCGCGATCGGCTCGATCCTCGGCGCCTCCCTGGGCTGCCACTCCACCTCGAGCCAGGCCCCGCCGTGCAGACGGTCCGACTTGTCGAGCGTCGCGCCGTCCTGCCGCACACCGCCGCTCGCCGCGACCTCCGCCGCGAACGTCCGCGAGAAGCCGAGCAGCTTCGCGAGGGCCGCGTCGACGCGCGTGCCGTCGAGCCCGTCCGGGACGGGGAGAGAGCGCGACTCCACGCTCAGCGCTCCTCGGGAGACGACGACCCCGCCTCGGCCGACGCGCGTCCGTCGACGACACGGTCGCTCTCACTCACCGCAGCCTCGTGCTCGGCCGCGACGGCCTCTGCGTCCTCATCGGTCTCCACCGGCGCGTGGTCGCGCTCGCGGGTGCCGTCGAAGCGCAGGCCGAACACCACCAGCAGTGCCACCGAGATCATGCCGGTGACGATGAAGATGTCGGCGACGTTGAAGATCGCGGGCATCATCCACGGCATGGAGATCATGTCGACCACGTGGCCGACCGGGAACCCGGGCTCGCGGAACAGCCGGTCGCTGAGGTTGCCGAGCACACCGCCGAGCAGGCAGCCGAGGACGACGGCCCACAACCGGGACCTCAGGCCGAAGGCCTTCCAGACGATCACTCCCGCGACGACCGCGAGGGCGATCGTGAAGATCCACGTGACCTCGGACCCGAGCGAGAACGCCGCTCCGGGGTTGCGGATGTAATACAGCTGCAGGAACTCCCCGAGCACGGGGACGACCTCGTGCAGCGGAAGGTGCTCGATGGTGAGGTACTTCACAAACTGATCGGCGGCCAGCACGACCGCTGCGAGAATCGCAACGAGCGCGCCGGCCGCCGACCGACGAAGGGGACGACGTCCTGTCAACGCGACGCCTTACAGGCCGATCGCGGAGACGGGCGTGGAGTCCGTGGAAGCCGACTTCTCGTCGAGGTCGCGGAGCTGACCCTCGATGTAGCCGCGCAGCTGAGCACGGTAGTCGCGCTCGAAGTTGCGGAGCTCGGTAATGCGGGCCTCGAGCGTGTTGCGCTCGCGCTCCAGACGCGCCGACTCCTCCCGCTGCTTGGCCTCGGCCTCGGTGCGGATGCGAGCGACCTCGGTCTCCGCCTCCGCGATGAGCGCGTTGCGCTTGGCCTCACCCTCGGCGACGTGCTCGTCGTGCAGACGCTGGGCGAGCTCGATGATCCCGGCGGTCGCCGTGGCAGAACCGGTCGGAGCGGGCTCGGCGGGCGTGGCCTCGGCGGCGGGCGCGGCCACCGGCTTCGGGGCGGGGGTCTCGGCGGCGGCGGGCGCGGCACCGGACTCGTACGCGGCCAGCTTGGCCTTCAGCTCGGCATTCTCCTCGAGGGCCTTGCGCCACTCGATGACGATCTCGTCGAGGAAGTCGTCGACCTCGTCCGGGTCGAAGCCGTCCTTGAAGCGGACGTGCTGGAACTGCTTGGTGACGACGTCATCCGGGGTAAGTGCCATGGGTGGCTCCTCTTTCGATGAGTTCGATTGCCAGTACCGATGTATGGCGTGTTCGTGATGTGGCGCGAACCCGGGGCGCGCACCTGGGTGCCAGCATAGCCCCCGAGCCTTGGCCTCGCGACGCCGCGACACCCAGGCTCGGCGAACTCACCGGCGCCCTGAGGCGCGACACGCCACGGCGTCAGCGGATGAAGAGCCGGACGATGTTCATCAGGATCAGCACCACCAGCAGGGTGAGCGCGAACCCGAAATCGAGCGACAGCTGCCCGATGCGCAGCGGCGGGATGATCCGCCGGAAGAACCGGATCGGCGGATCGGTGACCGTGTAGACGGCCTCCGCGGCGACGAGGCCGAATCCCTTCGGACGCCACTCCCGGTTGAACAGGGGGATGTAGTCCAGGATGAGCCGCGCGAAGAGCACGAAGATGTACAGCAGCAGCACCAGGTGGACGATGCTGGCGAGGACCGAGACCAGCTGCACGGGTTAGGAGTGGTCGAAGCCCGCGGACTCGGCGTCCGCGTGCGCGATTCCCCCGTGCCCGGACACCGCGATGTTCTCCGGCGAGAGCAGGAACACCTTGGAGGTGACGCGCTCGATACGGCCGTACAGGCCGAGGGAGAGACCGCTCGCGAAGTCGATGAGGCGACGCGCGTCGGCGTCGCTCATCTGGGAGAGGTTGATGATGACCGGGACGCCCTCGCGGAAGTTCTCCGCGATGAGCTGCGCATCGCGGTACTGCTTCGGGTGGACGGTGAGGATCTCGTTCACGGCTCCTGCTGCGGGCTGACGGACGGCGACGGGACGACGGAGGGGCGTGACGGGGGCCGGGGTCGGCTCCTCGCGCTCGCGCTCACGCTCACGGTGGGCGCGGGCGGGTGCCTGCGTCTCCTCCTCGTAGACCTCTTCCTCGTCGGCGAGGCCGAGATACACCATGGTCTTCTTCAGCGGGTTACCCATCGTGTCCTCCGGTTCGAACGTCTCGGGCTGGTCTTGTCACAGGTTAACCCCGGTCGGGGCGCGGTCCCGTGATTGCGGAACCGATGCGCAGGTGTGTCGCGCCGGCGGCGATGGCTTCGACGAAGTCGCCGGTCATACCGGCCGAGATCCACGTGGCCGTCGGCTCGATCGTGCGGATGCCGTCGGCGATGCCCCGGAGCCGCGCGAACGCGGAGGCGGGCTCCTCGTCCAGCGGCGCGACGGCCATGACGCCGCGCAGCCGCAGCGACGGCAGCGACAGCACGTGCTCGGCCAGAGCGGTCGCCGCGTCGGGTGCGACACCGCCGCGACCCGGGTCGTCGGTCAGATTGATCTGCACGAGCACGTCGAGCACATCGTCGCCGTCGGCCGCTCGATGCAACGCGTCGGCGAAGCGGTCGCGGTCGACGGAGTGCACCACGTCGGCGCTGCGCCGGATGGCCCCCGCCTTGTTGGTCTGCCCCTGGCCGATGAAGTGCCACTGCAGGTCGAGGTCGGCGAGCTCCGTGGCCTTCGCGGTCAGCTCCTGCTGGCGGTTCTCCCCCACCGCCGAGACGCCGAGGGCGTGCAGCTCGCGCACGAGAGCCGCCGGGTGGAACTTCGTCACGACGATCCGGGTGATCTCCTCCGGTGCGCGACCGGCCGCGCGCGCGGCGTCGGCGATCCGTTCGTCGATCGCCGACAGCCGCGCCGCGAGCTCCGATGGCGCCGGAGCACCCATCGGAGCCGTCACTTCAGGAATTCGGGGATGTCGATGTCGTCGTCGGCGAATGCCGGCTCGATGCTGGTGGCCGGCGTGCGCTGCGGTGCCGGGGCCGACTCGGTGGCGGGCGTCTCCGCGGGCTTCTCGGCCTCGTCCGAGAGGGCGACCTCCGGCAGCGATGCGGTGGACGGCCGGGAGACGACCATCGGGTCCAGGCGCAGCGACGGCTCCCCGCCGTCGAAGCCCGCGGCGATGACCGTGACGCGCACCTCGTCGCCGAGCGTGTCGTCGATGACGGTACCGAAGATGATGTTCGCCTCCGGGTGCGCGGCCTCCTTCACCAGGTCCGCGGCGTCATGGATCTCGAAGATGCCCAGGTTCGAGCCACCCTGGATCGAGAGGAGCACGCCGTGCGCACCCTCGATCGAGGCTTCCAGCAGCGGAGACTCGACCGCGAGCTCGGCGGCCTTGATGGCCCGGTCGGCGCCGCGCGCCGACCCGATGCCCATGAGCGCGGATCCCGCACCCTGCATGACCGACTTGACGTCGGCGAAGTCGAGGTTGATCAGACCGGGGGTGGTGATGAGGTCCGTGATGCCCTGGACACCGGCGAGGAGCACCTGGTCGGCGGTCGCGAAGGCCTCGATCATCGAGATGCCGCGGTCGCTGATCTCCAGGAGGCGGTCGTTGGGCACCACGATGAGGGTGTCGACCTCTTCCTTGAGCTTGGCGACGCCGGCCTCCGCCTGGCTCTGGCGGCGGCGACCCTCGAACGAGAACGGCTTGGTGACGACACCGATCGTCAGGGCGCCGATCGACTTGGCGATGCGGGCGACGACGGGCGCGCCACCGGTTCCGGTGCCACCGCCCTCTCCGGCGGTGACGAACACCATGTCGGCGCCGGTCAGCGCCTGCTCGATCTCCTCCGCGTGGTCTTCCGCAGCACGGCGACCGACCTCCGGGTCGGCACCCGCCCCGAGACCGCGCGTGAGCTCGCGGCCGACGTCGAGCTTGACGTCGGCGTCGCTCATGAGCAGCGCCTGCGCATCGGTGTTCACGGCGATGAACTCGACTCCGCGGAGCCCGAGCTCGATCATGCGGTTGACGGCGTTGACGCCGCCACCGCCGACGCCGACGACCTTGATCACGGCGAGGTAGTTCTGGTTCTGGCTCATGGCCGGCCTCCGATTAGTCGAGCCTTGGATGGGAACCTTAAACCTCAACTAGAGGTGTAAAGTATTTCCCGGTATTGCGTTCTCTCAGATCGAAGGTAAGCGCCGCCCGGCCGCGCGCGCGCAGCGACACGGGCGTGTCGCCCCATTCCCGCCGAAAGCCGTCAGCCGACGACCGCGACGTCCGGCGAGGTCACATCGATCGACGACGCCTCGGGGTTCGCGGTGAGCGCCGCCGACAGCGCGAGCGCCTTCAAACCCGACTCCTCCGAACTCCCCCACACGACCGTGAGGCCGGTGCTGAGGGTGAGCGTCACATCGTCCGCGGTCGACGCCCTCACCTCCGTCAGCGCCGTGCGGATCCCCTCCGGCAGTGCACGCACCACCAGGCCGGCGCTGCGGAACGCGGCCGAATCCACCCCGCCCTCGGTCTCCACGAGCGGCTGACCCGCGGGCTGCTCCGCCGTCGTTGACAGCGCCACACCCGCCGCATCCACCAGCGTGTAGCCCGCCGACGACGAGATCACCCCGATGGGCGTCCGCTCGACGATGCGCACGGTCAGGTCGTGCGGAGGGCGCGCCTCCAGGGAGTACGTCTCGATCAGCGGGAACGCCAGGAGAGCGGCCTTCACCTCACTCGTGTCCACGAGCGCGAGGGGGGTGCCGACCTGGTCGCTCAGCGCCGCCTCGATCACGGCAGGATCGATCGTCGTCGCCCCCGCGACCGTGATCCGCTCGACCGCGAACAGCGGGCTGTACGCCGCCGCGACGCTCCCGCCCACCAGCAGCACGAGGGCACCCAGGCTGCTGAGCCAGACGATCCGGCGCCGACGTGACCGCTGCGTGAAGCGGCGGATCTCCGCGCGCAGCGCCTTGCGACGAGCGCGAGCCGCCCGCCACACCTCCCTCGTCGACGTGGGACGCTCCGCGTCGTCATCCTGCACGGCCTCGCCCGCAGGCTCGTCGACGAGCGGGATCGGCGGCTCCGGATCACGGCGACGCGCACGCGCAGTCCGTTCCGGCGCGGCGGGCGCCTGCTCCGGGGCATCCGGAGCGCTCGGAAGCGGTGCGGGCCGGCGCATGCGCTACGCCCCGTCGGTCCGACGCAGCGACTCCAGCACCTGCGGGATGATCTGGTAAACGTTGCCGCAGCCGAGCGTGACGACCACGTCGCCCGCGCGCGCGACCGAGGCCGTGTAGTCGGCGGCCTGCTGCCAGTCCGCCACGAAGTGCACGCGCGAGGGGTCGTGGAACGCACCGCTCACGAGTTCACCGGTGACACCGGGAACCGGATCCTCCCTGGCGCCGTAGACGTCGAGCATCACGGTGTGGTCGGCCAGGCGCTCGAGCACATCGGCGAACTCCTGATACATGTGCTGCGTGCGGGAGTACGTGTGCGGCTGCTGGATCGCGATCAGTCGGCCGTCGCCGGCGAGAGTGCGCATCGCCTCCAGCGCCGCCCTGACCTCGGTCGGGTGATGCGAGTAGTCGTCGTACACCGTGACGCCGCGCTCTTCCCCGTGGCGTTCGAGCCGACGCACGGTCCCCGCGAAGCCCTCCATCGCGTGCACCGCCTCGGCGAACGGAAAGCCGAGCGCGACGAGCACCGCGACGGCACCGGTCGCATTGATCGCGTTGTGGGCCCCAGGGACGGCGAGCTGCATGCGCACCTGCTCCCCCGCGTACACCAGAGTCGCCGCGACCGGTCCGTCCGTGACGATGTCGGTCAGGCGCACATCCGCGTCCTCCGCCTCACCGAACGTGAGCACGTGGGGGTGGGACAGCCCCGCCCCGACCCGCAGCGCACCGGGGTCGTCGCTGGAGATCACGACGGCTTCCGAGGCCGCGTCGGCGAACCGCACGAACGCGTCGTGGAAGGCCTCGTCCGACCCGTAGTGGTCCAGGTGATCGGGGTCGACGTTCGTGATGAGCGCGACCGCGGTGTCGTACAGCAGGAACGTGCCGTCCGACTCGTCGGCCTCGATCACGAACAGGTCACCGCTTCCCGTGGCGCTGGACACTCCGAGCTGCTCGATCACGCCGCCGTTGACGAAGTGCGGTTCCGCCCCGAGCTCGCGCAGCGCGGTCACGATCATCCCGGTCGAGGTGGTCTTGCCGTGGGCCCCCGCGACCGACACCAGACGTCGCGATCCGATCAGCCAGTGCAGCGCCTGCGAGCGGTGGATGACGTGGAGACCGCGCTCCTTCGCCGTCACGAACTCCGGGTTCTCCGGCCAGATGGCACCGGTGTGCACCACGGTGTCGGCGTCGCCCAGGTGCGCGGCGTCGTGACCGACGTGCACGGTCGCGCCCGCGGCGGCCAGGGCACGCAGGTTGTCACTGTCGGCGCGGTCGCTTCCGGACACCCGGATGCCGGCGTCGAGGAACATCTTGGCGAGCCCGCTCATGCCGGAGCCGCCGATGCCGATGAAGTGCGCGGAGGTGATCGTCTCGGGAAGGGGGAGGGAGAGGTCGGGTCTGATCATGTCCGCTTCAGTCTACTTTTCGTTCCGGTCGGGACGCCGGAGTCACGCCGCACCGAGGGCACGGTCGATCAGCTGGATCACGTTCTCCGTACCGTTCCTGGTACCGACGTTCTCCGCGGCCGCCGCCATGCGCGCGATACGCTCGGGATCGCCGAGCAGGGGCACGACGAGCCGCCGCACCGCGTCGCCGTCGAAGGTGGCGTCGTCGAGCAGCTCGGCTGCTCCCGCTGCCACCGCCGAGCCGGCGTTGAGCCGCTGCTCGCCGTTGCCCACCGAGTACGGGACGTAGAGCGCGGGAATGCCCAGAGCACTGACCTCGCTCACGGTGGCCGAACCCGACCGCGACACGATCAGATCGGCCAGCGCGAACGCGAGGTCCATGCGGTCCACGTAGCGGCGCATCGTATAGCCAGGCACGCGGGGATCCTCGAGGTCGCTGCGCTCCCCCGTCACGTGCAGCAGCTGCCACCCGGCGTCGAGGATGTCGCGCCAGGAATCGGCGATCGCGTCGTTCAGCCGCTGGGCTCCGAGGGAACCGCCGAACACGAGCAGGACGGGTCGTGCGGGGTCGAGGCCGAAGTGCTCCGCCGCCTCGGCACGCGTCGCGGCACGGTCGAGCGCGATCACCTCACGTCGCAGCGGCATGCCGACGACCTCGCCACGGCGAAGCGGTGTGCCCTCGAACGCGACGCCCACCCCTGCGGCAGCCCGGGCGCCGAGCACATTCGCGAGACCCGGCTTGGCGTTCGCCTCGTGCACCACGAACGGCACCCGTTCGCGGCGCGCCGCCACGTACGCGGGAGCCGAGGCATACCCGCCGAAGCCGACCACCACGTCGATGCGGTGACGGCGGATGTGCTGACGCACCTGAGCGATCGCACGACGGAAGCGACCGGGAAACGCCGCTGCCTGCGCGTTCGGACGCCGCGGGAACGGCACCTTGTCGACGATCAGCAGCTCGTACCCGCGCTCCGGCACCAGCCGCGACTCCAGGCCTTCGGCCGTCCCGAGCACCAGGACCGTGGCCTCGGGGTCACGCTCGCGCAACGCATCGGCGACCGCGAGCAGCGGGTTGACATGGCCGGCGGTGCCACCGCCGGCGAGAAGATACGAGGTCACCGAGCGACCCTACCCCGCGCACCTGACTGCTTCTCAGAGACGGGGATCGTCCGGGCGAAGGCGAGCAGCACACCGCAGGCCACGAGCACCGCGAACAGCGCCGTCCCGCCCTGCGACATGAACGGCAGCGGCACGCCCATCACGGGGAAGACACCGATCACCACACCGATGTTCAGCACCGCCTGGCCCACGATCCACACCGTGATGCCGCCCGCGGCGACCCGGATGAAGGGGTCCGGCGTCTTGCGGATGATGTGGAACGCGCCGACCGTGAAGAACGTGAACAGCGCCAGCACCACGATGCAGCCGATCAGGCCGAGCTCCTCGCCGACGATCGCGAAGATGAAGTCGTTGCCCGCGGCGGGCAGCCAGCCGTACTTCTCCTGCGAGTTGCCCAGGCCGAGCCCGAAGATGCCGCCAGAGGCCATGCCCCAGATGCCATGGATCGACTGGTAGCAGTCGGTGTAGTAGAGCGCCATGTCGTCGCACGTCGCGGTGATGCGCCGCATCCGATCCTCGCTGGACAGTGCGTACGCGAGCACCGCGACCACGCCGAGGATCATCGGGATGATGAAGAGCCGGAGCTTGACGCCCGAGAAGAACAGACAGCCGAGCAGGATCAGGACCATCACCATCGCGGTGCCCAGGTCTTTGCCCGCCAGCACGGTCCCGATCGCGAGAGCGCCCACCGGCACGACCGGGATGAACACGTGGTGCCAGGTGCCCAGCATGGTCTGCTTGCGCAGTAGCACCGCGGCGATCCACAGGGCCAGCGCGAGCTTGAGGAACTCGGACGGCTGCATCTGGAACCCGGCGATCTGGATCCAGTTCCGGTTGCCGCCGTCCGCGATGCCCAGAGGCGTGAACACCAGCAGCTGCAGGGCAACCGCCCCGAACAGCGCGGGCCAGGCCATGCGCTTCAGGAAGGCGATCGGCAGACGGCTGATGAGGAACATCAGCGGGATGCCCAGCAGGGCGAAGACGCCCTGGCGCAGCACGCCGTCCATCGGGTTCTGGTCGTTCGCGACGGCGGTCGCGCTGGTGGCCGACAGCACCATCACCAGGCCGAAGATCGTGAGGAGCAGCGCGGTCGACGCGATCAGGAGGAACTCGGTCGACACCGGCGTGAACCGGCGCCCCAGAGACACCCGGGCCGCGAGGCCGCCCGACTCAGAGCGCGGAGGGCGAGCCACCTGCGTCATCGGCGCTCCCCCGCTCGATCCACTCACGTACCGCCTCGGCGAAGCGGCGGCCACGTTCCGCATAGCCGGAGAACTGGTCGAAGGACGCCGCGGCCGGGGCCAACAGCACGGTGCCCCCGTCTTCGACGATCCCCGCGGCGATCTCCACCACGCGGTTCATGACCTGTCCAGTGTCGCCAGCGTCGACCTCGAACACCGGCACCGCCGGCGCGTGTCGCCCGAATGCCGCCACGACATCGCCGCGCTCCACACCGATCACGACCGCCGCGCGGGCGGACGCCCCGGCATCGGCCACGAGCTCGGAGATGTCCACACCCTTCAGATCACCGCCAACGACCCACACCGCTCCGGGGTACGCCCGCAGCGAGGAGGCTGCCGCGTGCGGGTTCGTCGCCTTGGAGTCGTCGACCCAGGTGATGCCGGCGTGGCGCGCGACCACCTGGATGCGGTGAGCGTCGAGGTGGAAGCCCTGCAGGGCCGAGTGGATCGCCTCCGGCTCGACGCCGAGCGACCGGGCGAGTGCGCTGGCGGCGAGGATGTTCTGCACGATGTGCGGCGCCGAGAGTCCAGCGGACTCGAGCTCGGCGACGGTGGTGAGCTCGAGGGCGCTGCGGGCGCGGTCGTCGAGGAATGCCCGGTCGACGAGCAGCCCCTCCACCACGCCGAGGTCGCTCGGGCCGGGGATGCCCAGGTCGAAGCCGATAGCGCGGGCGCCATCGACGACCTCGGCCTCCTCGACCATGCGGCGCGTGGCCACGTCGGCCTTGTTGTAGACGCAGGCCACGCGCGTGTTGCGATACACCAGGGCCTTCGCGTCGCGGTAGGCCTCCGCGCTGCCGTGCCACACGAGGTGATCGTCGGCGAGGTTCAGACATACGGCGGAGTACGGGAACAGCTCCCCCTCCGGCTGCGACAGCCCGAGGTACCAGAGCTGATGACTCGACAGCTCCACCACGAGCACGTCGAAGCCGGCCGGGTCGCGCACCGCGTCGAGCACGGGCACCCCGATGTTGCCGCACGGGGCCGCACGCAGGCCGCCCTCTACCAGCAGCGTCGCGGTGAGCTGCGTGGTCGTGGTCTTGCCGTTGGTGCCGGTGATGAGCACCCAGTCGGCCGGGGTCCCGTCGGCGCGGAGCACCTTGTCCCGCACCCGCCACGCGAGCTCGACGTCCCCCCAGAGCGCGATGCCGGCGTCCTGCGCCCAGCGGATCACGGGGTGCGACGGCGAGAAGCCCGGCGACGCGATCACCACCTCCGGCTCGAACGCGCGCAGGGCCTCCGGCACCTCGGCGAGCGACCCCAGCTCGAGGGTCGCGCCGATCACGGGCAGCAGGCGCGCGTACTCCTCGTCCGCCGACTCGCTGAGCACGAGCACTTCGGCGCCCAGTTCCGCCAGGGTGTCCGCGACCGAGAAGCCGGTCATCGACAGTCCGAGCACGGCGACACGCAGCCCCGACCAGTCCGCGTTCCAGCTGGTCAGTCCGGCCAGACGCTCAGCCGACACGGGTCAGCCACTCCACGTAGAACAGTCCGATCGCCGAGACCGCGAGCAGGCCGGCGATGATCCACATGCGCACGACGATCGTGACCTCCGACCAGCCGCGCATCTCGAGGTGGTGGTGGAACGGGCTCATGAGGAACAGTCGCTTGCCGCGCGTGACCTTGAAGTACGCCCGCTGCAGGATGACCGAGCCGGACGAGAGGACGAAGACGCCCGCGATCACGAGGAGCAGCAGCTCGGTGCGCGTCAGGATCGCCATCGCGGTCACGACGCCGCCGATCGCCATCGAGCCCACGTCGCCCATGAACACCTTCGCCTTCGGGGCGTTCCACCACAGGAAGCCGATGAGGCTCGCGGCGAACGAGGCCGAGATGATCGCCAGGTTGAAGGGGTCGCGCACCTCGTAGCATCCGCCGAGCGCGCCGGGGTCGCCGCCGATGCAGGGCTGCTTGAACTGCCAGAAGGCGATCACGCTGTAGGCGCCGACGACGAGCACGCCGGCACCGGCCGCGAGCCCGTCGAGGCCGTCGGTGAGGTTGACGCTGTTGGACGTGGCCACGCCGATGATCGCGATCCACGCCAGGTACAGGATCCAGCCGAGGACCACACCGAAGGCGAAGAGGTTGAGCCACGTGATGTCGCGGAACAGCGAGATCGAAGCGCTCGCGGGTGTCTGACCCCAGCGGTTCGGGAAGTTCAACGCCACGATGCCGAACGGGATGACGACCAGGAGCTGGCCGATCACCTTCCGCCACCCGGAGAGGCCGAGGCTGCGCTGGCTGCGCACCTTCATGTAGTCGTCGATAAAGCCCACCGCGCCGAAGCCCACCATGAGCCAGATCACCAGGATCGCGGACAGCGCTGGTGTCTCCCCGCTCACCAGGACGCCCGTGAAGTAGCCGACGATGGAGCCGAGGATGAAGATCACGCCGCCCATGGTCGGTGTTCCGCGCTTGGCCTCGTGGCTGGGGTTGTGCACGGACTCGGGGGTGCGGATGACCTGCCCCCAGCCCCACTTCCGGAAGAGCCGGAGGAAGACGGGGGTCAGGAACAGGGTGAAGGCGAGCGAGATCGCCGCCGCCATGATGAGTGACCTCACGAGAACAATTCTCCCAGACGATCGCCGAGATGCCGCAGGCCCACGGAGTTGGATGACTTCACCAGCACGCGGTCGCCGTCGCGCAGCTCCGTGCGCAGGTACTCGAACGCCGCATCCTGGTCGGGCAGATGCACGGCCTCGCTGTCCCAGGAGCCTTCGCCGACCGCGGCCAGGTAGAGGCGGCGCGCCTCAGGGCCCACCACCACGATGCGGCGGATGTTGAGACGCACCGCGAGCAGGCCGATGCGGTCGTGCTCCTCGCCCGCGCTGTCGCCCAGCTCACTCATGGCCCCCAGGACGGCGACCGTGCGCTCGTCCGGGCCGGTGATCTGCGCGAGCGTGCGCAGAGCGGCGGCCATCGAGTCGGGGCTCGCGTTGTAGGCGTCGTTGATGATGCGCACGCGATCGTTGCCCATCGGCTGCATGCGCCAGCGCTCGGCGATCTCGACGGTCTCCAGGCGGGCGATCGCGTCGGCCGGAGCCACGCCGAGCTGCACGGCCGCGGTGAGGGCGGCCAGCGCGTTGGTCACGTGGTGAGCGCCGAGCACGCGGAGCCGCAGCGGGCGGCGCTCCCCCGCGACCTCGATCGTGCAGGTCGTCCCGGAGGCGGACACGACGATGTCGTGGGCGCGAACCTCGGCCGCGTCGGACTGACCGAAGCCGACGACGCGAAGGCCGCGGTGCTCGGCGAGCTCGCGCATCGCCCACACCCGGGGGTCGTCCGCGTTGAGCACGGCGGTGCCCGGAACCCGCGCCGCCGACACGAGCTCGGACTTCGCCTTGGCCGTGGCCTCGATGCCGCCGAAGCCGCCCGCGTGCGCGAGTCCGACCATGAGCACGACGACGAGGTCGGGTTCGACGAGTCCGGCGAGGCGGGCGATGCTCCCCGGGCCGGCCGCCCCGAACTCGCTCACGAGGTACCGGGTGTCGTGGGTCACGCGGAGCATCGTGACGGGGGCACCGACCTCGTTGTTGAAGGAGTTGATCGGGGCGACGGTCTCCCCCTCGTCGGCGAGGATGCGTGCGAGGAAGTTCTTGGTCGTGGTCTTGCCGTTGGACCCGGTGATGCCGACGATACGCAGCCCCCCACCCGCGCGCACGCGGCCCACGACCTCGCGCGCCAGCTCGCCGAGGGCGACCACGGCGTCGGAGACGACGATCTGGCTGACGGGCACGTCGACCGGATGCTCCACGATCGCGAGCACGGCCCCGGCCTCAACCGCCGCACCGACGAAACGGTGTCCATCGGTCTCCGCGCCGGGCTTCGCCACGAAGATCGATCCCGGCCGCATGGTGCGCGAGTCGGTGTCGACCAGGCCGTCGACGACGGTCTCGGGGGTGTGCTCTCCGGCCACACGCAGATCACCGCCGACAGCGGCGGTGATCTCAGCGAGCGTCAGGGCGATCATGTCATCTCCATGCGCGGCTCTCGCCGACTATCCGAACTTGGGGAGGAGCGCGTCCATCGGGACAGAGGACGGCATCACGCGATAGGTCTTCATCACCTGCGTCATCGCCTTCTGGAAGGCGGATGCGGTGGCCGCGGACGATACAACCTTAGTCGGCTCGTCGAGAGTGACCACGACGACGTACTGCGGATCGTCGACCGGAGCGAAGCCCACCATGCTCGTGTAGTACACGCCGGCCTTGTATCCGCCGTTGCCGTCGGAGACCTGTGCGGTACCCGTCTTGCTCGTCACGCGGTAGCCGGGAACCTGGATGCGATCGGCGTTGCCGCCCTGGACCGCGACGTTCTCGAGCATGCGGGTGAGGTCGGCCGCGGTCTGCGGTGCGACGATCTGCTCGTGCTCGGGCTTCTTCACCTCGGAGACCGTGCCGTCCGCACCGGTGCAGGACTCGACCAGCGACAGGTCGATCTTCTCGCCGCCGTTCGCGATCGCCTGGTATGCGCCGGCGAGCTGCGGCGCGGTGACCGTGAAGTACTGGCCGAACGTGGTCGTGTACAGCGACTGGCTGTCCCAGTCGGAGACGGGGTGCAGCAGACCGGACACCTCGGACGGGAAGTCGAGCGTCTTCTGGCCGACGCCGAACCGCTGCAGGTAGTCGTAGCGCACTTCGGGCGACACCATGGTGCCGAACTTGGACAGTGCGACGTTCGACGAGTCGATCAGGCCGCCCGCGAGCGTGTAGTTGTAGGCCGGGTGTGAGAAGGCGTCGTTGATGACGGCACCGTTCGGGAACGTCTCGCGCGACGAGGCGGTCACCGTGCTCAGGGGCGTGAGACCCGCGCCCTCGATCGCGGCCGCGGCGGTGATCGCCTTGAACGTGGATCCCGGCTCGAAGTCTCGGTGGAAGATCTGGCTGTAGCGCGTCTCGGGCGTGGAGGAGTCGAGGTCGTTGGGGTCCATCGCCGGCCACTCGGCCGCAGCGCGGATCTTGCCCGTCGCCACCTCGACGACCGTCACGGTGCCGCCCTTGGCGCCCTGCTTCTGCGCCTCCTCGCCGATCATCTGCTGGAGGTACCACTGCAGGTCGCTGTTGATCGTGAGCTGCACGGTGCCGCCGTCCACGGCGTCGACGACCTTCTCGCTGCCCGGGATGACGACGCCGTCCTTGCCCTTGCGGTAGGTCTCCTCACCGTCGACCGGCGCGAGGCACGTCTCCTCGAGCTGCTCGACGCCGGCCTTCGCCTCCCCCGTGTTGTCGAGGAAGCCGAGGATGTTCCCGGCGACCGCACCGTTCGGGTAGACCCGCGTCTCCCGCGGCTTGAGCGACAGGTAGGAGCCGATGCCGAGGTCGCGCAGAGCGATGTACTGCTCAGTGTTCAGGCCCTTCTTGAGCGGCGCGTACTGGCTGTTCGGGTTCTCGGCGAGGGCGTTGGAGACCAGCGCCCGCACCTCCTCGCCGGTCTGACCGGTGATCGCGGCGATCTTGTCCGAGGCCTCGGCCCACGGCAGCTTCGGGTTCTTCTCCTCGACGAGCATGATCACCTGCGGGCTCAGCTGGGCGTCGTAGACCATGACGCTCGATGCGAGCACGGTGCCCCCGGAGTCGACGATCGAGCCGCGCTGGCCGGGGATGGCGGAACCCGCCCCGATGTGCTCGAGCGACTGCGAGACGTGCTCATCGGCGCTCACGACCTGGATGTCGACGAGGCGGACGACGAACGCCACCAGGACCGAGAGGATGACCGCCAGAGCGACGACAGTGCGTCGCCGCGGTCCGCGCGTGGCTCGTGTCGTCATGGGATCTCTCCGTGGTCGTTGCGATCAGTGGGTGGTGGGGCTGGGGAGGCCGTCGGTGATGGCCGGCGGAAGATCCTGCGCGGGCGGCGCGACGCCGTCCTCGCCCTGCGCGGTCTGCTCCGCGGGCGGCGCGTTCTCGGTGATCAGCACGTTCCCGACGGCCGCCGCCCCGTTCGGGTCGACGGTCGAGGTCCAGTCGGCTCCCGACCCCGTGCCGAAGACCGCGCCGTCGCTGAGCCGGAGGTACGAGGGGGAACCGGCGACGACCATCCCGAGCGCGGCCGCGCTGCTGGCGAGCACCTGCGGCGAGCTCAGGCCGGTGAGCTCCTCCTGCAGGGCGTGCGTGTGCAGATCCAGCTCCCGCTGCTGGGACGACAGGCCCGCGAGGGTGAACGAGTCCTGCGTGATCGCGAGGGACAATCCGACCTGCGCCGCGCCGATGGCGAGGGCGCCGGCCAGGGCCACGAGCGCATAGGCCAGCTTCGGCTTGCGGCGGACCGCGGGGGTGGTGACCGGCTGCAGTCGCCGCTTCGGTGCGCGCTGCGGCGCCTCGGAGGGCAGCGGACGGGCCGCCGTGCGTACTGCGTTCATGCTCATGCGCTCTCCCGCACCTTCTCAGCGGCGCGCAGGCGCACCGGGATCGCCCGCGGGTTGCGGGCGCGCTCTTCGTCGTCGGCGAGCTCCGCGCCCTTGGTCAGGATGCGGAAGCGGGGGGCGTGCTCCGGGAGCTCGACCGGCAGCCCCGCCGGGGCCGTGGACGCGGACGCGGCCGCGAACGCCTGCTTGACCAGGCGGTCTTCCAGCGACTGGTACGACATCACGACGATGCGCCCGCCGACGGCGAGGGCGTCCATCGCGGCCGGGATCGCGTCGGCGAGCACGTTCAGCTCCGCATTGACCTCGATGCGCAGCGCCTGGAACACCCGCTTGGCGGGGTGTCCAGCGCGCTGGGCGGCCGCGGGCGTGGCAGCGACGAGGATGTCGACGAGTTCGCCCGACCGCAGGATCGGCTGCTTCTGCCGTGCCTCGATGATGAATCGGGCGTAGCGGCCCGCGAGCTTCTCCTCGCCGTAGCGCTCGAAGATGCGCCGCAGGTTGCCCTCGCTGTAGGTGGCGATGACGTCGGCGGCGGTGACGCCCTTCGTCTGGTCCATCCGCATGTCCAGAGGAGCATCCTTGGCGTACGCGAAACCGCGCTCGGCCTCGTCGAGTTGCAGCGAGGAGACCCCGAGGTCGAACAGGATGCCCGCGGCGCCCTGAGCGTGCAGGCCGATCTCGTCGTAGACGGCGTGCACCAGGGTGAGGCGATCGCGGAACCGGGCGAGCCGCTCCCCCGCGATCCGCAGCGCGTCGGTGTCACGGTCGAGCCCGATCAGGCGGATGCCGGGGAACCGCTCGAGCAGCGCCTCGGAGTGTCCCCCCATGCCGAGGGTTGCGTCGACCAGCACGGCGCCGTCCTCCTGCAGGGCGGGCGCGAGCAGCTCGACGCAGCGGTCGAGCAGGACGGGGGTGTGGATGTCGCGGAGGCTCATGATCTCTCTCGGGTCCGACCTTCGGCTCTGATCCCCCTCCGCTTCGCGACCCGGCACCGGGGAAGTGTGTCGGGGCGGGAGCGGCGGGGCATCACAGCCGTGGTCAGAACAGTCCGGGAATCACCTCCTGCTCCAGTTCGGCGTAGGACTCCTCACCAGCGGCGAGGTAGGCGTTCCAGCTCTCGGCGTCCCAGATCTCGGCGTGAGCACCGACTCCGGTCACGATGAGCTCCTTCTGAAGACCGGCGTACTGACGCAGGTGGGCGGGGATGGTGATGCGGTTCTGGCTGTCGGGCATCTCCGCGCTTGCTCCGGAGAGGAACAGGCGCATGAAGTCACGTGCCTGCTTGTTCGCGAGCGGCGCCTGACGGATCCGCTCGTGCATCGCCTCGAACTCGGCCGTGCTGAAGACGTAGAGGCAGCGCTCCTGACCGCGGGTGACGACGATGCCGCCGCCCAGGTCCTCGCGGAACTTCGCGGGAAGGATGACCCGTCCCTTGTCGTCCAGCTTCGGTGAGTGCGTGCCCAGCAGCATCGGCCTTCACCCCCTCTCCGTCCGGCCAACTCGAGGTGCTCCCCACTTTACTCCACTTTGCTCCACTTTCCTATGACGAATGCCCGTAGATTCTGCTCGAAGGACTCCGGGCGCGCCAGAGAACCGCGTGATTACGCGGTGGAGCGGGGTGGAGCGTCAGTGGAGGGTCGTGGAGGCCCAGTGGAGGAAAGAGTCCACACACGGAAAAAGCCCGGATGCAGAGCATCCGGGCTTCTCAGAGAAGGTGAGGCGGGTCACCGTCCGTCTTGGCGGCGATCCCAGCGATCGTTCATGCGATCCATGAAGGAGGAGGAGTCCTGTCGCTTCGCGGTCGAGCGCTGACGCGGCTCGGCCGGCGCCGAGCGACGCACGGGGGTGACCGCGAGCATGACGCCGGCAAGCATGGCCGCGAACCCGATGACCCCGACCACCACACCCCAGACATCGCCGAGGATGACACCGACGACGAGACCGCCGACGCCCGCGAGCAGCAGGAGCGCCCCGTAGACGAGGTTGCGATAGCTGAGTGCGCGGTCACCGGACGGCGCGCTCACCACATCGGCGTCATTGTGAAGGAGATGGCGTTCCATCTCGTCGAGCAGACGTTGCTCCTGTTCGGAGAGTGGCATCTCGTCCCCCTCGGGTATGGTGCACTCCAGTCTACGCTCGACGGGCGTCCGGGGCCAGCGTCAGGCCCCTCCCTTCCTTTACGTATGCTGGGAGTCGTGCCGTCAGCCTCTCCCGTCCCCGACGCCGTCGCCGCCCGACTGGACGGCTTCCTCGCACGCATGCGGGAGGAGTCATCGGCCTACGGGCCGGATGCGGGCGCGTTCCTCGACATGGCGGCGAGCACGCTAGCGGGTGGCAAGCGACTGCGCGCGCGCTTCTGTCATGCCGGGTGGCGTGCCGTCGCCCGTTTCCACGAGCGCACGGCCACCGAGGACGACCGCCTGTGGGATCTGTGCGCGGCCCTCGAGATCTTCCAATCCGCCGCCCTCGTGCACGACGACCTGATCGACAATTCCGACACCAGGCGCGGTCGCCCCGCGGCCCATCGCGCCCTCGAGGCGTCGCACCGCGGCGCCCGCTGGAGCGGAGACGCGGAGGCTTTCGGTCGCGCGGGGGCCGTTCTGCTCGGCGACCTCCTGGTGGCGTGGAGCGACGACCTGCTCGAAGCCGCCCTCGACGGCCATCCGCACGCGAGCGCCGTGCGCGGGGAGTACGCCCGCATGCGACGCGATGTGACCACGGGCCAGTTCCTGGACATCGCAGAGGAGTCCGCCTGGAGCGTCAATCCGGCGGAGGAGCACGCGGAACGCGCGTTGCGCATCGCCTCGCTCAAGTCGGCCAGGTACAGCATCGAGCAGCCGCTCGTCCTCGGTGCCGCCTTCGCCGGCGCAGACCACGAGCAGCTCGCAGCGCTGCGGCGCTTCGGTCACCCGGTCGGGATGGCGTTCCAACTCCGAGACGACGTGCTGGGCGTCTTCGGCGACAGCAGCGTGACGGGCAAGCCGGCCGGCGACGATCTGCGAGAGGGCAAGCGGACGGTTCTGGTCGCGCTGACCCGCGAGGCGCTCGACGCGCCCGCACGCACCATCCTCGATGAGCTGCTCGGCGACCCGGCCCTGAGTGCGCAGCAGGTGGCCGCTCTGCAGTCGACCATCGCGGACTCCGGCGCGCTCGCACGGGTGGAAGACATGATCTCCGCCTACGCCCGCGAGGCGGACAGGGCGCTGACCGGAGCTCCGCTCGACAACGCCGCCGTGGGCGAGCTCCGCGACCTCGGGCGAGCCGCGACAGTGCGCTCTGCCTGAAGCCCGCTCAGGCCAGTGTGCGCGCGAGTCGGCGGACCTCGCTCTTGTGGCCGGCGAGCAGCGACGCGATGGGCGAACGGCCGAGGCTCTCCTCCTCCGCCAGAAGCCAGTCGATGAGCTCGTCATCGCTGAAGCCCGCATCCTGCAGCACGATGACCGTGCCACGCAGGGAGCTCAGCGGGTGCCCATCGACGATGAACACGGACGGCACGGCGAAGACACCGGTACGACGCGATCCGACCAGGTGATGGTCGTCGATCAGTCGACGCACGCGTCCCAGCGGCTCACCGAGAACCTCGACGAGGTCGGGCAGCGTCAACCACTCGACGGGGGCGGTTTCGGGTGAGGCGGCAACGTTCTCAGTCACGATGCCCACTATCTCACCTCGACGTCCCTGACGCATTTCGGCACTTCTGTCACACTTTTCACTTGCGTCACTTCTGTTGACATCTCTATACATCCGTGTCAGCGTGAAGTGCTCGAAAAGGGGGCCCGTCGTGAACCTTCAGACCGCTGCTCGCCGCGCTCGAACCCTGCAGCTGGGGCTGCCCGCCGCGATCGCCGGCGCTCTCGCCGCAACGCTGACAGCCACACCCGCCGTCGCTGCGGCCGACGGCTCGGTCGCGCCGCTCGAACGGCAGCGCACCGCTCCCCCGCGTGGAGTGCCCGCCCAGGTGGCGCCGGCGACCTATGTCGTCCAGCCGGGCGACACCGTGGCGGCCATCGCCGGTCGGTTCGGGCTCCGCACGGTCGATGTCCTGACCTGGAACGGCCTGTCCTGGCGCTCGGTGATCTACCCGGGGCAGACGCTCGTCCTCCAGCCTGCCGCCACTCCCGCTCCGGCGCCTACTCCGGCACCGGCGCCCGCCGCCACCACCGTGCACGCCGTCGTCGCGGGAGACACGGTCTACGCCATCGCGCAGCGCTACGGCACGAGCGTCGATGCGGTCCTGTCCGCGAACGGGCTCACCCGCGCCTCGATCATCTACCCGGGGCAGAGCCTCGCCATCGGCGCGCCCGCGGCTGCGCCCGCCGCGGCACCCGCTCCCGCTCCGGCTCCGGCTCCGGCGCCCGCTCCCGCGGCGACGACGCACACGGTCGCTGCCGGTGACACGCTGTACGGGATCGCCCAGTCCTACGGCACCACGACGCAGGCTCTCTTCGCACTGAACGGTCTCGGGCCGTCGTCGATCATCTACCCCGGGCAGAAGATCGCCGTGCAGGCGGCCGCGGCTCCTGCGCCGGCCACAGCCCCGGCGGCCGCTCCCGCACCGGGAGGTCAACTCAGCGCCGCTCTCACCGCGGAGCAGGCCGGCACCGCCGCCCTCATCATCCGTATCGGTCGCGAGCTCGGCGTGTCCGATCGCGCCATCGCGACGGCGCTCGCGACCGGCATGGTCGAGTCCGGGCTGCGCAACCTGGACTGGGGCGATCGGGATTCGCTCGGCATCTTCCAGCAGCGCCCGAGCACCGGATGGGGCACGCCGGAGCAGATCATGGACGCCGACCGCAGCACCCGCGTGTTCTATGGCGGCCCGAGCGATCCGAACGGCACGGTCACCCGAGGCCTGCTCGACATCCCCGGGTGGGAGAGCCTGTCGTTCACCGCGGCAGCGCAGGCCGTGCAGATCTCCGCCTACCCCGACAAGTACGGGCAGTGGGAGGCTCAGGCCTACGCCTGGCTCGCGCTGTACGGCTGAGATGTCCGGGGAATACGGGGTCCAGGGGTGAGGCGCTCCCGGGGCTTTCAGGCAATCCTCCCTAGAATTCTGACGTGACGACCAATCAGCAGGCCGACCCCCTCATCGGGCGGCTCGTCGACGGTCGGTACCGCGTGCGGGCCCGGATCGCCCGCGGCGGGATGGCCACGGTGTACGTCGCCACGGACCTCCGCCTCGAACGTCGCATCGCCCTGAAGGTCATGCACGCGCACCTCAGCGACGACTCCGCGTTCCAGAGCCGCTTCATCCAGGAGGCGCGCGCCGCGGCACGACTGGCCGACCCGCACGTCGTCAACGTCTTCGACCAGGGTCAGGACGGCGAGCTCGCCTACCTGGTGATGGAGTACCTGCCCGGCATCACCCTGCGTGAACTCCTCCGGGAACAGAAGCGCCTCACGGTCGCACAGACCATCACGATCATGGACGCCGTGCTCGCCGGGCTCTCCGCCGCGCACCGGGCCGGGATCGTGCACCGCGACGTGAAGCCCGAGAACGTGCTGCTCGCCGAGGACGGCCGCATCAAGATCGGCGACTTCGGACTGGCCCGCGCGACCACCGCGAACACCGCGACCGGGCAGCAGCTCCTCGGCACCATCGCCTACCTCGCGCCGGAGCTCGTCACCCGCGGAACGGCCGACGCACGCAGCGACATCTATGCGCTCGGCATCATGCTGTACGAGATGCTCGTGGGCGAGCAGCCCTACAAGGGCGAGCAGCCGATGCAGATCGCGTTCCAGCACGCCACGGAGTCGGTGCCGCGCCCCAGCGTGCGCAATCCCGCCGTTCCCGAGCAGCTGGACGAGCTCGTGCTGTGGGCGACCGAGAAGTCGCCGGACGAGCGGCCGGACGATGCACAGCAGATGCTCGAGCGCCTTCGCGACATCGAGCGCGAGCTCGGCATCTCCCCCGCGGTGACCAGGGCGACCGTTCCCCCCCAGAGCGCCGCCGACTCGGGCGACCTGACCAAGGTGATGCCGGGCACGATGGTGATCCCCGACGCTGTCGCGCCCACCGCCGGCACGGTCGACAACGCCACGATCCTGCGGCGCCGTGCATCCAAGCGCCGCGCCCGCGGAGCCTTCCTCCTGTCCCTCGTGCTGCTGCTGGCCGTGCTCGCCGGCGGCGTCGGCTGGTGGTTCGGCTCCGGCCCCGGCTCGCTCATCGCCGTACCCGCCGTCGCGGGTCAGACGTACGACCAGGCCGCCGCCGAGCTCACCGATGCCGGATTCGTGCCGACGCAGCGCGACGAGTTCTCGGTCGATGTCGACAAGGGCACCGTGATCGAGACCGATCCGGGCGAGGGCTCACGCCTCGACAAGGGGGCGACGGTCGCGGTCGTCGTCTCCGCCGGACCCGCGTCGCACGACATCGCCGCCGTGGCCGGGGTGCCTGCCGACGAGGTGCGCACGGCCCTGGAGGGGGCGAACCTGGAGATCACCGACGACGAGGAGTACTTCACCGACGTCGCCGACGGCTCGGTCATCAACGTGCGCATCACCCCCCGCGCGGGTGGCGACGCCTACGGCTGCGACGAGGGCTGCACGGTCTTCGAGAAGGACACCGCCACCATCCAGATCTCGCGCGGCCCCGTGCCGGATGTGAGCGATATGACCGTGAGCCAGGCGACCGACGCCCTCACCAGCAAGGGCCTCAAGGTCAACGCCGAGAGCCAGTACCAGCCCAGCGACACGATCGGGAAGGACCGCGTCATCGGTATCGCCGAGCGTGGCGAGGAGGGGTCCTGGCGTCCGGGCGAGACCGTGCAGCTCATCGTCTCCCAGGGTCCGCCGCTGTTCGACGTCCCCGACGTGTCAGGGCTGTCCCGCGACGAGGCGACCAAGGCACTGCGTGACGCCGGCTTCAAGTGGGCGTACACGAGCGGCACCGGTCTCCCGGACTCGGTGTGGGATCTGCTGGCCAATCAGAACACGCGCGTCGAGTCGTACAGTCCGACGGACCCGCAGCGGAAGGGCGCGACGATCACGCTCACGATGGGCTTCGCCGGCTGAGTCGGCGCATGACGAAGGGGCCGGAACGATGTTCCGGCCCCTTCGTCATGCAGTGTCCGCGGCGTCAGCGCTTCTCGAGCTCCTCGGCCACCAGGAACGCCAGCTCCAGGGACTGCATGTGGTTCAGGCGCGGGTCGCACAGGCTCTCGTAGCGCGTCGCGAGGGCGGCCTCGTCGATCTGCTCCGAGCCGCCGAGGCACTCGGTCACGTCGTCGCCCGTGAGCTCGACGTGGATGCCGCCCGGGAACGTGCCCACGGAGCGGTGCGCCTCGAAGAAGCCGCGCACCTCGTCGACCACGTCATCGAAGCGCCGCGTCTTGTATCCCGTGGGCGTCGTGATGCCGTTGCCGTGCATGGGGTCGGTGACCCACAGCGGCTGCGCGCCCGACTCGCGGACCGCCTCGAGCAGCGGAGGCAGCGCATCGCGGATCTTGCCGGCACCCATGCGCGTGATGAAGGTCAGTCGTCCGGGCTCGCGCTCGGGGTCGAGCTTGTCGATCAGCGCGAGAGCCGTCTCCGGCGTCGTCGTCGGGCCGAGCTTGACGCCGATCGGGTTGCGGATCTTCGAGAAGTAGTCGACGTGCGCGCCGTCGAGCTCGCGCGTGCGCTCACCGATCCACAGGAAGTGGGCGGACGTGTTGTACGGGGTGTCCGTGCGCGAGTCGATGCGCGTCATCGGCCGCTCGTAATCCATCAGGAGGCCCTCGTGGCCGGTGAAGAACTCGACGCGCTTCAGCTCGTCGAAGTCGGCGCCCGCAGCCTCCATGAACTTGATGGCCCGGTCGATCTCGGCGGCCATGCGCTCGTAGCGCTGGTTGGCCGGGTTCTGCGCGAACCCCTTGTTCCACGAGTGCACCTCGCGCAGATCGGCGAAACCACCCTGCGTGAACGCGCGGATCAGGTTCAGCGTCGACGCGGCCGTGTGGTAGCCCTGCAGCAGACGACCGGGGTCGGCCTGGCGCGAGCCCTCCGTGAAGTCGTAGCCGTTGACGATGTCGCCACGGTACGCCGGCAGGGTGACCTCGCCACGGGTCTCGGTGTCGCTCGAGCGCGGCTTGGCGAACTGCCCGGCCATGCGCCCCATCTTCACGATCGGCATCGACGCCCCGTAGGTGAGCACCACCGCCATCTGCAGCACCGTCTTGATGCGGTTGCGGATCTGCTCCGCGGTCGCGCCCGCGAAGGTCTCGGCGCAGTCGCCGCCCTGGAGCAGGAAAGCCTGGCCGGAGGCGGCACGCGCGAGGCGGTCGCGAAGATTGTCGACCTCCCCCGCGAAGACCAGCGGCGGGAGAGCGGCGATCTGCCGGGAGACGTCGGCGACGCGGTCGGCGTCCGGCCACTGCGGCTGCTGCTTGATGGGAAGCGAGCGCCAGGCATCAAGGGCATCGATGTGGTGCGGGAGCATGCGTCAAGCCTACTGGTCGGCGACGGTGCCGAGATGCGCTGCGGAGGCTATGTGACGCGGGTGGGCAGGCGGTCCTTCACGGTCGAGGCGTAGACGTCTTCGTACTCCTGCTGACCCAGTCGCTGCAGCGCCACCATGATCTCGTCGGTGACGGAGCGCAGGATGTAGCGGTCGTTCTCCATGCCCGCGTAGCGAGAGAAGTCGAGGGGCTCGCCGATCACGATCCCGACCCGCATGATGCGGGGAATGCGTCGACCGATCGGCATCGCGGTGTCGGTGTCGACCATGATCACGGGGACCACGGGGACCTTCGCCTCGAGCGCCATCCGCGCGATGCCGGTGCGTCCGCGGTAGAGCTTGCCGTCGGGGCTGCGCGTCCCCTCCGGATAGATGCCGAGCAGCTCGCCGCCGCCGAGCACCTGCAGTCCCGTGTTGAGCGAAGCCTCCGAGGCCTTGCCGCCCGAGCGGTCGATGGGCAGCTGTCCTGTCGCCTTCATGAAGAACTTCGTCGACCAGCCCTTGAGGCCGCGACCGGTGAAGTAGTCGCTCTTGGCGAGGAACGACATCGGCCGATCGATCACGAGGGGAAGGAAGATGGAGTCGGCGAACGAGAGGTGATTGCTGGCGAGGATCGCCGCACCGCTCGCGGGCACGTTCTTCCGGCCCACGATCCAGGGGCGGAACACCGCCTTGACCACGGGGCCGATCACGACGTACTTCATCAGCCAGTAGAACATCGAGGTGAAGTCTAGCGCCGCTCCGGTGTCCGCCCCAGCCCCGCTCGCACAGGCCGTGCGCGACTCAGTTTCACCCTGAGCGCGACCGGGTGCCATGCCCTAGACTCGGACCAACGCCCGTGCCCGACCGGTACCGAAGGAGCTGCCGTGGTCCAGTTTGAAGTCCCCGCGATCGTCCCCGCCGATCCCGACGCGAACGTCGCCGACCTTCTCGCGGAGCGCGTGCGCGCCACGCCCGACCGCCCCCTCTTCTCCGTCCCCCAGGGCGACGGGTGGCGCGACATCTCCGCCGCCGACTTCCAGACCGCGGTCATCGCCCTGGCGAAGGGCTTCGCGGCCGCCGGCATCCAGCCCGGCGAGAAGGTCGGCTTCCTCGCCAGGACGACCTACGAGTGGACGCTGGTCGACTTCGCCCTGTTCTACGCCGGCGCGGTGATGGTCCCCATCTACGAGACCAGCTCCCCCTCCCAGATCCAGTGGATCCTGGAGGACTCCGGTGCGATCGCGCTCATCGTCGAGTCTCCCGAGCACTTCGCACGCGTCGACGAGGTGCGCAGCGACCTGCCCCTGCTGCGCGAGGTCTGGCAGCTGCACCTCGGCGCGATCGACACCCTCACCGCGCAGGGAGCGTCCGTCTCCGACGAGGAGATCGACCGCCGCCGCACCCTCGCCGTCGCCTCGGACATCGCCACCCTCATCTACACCTCCGGCTCGACCGGGCGCCCCAAGGGGTGTGTGCTCACCCACAGCAACTTCGTCGAGCTGTCCCGCAACGCCGCGAAGGCGCTCGACGAGGTCGTGCAGACGCCCGGCTCCTCCACGCTGCTGTTCATCACCACCGCGCACGTGTTCGCACGCTTCATCTCGATCCTCAACATCCACGCCGGCGTGCGCACGGGTCATCAGCCGGACACGCGCCAGCTGCTGCCGGCACTCGGCTCGTTCAAGCCCACGTTCCTCCTCGCCGTCCCGCGCGTGTTCGAGAAGGTCTACAACTCGGCGGAGCAGAAGGCCGAAGCGGGCGGCAAGGGCAAGATCTTCCGCGCAGCCGCCGACGTCGCGATCGAGCACTCGCGCCTCCTCGAAGAGGGCAAGAAGATCCCGTTCGGCATGAAGCTCAAGTTCGCGCTCTTCAACAAGCTGGTCTACAGCAAGCTGCGCGAGGCCATGGGCGGCAACGTGGTCTACGCGGTGTCGGGCTCGGCTCCCCTCGGCGCCCGCCTCGGCCACTTCTTCCACAGCCTCGGCGTCGTCATCCTCGAGGGCTACGGCCTCACCGAGACCACGGCACCGGCCACCGTGAACCTCGCGGACAAGTCCAAGATCGGCACCGTCGGCCCCGCCCTTCCCGGCGTCGGCATCCGGCTTGCGGACGACGGCGAGATCGAGGTCCGCGGCATCAACGTCTTCAAGGAGTACTGGAACAACCCGGAGGCCACCGCCGAAGCCTTCAGCGAGGGCGGCTGGTTCCACACCGGCGACATCGGCAGCTTCGACTCCGAGGGCTTCCTCACCATCACCGGCCGGAAGAAGGAGATCATCGTCACCGCCGGCGGCAAGAACGTCGCACCCGCCGCACTCGAGGATCCCATCCGCGCGAACCCGATCGTCGGCCAGGTGGTCGTCGTCGGCGATCAGCGCCCGTTCATCTCCGCGCTCGTGACCCTCGACCCCGAGATGCTGCCCACCTGGCTCGCCAACAACGGACTGGACGAGAAGATGTCGCTCGCCGACGCCTCCACCAACCCGGCGGTGCGCGCCGAGGTGCAGCGCGCGGTGGACGCGGCCAACCAGCGGGTCTCGCGGGCCGAGTCGATCCGCAAGTTCACGATCCTCGACTCGGAGTGGACGGAGGCCTCCGGCCACCTCACCCCGAAGCTCTCCATCAAGCGCAACGTCATCATGAACGACTTCGCCGACGAGATCTCCGCGATCTACGACGAGCCGGTCGCCACCACCAACGTCGCCATCGGCGGCTGAGCGGCACCTCAGTCGCAGAAGGGCCCCGCCGCGGCGGGGCCCTTCTTCATGCGGCTAGAACCAGGAGCTCTCGCGCACCTGCCGCATCGCGACCTTGCGCGTCTCCGGGTCGAGCCGGGTGAGGAAGAGCTTGCCGTCGAGGTGGTCCGTCTCGTGCTGGAGCGCCTGGGCCAACAGCCCTTCGCCCTCGAGCACCACAGGCTGCCCGTCGAGATCGATGCCCTCGACCCTGGCCCACGGATGGCGCTGCGCGTCGTGCCATAAGCCCGGCACGGACAGGCACCCCTCCCCCGTGGGCTGGGGTTCCCCGCGGACCTCGGTCAGCACAGGATTGAGGACGTAGCCGATGTCGCCGTCGATGTTGTAGCTGAACGCCCGGACGGCGACGCCGATCTGGTTCGCGGCCACACCGGCCCGTCCGGGGAGCGCGACCGTGTCGACGAGGTCGGCCACCAGGGCGCGGACGCCGTCGTCGATCTCATCGATCGGAGCGCACACCGTTCGCAGGACCGGGTCGCCGAAGATGCGGATCTCGCGGACGGCCATCAGGCGGCCTTCGCCCGCAGGCCCTCGACGAGCAGGGCGGCGAGCTCCCGCGCGGCCGTGCGGGTCTCCGGCTGCAGGTTCGCGAACACGATGCTCCCTCCGCCCGCGATCTGCGGGTCGTACGGGACCCGCACCACGCTGCGCACCCGGGTGGCGAAGTGGGCCTGCAGCTCGTTGAGGCGCACGAGCGGGCTGCCCGGCGTGGACTGGTTGAGCACCACGATCGCGTTGCGCGCCTGCTCGGTGTAGCCGTTGGTCTCCAGCCACGTGAGCGTCTCGGACGCGAGGCGTGCCTCGTCGACGCTGAGACCCGACACGATCACGAGCTGATCGGCGAGATCGAGCGTGGCCGACATCACCGAGTGCACGATGCCGGTACCGGTGTCGGTGAGGACGAGCGAGTAGTAGTGCGCGGCGACCGCGGCGACATCGCGGTAGTCGGTGTCGCTGAAGGCCTCGGCCACGTGCGGGTCGGCGTCGGACGCGAGCACGTCGAGCCTGGTCGCGTCACGAGCCACGATCGCGGAGATGTCGTGGTAGCCGCGCACCTCGTCACGGATACGCACGAGATCGCGCACGGACTTGCCGTGCTGCGGACGGACGACCCGGTCGGCGAGGGTGCCGCGATCCGGGTTCGCGTCCACCGCGATCACGCGGTCCTCGCGGGCATCGGCGAGAGCCATGCCGAGAAGCGCGGTGATGGTGGTCTTGCCCACGCCGCCCTTGCGGGACAGCACGGGGATGAAGCGCGCACCGCCCGTCAGCGGCGCGCCGATGCGCGCCGTGAGCGCCTTGCGTTCGCGGGCCCGTCGGCTGTCACCGATGTTGATCCGCCGACCGGACACCGTATAGAGGAAGTGGCTCCAGCCGCCCTCCGGCTCGGGCTTGGTGACGTGGTGCGGGTCGAGCAGACGGTCGGCCGTCAGCAGATCGGCGGACTCACGCGCGGACTCGCTGAGCTCCCCGAGGCGCTTCGAGGCGAGGGTGACCTCGGCGGCGGGTGCGGGCTGCACCGGCGACGGGGTGACGGATCGGCTGTCGGACGTGGACATCCGTGGCTCCTTCCGGGGCGATGGACCTGGCGAGACGGAGGACGGGGAGGCAGCAGCCCCCGCATCCGCACCAGCCTTCGCGAGGAAGCGGGCGGCGGCCGCCTCCTCCTCGGCGTGCGGGGACGAGACGTCGTCCGAGCCGGGCTCGTCACCCGCGGACGAGTCGTCGAGCACGATCACCTCCCGCACCGCATCGGTCTCGGACCCGGCGGGTCGCTGAGCCCCCTCGTCGATCGCGGCTTTCACGATCGGCTTCTCCGGCGCCGGGGCGGGCGGCGGCGTATCGGACGACACCGGCGACGCCGCCGTCGCCTCTTCCACCGGCGGAGTCACGGGCGTCGAGCTGATCGTGATCGCCGCAGCGGCGATCGGAACAGGGGCGCCCTCGACCGCGACGTCGTCGATGATGAGGTCGCCCACCACCTCGCCGTCCACGACACCGTCATCGACGAGGTCGTCGTCCTCCTCGATCGGCAGCGTCACCCGCACCTGGGCGGTCCCGCCGAGGATGCCGATGCCCGCCGTGTCGATCGACCCGGTGTCGTCCAGCACCCCCAGCGGAATCTCGTCAGGGTCGCCTGTCTTCTTCGTGGTCACGTGTCACTCCAAGCCTGTGCGGGGCCTCGGGTGCGCAACGCAGTGCGCGGCCTCGCCCGCACAAGATTAGTGCGACGGACGGATGACGACCAAAAGATCACCCGCGTCGACCTGCTGGGTCTCGGCGATGGCAAGCCGCTCGATCACGCCGTCGACGGGGGCGGTGATGGCCGCCTCCATCTTCATCGCCTCGATCGATGCCACCGGTTCCCCGGCCCTGACGGCCGCACCGACCTCGACCTTGAGCGTGACCACTCCGGAGAACGGCGCCGCGACCTGACCGGGGACGGACGTGTCGGCCTTCTCCACCTCGTGCGCGTCGACCGCCACGGAGCGGTCGCGGACGAACACCGGACGGAGCTGACCGTTCAGCGTCGTCATCACGGTGCGCATGCCTCTGTCGTCGGCATCGCCGATCGCCTCGAGCCCGACGTACAGCTGCACACCGCGGTCGATCTCGATCAGGTGCTCCTGCCCGGGAACGAGCCCGTACAGGTAGTCGCTCGTGTCGAGCACGGACAGATCGCCGAACAGCTCGCGGCGCTCACGGAATTCGGCGGTCGGCGCCGGGAACAGCAGCGTGTTCAGTCGTGAACGGCGCTGCTCGCTCGATCCGGCGAGATCCGCCTCGTCCTCGGCGGTGAGGGCCGTCAGCCCCGCACGCACCGATCGCCCGGCGAGCACCTTGGAACGGAACGGCTCGGGCCACCCGCCCGGCAGGTCACCGAGCTCGCCTGCCATGAAGCCGACGACGGAGTCCGGCACGTCGTACTTCTCCGGGTTCGCTTCGAAGTCGGCGGGATCGGCCTTCACCGCGGCGAGATGCAGAGCGAGATCTCCGACGACCTTCGAGGAGGGGGTCACCTTCGGCACGCGTCCGAGGATCCGGTCGGCGGCGGCGTACATGTCCTCGATGAGCTCGAAGTCGTCCGCCAGTCCCAGAGCCTTCGCCTGCTGTCGCAGGTTCGACAGCTGACCGCCCGGGATCTCGTGGTGGTAGACCCGCCCCGTGGGTCCCGGCAGCCCGGACTCGAACGGCGCATACTGCCGCCGCACGGCCTCCCAGTACGGCTCGAGATCGGAGACCGCCGCGAGCGACAGCCCGCTGTCGCGCTCGGTGTGCGCGAGCGCGGCCACCAGCGACGACAGCGACGGCTGGCTCGTGGTTCCCGACAGCGGTGCGGAAGCCGCATCGACCGCATCGACGCCCGCCGCGCTGGCCGCGAGGAGCGTCGCCAGCTGCCCGCCCGGGGTGTCGTGGGTGTGCAGGTGCACGGGGAGGTCGAAACGATCGCGCAGCGCCGTCACGAGCTTCGCCGCGGCCGCCGGTCGCAGCAGGCCCGCCATGTCCTTGATCGCGAGGATGTGGGCACCCGCGGCGACGATCTGATCCGCCAGGCCGAGGTAGTAGTCGAGGGTGTAGAGCTCCTCCGCCGGGTCGAGCAGGTCGCCGGTGTAGCACAGCGCGACCTCCGCGACGGCCGTGCCCGTGCTGCGCACCGCCTCGATCGCCGGACGCATCTGCTCGACGTCGTTCAGGGCGTCGAAGATGCGGAAGATGTCGACGCCGCTCGCCGCCGCCTCCGCCACGAACGCCTGTGTCACCGCGGTCGGGTACGGGGTGTAGCCGACCGTGTTGCGTCCTCGCAACAGCATCTGGATCGCCACGTTGGGCAGGGCGGCACGCAGCTTGTCGAGGCGCTCCCACGGGTCTTCGCCGAGGAACCGCAGCGCGACGTCGTAGGTCGCACCGCCCCAGGCCTCGACCGACAGCAGCTCGGGCGTGAGCCGGGCGAGGTAGGGCGCCGCGGCGACGAGGTCCTTCGTGCGCACCCGGGTGGCCAGCAGCGACTGGTGCGCGTCACGGAAGGTGGTGTCGGTGATCGCGAGCGCCGTCTGTGCACGGAGGCTGCGGGCGAACCCCTCGGGGCCGAGGTCGAGCAGACGCTGTCTCGACCCGGACGGCGGCGTCGCGGCGAGGTCGATCACGGGGAGCTTCGTCACCGGGTCGACGACCCCGGGATGCGCGCCGTGCGGCTTGTTGACCGTGACGTCGACGAGCCAGTTGAGGATCTTGGTGCCACGGTCCTTCGACACGCGTCCGCGCAGGAGCTCGGGGCGCTCGTCGATGAAGGAGGTACTGACGTCGCCACGAACGAACGCGGCGTCGTCGAGCAGCGCCTGCAGGAACGGGATGTTGGTCGACACCCCGCGGATGCGGAACTCCGCGAGCGCGCGACGGGCACGGGCCACCGCCGCGGGGAAGTCGCGGCCGCGGCAGGTGAGCTTCGCCAGCATCGAGTCGAAGTGCGGGCTGATCTGCGCGCCCTGGTGCACGGTTCCCCCGTCGAGCCGGATCCCCGCACCACCGGGCGAACGGTAGGTGGTGATCTTCCCGGTGTCGGGACGGAAGCCCTGCGTCGGGTCCTCCGTCGTGATGCGGCACTGGAGCGCCGCACCGCGCAGGTGCAGGTTCTCCTGTTGCAGACCGAGCTCGGCCAGGGTCTGGCCGGCGGCGATGCGCAGCTGGCTCTGCACGAGGTCGACGTCGGTGACCTCCTCCGTCACGGTGTGCTCGACCTGGATGCGCGGGTTCATCTCGATGAACACGACCTCCCCGGCCCGCTCCCCCGCGGTCTCCAGAAGGAACTCCACCGTGCCGGCGTTCTCATAGCCGATCGAGCGTGCGAAGGCCACGGCGTACCCGTGCAGAGCGTGCCGGACGTCGTCGTCGAGGTTCGGCGCGGGGGCGATCTCGACGACCTTCTGATGGCGTCGCTGCACCGAGCAGTCGCGCTCGAACAGATGCACGGTCTCGCCCGTCTTGTCCGCCAGGATCTGCACCTCGATGTGGCGTGGCCGCACGACGGCCTGCTCCAGGAACATGCGGGGGTCGCCGAAGGCGCTGCCGGCCTCACGCATCGCCTCGGCCAGCGCCGGAGCGAGGTCGCCCAGGGTCTCGACGCGCCGCATGCCACGACCGCCGCCACCCGCGACCGCCTTGGCGAACAGCGGGAACCCGATGTCCTCCGCTTGCGCCACCAGGGCGTCGACATCGTCGGAGGCCTCGGTCGATCGGAGCACCGGCACCCCGGCCTCGATCGCGTGGCGCTTGGCCTCGACCTTGTTGCCCGCCATCTCCAGGACCTTCGCGGGCGGCCCGATGAAGACGATGCCGTTCGCGGCAGCCTTCTCCGCCAGCTCCGGGTTCTCGGACAGGAAGCCGTAGCCGGGGTAGATCGCGTCGGCGCCCGACTCGCGGGCGACGCGGATGATCTCGTCGACGTCCAGGTAGGCGCGGACGGGGTGGCCGCGTTCACCGATCTCGTACGCCTCGTCGGCCTTCAGCCGGTGCACCGAACCGCGATCTTCATGGGGGAAGACCGCGACGGTGCGGGCCCCGACCTCCACTGCCGCTCGGAATGCCCGGATCGCGATCTCGCCGCGATTCGCCACAAGGATCTTCTGGAACATGCACACCTCTGAGAGCTCGATGCGCGGCGTCGACGCACACGCATGGGCGGGGCTGAGTGTTCCCCCAGCCTAGGGGAAGGTAACGTGGTGTCCGTGCACGTACTCAGCGTCAGCTCTCTCAAGGGGGGCGTCGGCAAGACGACCGTGACACTCGGGCTGGCCTCCGCGGCTTTCGCTCGGGGCGTCCGGACGCTCGTCGTCGACCTCGATCCGCAGTCCGACGTCTCCACCGGGATGGACATCCAGGTCGCCGGGCGACTCAACGTCGCCGACGTCCTGGCCAACCCTAAGGAGAAGACCGTCCGTCAGGCGATCACCTCCAGCGGCTGGGCCAAGGTCCACCCCGGGACCATCGACGTGCTGATCGGCAGCCCGTCCGCCATCAACTTCGACGGACCGCACCCGAGCGTCCGCGACGTCTGGAAGCTCGAGGAGGCGCTGGCGGCCGTGGAGGCCGACTACGACCTCGTGCTCATCGACTGCGCCCCGTCGCTGAACGCGCTGACCCGCACCGCATGGGCGGCGAGCGACCGCGTGATGGTGGTGACCGAGCCCGGGCTCTTCTCCGTGGCGGCGGCCGACCGCGCGCTGCGCGCCATCGAAGAGATCCGTCGCGGCCTGTCGCCTCGCCTCCAGCCGCTCGGCATCGTGGTGAACCGCGTGCGCCCGCAGTCCATCGAGCACCAGTTCCGCATCAAGGAGCTGCGCGACATGTTCGGTCCCCTCGTGCTCTCCCCCCAGCTGCCCGAGCGCACGTCGCTGCAGCAGGCGCAGGGCGCGGCGAAGCCGCTGCACATCTGGCCGGGCGACTCCGCACAGGAGCTTGCGGCCGACTTCGATCAGCTGCTCGACCGCATCATCCGCACCGGACGGATCCCCGTCCCGGAGAGCGGTCCGCAGAGCTGACGCACGCACGAACGACGAAACGGCCATCCTCTTCGAGGGTGGCCGTTCTTCGTTGGCGTGCGGGGCGCCGCTCAGGCGGTGCGCTTCGCCCGGCGGGCCGACAGTTCGTCGACGGGGTCCGGTACGGTCGGGTCGAATGCGACGAGTGTCGACTCCACCTCGCGGAGCACCTTGCCGACGGCGATGCCGAACACGCCCTGCCCGCGACTGACCAGGTCGATGACCTCGTCGTTGGACGTGCAGAGGTAGACCGAGGCGCCGTCGCTCATGAGGGTGGTTCCCGCGAGGTCGCGGATACCGGCCCGGCGCAGCTCCTCCACCGCGGTGCGGATCTGCTGCAGGGAGATGCCGGTGTCGAGCAGGCTCTTGACGAGCTTGAGGACGAGGATGTCACGGAAGCCGTACAGACGCTGCGATCCGGAGCCACTGGCGCCACGGACGGTGGGCACGACGAGCTCGGTGCGGGCCCAGTAGTCGAGCTGGCGATACGTGATGCCGGCGGCGCGAGCGGCCACGGCGCCGCGGTAGCCGACCTCGTCGTCCATGGCCGGGAGACCGTCGGTGAAGAGGAGTTCGGTCACGAACCGCGGGTCGCCTGCGAGCTCATCCGCATTCATCTGAAATCCTCCCTGGAACGGTTATCTCCACGGTAGAGCAGTGCCCCGGCACCGGCAACGACATCCGCGCGGGGCCGAAGGTGTGTCGCAATCAGTTCGTTACGAAAGGATGCGCGACAGCGCGTCCTTCACGAACAGTGCCCGCACGTCGTCGATCCGTGACGCGAGCTCCGGAGCCAGTTCGCTCGCTCGCGCGCGCGACGGCGCGTCGGTGCGTCGGAGCAGTGTCGACAGTGCCGACTCGATCAGCGACACCTCCCGCTCCGCCCCTTGGCGCAGCGAACGCAGGTGACGCGGCTCGATGCCGTGCCGGTCGAGCGCCACGAGTCCCCGCAGGAGCGCCACCGTGTTCTCCGGATAGGTCTCCTGCGCGGTGATGACGCCGGTGCTGATGGCGTCGTTGAGCAGCTGCGGGCCGGCGCCGGCGGCAGCGAGGAGCTCATCGCGGCGGTAGCGACGCGGCGCGGGTGAGATCGACGGCGGCGGCACGAGGGCAGCGGCATCGCCGGTCGCCTCGGCCTGATCGAGCTGCTCGCGGATCACGCTCAGTGGAAGGTAGTGGTCGCGCTGGAGCGTGAGCCCGAGGCGCAGCCGCTCGATGTCGGCGGTGGAGAACTTGCGGTACCCCGACTCGGTGCGCGACGGGCGCACGATGCCCTGCACCTCGAGGAACCGCAGCTTGCTGGAGGTCAGGTCGGGGAACTCCGGCGTGAGGCGAGCGAGCACCTGACCGATACTCAGCAGGCCCGCGGACGACGAGCGTTCGCGGGCGGAAGTCGCCGCCATCAGGCGTTCGCCGCCGGACGATCGAGGGGCGAGGCGAAGAAGTTCAGCCGGAACTTGCCGACACGGAGCTCGGCACCGTCGGTGAGCGTGCTGCGGTCGACGCGCTCCCCGTTCACGTAGGTGCCGTTGAGCGACCGCTGGTCGATGATCTCGAACGCGGCGCCGTTGCGCGTGATCTCCGCGTGCCGACGAGACACGGTCACGTCATCGAAGAAGATGTCGGCCTCGGGGTGGCGGCCGACGGTGGTCACGTCGGTGTCGAGCAGGTAGCGTGCCCCGGCCAGGGCGCCCGAACGGACCAGCAGCAAAGCCGAGCCGGAGGGCAGCGCCGAGATGGCCGACTGCTCGACATCTGTCAACTCCACGCCGAACGGCACGAACGACAGGTCGGAATCGTGTCCGAACGTCTGCGTCACATCGTGCTTCTGGTCGCCGGAGCGATGGATGGCGGCTTCACCGGCCGGTCGGCTGTCGCTGTCTGTCACTGTGCCCTCCTGACTGTCCAGACTAACGGATGCCGCAGGCCCCCGGGGAGGTCGCTTTCGCACTCAGCCGTCGCATACCGGTGATTCATAGGGTGGAGGGGTGAAGACCAAAGCCCTGCGCCACCCGGCCACCCCGATCGCCCTCGCCGCGGCCCTCCTCGCCGCCTTCCTCGTGCTCTTCTCCCCCCTCTCCGCCTCGGCACACGACGCCCTGGTGTCGTCGTCGCCCGCAGCGGACTCCTCGGTCGAGACGGTTCCCTCCGAGCTCACCCTCACCTTCAGCGCGAAGCTGATCGACGGCGAGGGCGCGACCGAGGTGGTCGTGACCGACCCCTCCGGCGCGACGGTCACCGAAGGGCCGGCGACCGTGGACGGCGCGATCGTCACGCAGCCGCTCAGCGGCAGCGGCCCCGCCGGCGCCTATCACGTGGTGTGGAAGGTCGTGTCCAGCGACGGTCATCCCACCTCCGGCGAGTTCTCCTTCACGGTCACCGCCGGCGACGAGGCAGCGACCGACGCGCCGACCACCGCCCCCGCGACCACCGCTCCCGCCACCGCGGCCCCGACCGACCAGACCCCGACGCCCGCATCCCCCGCCCCGACGGCACCCGACGACGCGGGCGCATCGGCGTGGATCTGGGTGCTCGTGGTCCTCGCCGTCCTGATCGTGATCGGCGTCGCCGTGTGGCTGACGATGCGCCGTCGCGGCGGCACCGCTCCGTCCGATTCCGACGCCCCCACCGAGCGATAGGCTTAAGGCATGCCACACTACGACGTCGTCATCCTTGGTGCAGGTCCTGGCGGATACGTCGCTGCGGTTCGCAGCGCACAGCTCGGCCTGTCCACCGCGATCATCGAGGAGAAGTACTGGGGTGGTGTGTGCCTCAACGTCGGCTGCATCCCCTCCAAGGCGCTCCTGAAGAACGCGGAGCTCGCGCACACTCTGAAGCACAAGGCCGACTTCTTCGGCATCTCCGGCGACTTCACCATCGACTACGGCAAGGCGTTCGACCGCAGCCGCGTCGTGGCCGACGGGCGCGTCAAGGGCATCCACTTCCTCATGAAGAAGAACAAGGTGACCGAGTACGACGGGCGCGGCACGTTCACCGGCCCGAAGGCCATCTCGGTGGCCAAGGCCGACGGCACGACCGAAGAGGTCACGTTCGACAACGCGATCATCGCGACGGGCTCCAAGGTGCGTCTGCTTCCGGGCGTGCAGCTGAGCGACAACGTGGTGACGTACGAGGAGCAGATCCTCTCCCGTGAGCTGCCGAAGTCCATCGTGATCGTCGGCGCCGGCGCGATCGGCATGGAGTTCGCCTACGTGATGACGAACTACGGCGTGAAGGTCACGATCATCGAGTTCCTCGACCGTGCGCTCCCCAACGAGGACGCCGATGTGTCGAAGGAGATCACGAAGCAGTACAAGAACTACGGCGTCGACATCCTCACCTCCACCAAGGTCGAGTCGGTCGTCGACAACGGCTCGTCCGTCACCGTGTCGTACACGGGCAAGGATGGCCAGCAGAGCTCGATCGAGGCCGACAAGGTGCTCATGTCGGTCGGGTTCGCCCCGAACGTCGAGGGCTTCGGGCTCGAGAACACGGGCGTGAAGCTCACCGAGCGCGGCGCGATCGACATCGACGACCACATGCGCACCAACGTCGAGGGCATCTACGCCATCGGCGACGTGACGGCCAAGCTGCAGCTCGCCCACGTGGCCGAGGCGCAGGGCGTGGTCGCGGCCGAGACCATCGGCGGCGCGGAGACGATGACCCTGGGCGACTACCGAATGATGCCGCGCGCGACGTTCTGCTCGCCGCAGGTCGCGTCGTTCGGGCTCACCGAGCAGCAGGCGAAGGACGAGGGGCGCGAGATCAAGGTCGCGACGTTCCCGTTCATGGCCAACGGCAAGGCGCACGGCCTCGGCGAGCCGGTCGGCTTCGTCAAGCTCATCGCCGACGCCGAGCACCTCGAGCTCATCGGTGCGCACATGATCGGCCCCGACGTGTCGGAGCTGCTGCCCGAGCTCACGCTCGCCCAGAAGTGGGACCTCACGGCGCTCGAGCTGGCACGCAACGTGCACACGCACCCGACGCTGTCGGAGGCCCTGCAGGAGGGCTTCCACGGCCTCGCCGGCCACATGATCAACTTCTGATCGCACGCACACGAAGGCCCGGTCCGCTCTCACGGACCGGGCCTTCGTGCGTCAGAGACCGTGCATCGTGAGGAGGCCGGTCGTCCATGCGCGCAGCGCCGGTGAGCCGAGCGTGCGGACCAGGGACTCCCGGCCTGCGACGACCGGCACCGGCGCGGGGGCGCCCATCGCCATGAAGAACGCCGAGCGCCGCTGGGCCCGCGCGGCGGCCGTCCGCGTGCGACGGGCGAAGGCGTCGAGGTCGGGCCTGTCGCCCGGCTCGGTGTCGCGCAGGACGGCGGCAAGCCGGAGCGCAGCCGTCCAGCCGAGGTTCATGCCCTGACCCCCGATCGGGCTCACCTCGTGCGCCGCATCGCCCAGGAGCACCACGCGCCCCCGGTGCACCCGCTCCGCCACATGCTGCGCGGCGACGAAGGACGACACCGTGGCGCGGTCGTCCACGACCGGCCGCTGCCCGGTGCGCGCCGCGATGACCGCCGCGAGCTCGGCCGCGGACGCCGCCGGACCACCCTGACCCTCGCGCACCACCCACCGCCGACGGCCGCCGGGGAGGGGGAACGACTCCACGAGGCCGTCCGGCTCGAAGAACAGCACCGCGCGGTCGTCGGTCGTCGGCGCCTCCACGTCGAGCATCGCGTAGCGCGCCCGCCCCGGTCGGCGCGCCCAGCCCACCCCGAACGCGCGACGCAGACGACTGCGCACACCGTCGGCGACCACGACCATCGACGCCGTCTCCTCGCGCCGCCCGTCGGTGCCGTCGACGCCCACCCGCACGACCGTGCCGTCATCGCGCACCGAGCGGACGGTCGAGCCCAGGCCCAGCGCATCCCCCTGCAGACGCTGCAACCTCTCCCGCAGCAGCCCCTCCGTCCGCGGCTGCGGCAGTGTGTAGACGGGTCGGTCCGCGGTGAAGTCCAGTGACGCGAGGCGCCGCCCCCTGCTGCGCACCTCGCCGCCCGTCAGTCGCAGCGCCTCCGCTCGCACTGCTGTGCCCACCCCTGCCGCGTCGAGGGCGTCGAGCCCCGGACGGTGGATGCCGATCGCGCGCGTCCGCCGTCCGGGCTCCGCGCGCTGCTCGTGCACGCGCACCCGCCGACCGTCCTGTGCCAGCAGGCACGCCACGAGCAGCCCGACGGGGCCGCCGCCGACCACGAGCACGTCATGTTCCGGCACGCGGCGCCTCCCACCGCAGCTCCAGTCGCGCGGGAAGACGACTGCGCACGCTCCATCCCGACGGCGCCAGTGCGGCGAGCTCCCGCGCGGTGTACGAGCGCCGGATACTGCGCAGACCGTCCACGCGGATGAAGGAACCGGCGAGCAGTGTGCGGGAGAGCGGCCACGTGGCACCCGCAAAAGCCGTGTAGGCCAGGCGGCCGCGCGCGATGTCGTGATGCGAGACCAGCCCGCCCGGAGCGGCGAGGGCCTGCGAGTCGCGCAGCACCGCGTCGAACTCCCCGGCATCCAGGTGATGCAGCACGTGATTCGACAGCACCACGTCGTACCGATCGCCCTTCTCGACCAGCTCGGACGACAGCGCACACCGGTAGCGGACGCCCAGCCCCGCGTCGTGCGCTGACGCCCACCGGATCGCGCGCTCATCCGCATCCAGCGCCGTGACGTCAGCCTCGAGCCCGTCCCGCCGCAGCCGCCGCACGAGAAGGCGGCACAGATCCCCGCCGCCCGAACCGATGTCCAGGATGCGGATCCGGCGGGCGGCCGCGCGCGGGCGGATGTCCTGACGGTAGAGGCGTCCGGGCCGGGAGACCACCGCGTTCACGGCACCGAACCGCTGGTACGTGCGACCGAGCATCTCCTCATCGGCCTGCGGGTCGTCCATCAGCTCCCGCACGTCGGTCGCGCGGACCCGGAGATCCACGCTCATGAAGCCGCCGGGGCGACCACGGTCAGCAGCGCGCTCTCCGCCGTGAGACCGGGGCCGAACGCCATCGCCGCCACGCGGTCGCCCGGCTCGGCCCCCTCGCGCTCCAGGATCCGCTTCAGCACGAACAACACGGTCGCACTCGACATGTTGCCGTACTCGCGCAGCGTCTCGCGCGCTGGTCGCAGCTGTGCGTCGCTCAGCGCCATCCGCTCCTGCACCCTGTCGAGGATGCTCCGCCCGCCGGGATGGATCGCCCAGTGCCGCACCTGTTCACCCACCCGTCCGGCGGCGAACGCCTCCGCGAGGCCGTCCTCCCGGGAGTAGAGCGGGCCCAGCGCCCCGATGATGGACGCGCCGATGATCTGCGGCACCGCGGTCGACAGGATCATCTCGAACCCCGAGTCGCCGATCGTCCAGGCCATGTCGTCCACGCCCTCCGGGACGATCGCGGTGTGGAAGCCGTCGAGGCGGAGCGCGGGAACGGACGAGGGGAGGTCGCGCGCGGTGACGACGCCCGCTGCAGCGCCGTCGGCGAAGAGCGAGGAGGCCACGATCGTGTCCGGATCCTCCGAGGAGCGCAGGTGCAGGGTGCAGAGCTCCACGCTCACGACCAGCACGACCGCGTTCTCATCGGCCGCGCAGAACTGAGCAGCGGCCCGCAGCGCCGGCATGGAGGCGTAACAGCCCATGAAGCCCAGGTGATAGCGCTGGACCGCATCAGACAGGCCGAGCCCCCGCACGATCTCGTACTCCGGTCCCGGTGCGTGGAAGCCCGTGCACGACACCGTGATCACGTGCGTGACATCGGCGGCGGTCACGTCGGGATCCGCGTCGAGCGCGCGACGGGCGGCCTCGACGAAGAGCCGCGAGGCCTCCCGCGTGTAGTAGTCGTTGCGTGCTTTCGTGCCCGGTGCGAGCAGTCGACCGGAGCGGCGGTCGTAGAACAGCGGCTCGTCCGGCTCCGCCCCCTCGGCGAGTTCATCGATCACGGTGTGCCGTGTGTCGATCCCCGACACGCGGAACGAGGTCGACACGATGCGCTGAGCCAGCCGACCGAGACCGGGCTGGGCGGCGAAGACCTCACGCACCTGCTCCTGCACGAGAACGGTCTCGGGGACGATCGTCTGCAGCGATCGAAGCACAGGCGGTCGGCTCATGGGCCCACTCAACCACCCGGCGAGCTCCGGGGAAAAGGGGTTGCGTCGTGGCCGTCGCGCGCCTAGAACCCGAGCGCTCTGGCGAGCTTCGACTCGGAGGACGCCTCACGGGCGCCGGCCGCACGCACCACGCCCTCGACCGCGGCGAACAGGGCTGCGCGTCCTGCCTCATCGGCGGGAGCGGCGGGACCGAGCTCCACCTCCCACTCACGCCACGCGCGGCGCGTGCCACGGCGGACGTCGGTCGCACGGACGCGATCGTCCACGAACTCCGCCACGACGCCGCGCGGCCCCGTGAGCAGGTAGGCCGTGCGGTCGTTCTCGATGCGCGCGAGGGGGGTCAGCGGCGCCGTCGTCCAGCCGGAGATCGCCTCGACGACCACGGCGGGAACGGTCTCTCCGGTGTCGCCGAGCGGCCACCCCAGCTCCAGGCGTCCGTCGCCCTGCCGCGGCCCCTTCACGTGCCAGCCCTCGTCCGGGCCGCCCGTGCGGCGACGCAGCGCGACGCCCGAGCGCGCGAGGGCGCCGTCGTCGGTGTCGAGATAGTGCGCGTCCAGGGCACGGTGCTCACCGGACGACACGGCATCGACCCCCGGGATCGCCTCCCACCGCGGGAGCGGAGTGTCGTCGTCGACGTCGTACGTGCGCTCGACCTCGACCGTGCGGGAGGGCTCAGTCATCCTCGAGCGTGAGGTCTTCGAGCGACTCCTCGAACCAGTAGTCGACCTCGGTCGGGCCGTCGCCCTCGCCCGTGTTCTGCGGCTCGCCGCGGCGGTTGTACACCACCTGCGTCTCGCTGTAGGGGACGATCAGCTTGTCGTCCGCATCGCCGAGGGGGATGATCTGCCCGTCCAGCGGGCCGCCGTGGAGTCGTGCGAGTGCCATGTGCCCAGAGTAGACCCGACCTCCCCCATCCGCGCGGCGCCCGGCCGCTCAGCCGAGCAGGACGCCGAGGACGGCTCCCGCGATCATCCACGGTCCGAACGCGATCCTGGTCGCCCGGTCGGCGCGCCGCAGCGCCATCAGCACGAGCGCGTACAGGGCTCCGAGGACGAACGCGGACGCCGCGCCGAGCGCGAGCGCCGTCCAGCCGTGCCACGCGAGCAGCAGCCCGATGACCGCCGCGAGCTTGACGTCTCCCCCGCCCATGCCGGCGCGACTGATCGCGCGCAGCACCAGGTAGAAGCCACCGAGCAGGACGCCGCCGAGCAGGGCACGGATCATCGGCTCGGGCCGACCCGTCGCGACGGCATCCACGGTGACGAGCAGGAGCAGGGCGGCGAGCGTGGGCAGCACGATGCGGTTGGGGAGACGGTGCGTGCGGGCGTCGATCACGACCAGCCATCCGCCGACGCCGAGGAGGGCGCCGTGCACCAGGCCGATGAGGGCGAGTCGGAGATCCATCCGGGCAGGCTAGGCGAGCAGCATGCGCGCCGATGACCCCCTGTGGACAGGGTTTCGCGGATGTCCGATGTACGAATTAGCGTCGTTCACGTCACTTGCTTTATTCGTACATATCTTCGAGGATGGATGCATGGGGATCGGGCTCGATGCGATGACCGCGCTCTCTCCGACCAGCGACAACCGCGCCGGAGAGGTGCTGCGGCTGCGCCGCGAGATCAGCCGGATGCAGCGGCGGCGCAGCGAGCACACCCTGCTCCCCCTCGACCCCGCCTTCGCTGCGCTGCTACCCGAGGAGGGACTCCAGACCGGCACCTCCTACACGGTCTCCCCCTCCCCGGCCCTCGTGCTGGCGCTGCTCAGTGCCGCCTCGGGCAAAGGGCACTGGTGCGCGGTGATCGGCATGCCGACCCTCGGGGTGGAGGCCGCCGCCGCCTACGGCATCGACCTGACCAGGCTCATCCTCGTCCCGTCTCCCGGAGACCGCTGGCTCGCAGTGACCTCCGCCCTCGCCGAAGTGGTGCCGCTGATCGTCGTCCAGCCGGAGTCGAGGGCCCGGGATGCGGATGTCGCACGGCTGAGTGCTCGACTGCGCGACCGCGGCTCCACCCTGCTGGTCGCCGAGGAACCGGGCGCGGGGCGGTGGGCGCAGAGCGAGGGCACCATCCGCCTGCACGACCCCGACTGGCACGGGCTCGGAGAGGGGTGGGGCCTGCTCTCCGATTGCACGGTGACGGTCACCGCCCGGACCAGGCACAGCCCGCGCGCCTCGAGTGTGCGGGTGCGGCTCCCCGGCGGACACGGTGCCGTCGAGACGGCGGTGGCCGAGCTGACCGCCCTGCCCCCGCTCTCCGTCGAACCGGAGGCGTCGGGCACCTCCGCCCCGTCGGAGCTCCTCTTCTGGGCGGAGGCAGGATGAACGCTCCCCTCCGCGTCCTCGTGCTGTGGTTCCCGGACTGGCCCCTGCGGGCGGCCCTGGGTGGCGGGCAGCCGCATCCGCCCACGGCCCTGGTGCAGGCGAACACGGTCGTCGCGTGCACCGCCTCGGCCCGAGCGCACGGCGTCCGCATCGGCCAACGTCGCCGCGTCGCCCAGGGACTCCTCTCCTCGCTCCGGGTCCTCCCGCACGACCCGGGGAAGGACGAACGGGCCTTCGCCCCGGTGCTGCAGGTCATCGAGAGACACGCCCCCGGGGTCACGCTCCTGCGCCCGGGCCTCGCGATCCTGCGAGCCAGGGGAATCTCGCGCTACCACGGGGGCGAGGCGGAGGCGGCGGCGGCGCTCTCCGCGATCCTGGCCGACGCCGGCTACCCCGAGGTGCGCATCGGGGTCGCCGACGGTCCCTTCACGGCCGAGATCGCCGCACGGGGAACGGCCCCCTGCACGGTCGTCCCGCCCGGCGCCTCCCGGGATTTCCTGGCACCGTACCCCGTCCAGGTGCTCCGCGACGAGCAGCTCAGCGGGCTCCTCCTGCGACTCGGGGTGCGCACCCTCGGCGCGTTCACCGCCCTCGACCCGCTCGACGTGCGCGACCGTTTCGGCGAACAGGGAGCCCGGATGCACGCACTCGCCTCCGGCGCCGACTCCCGCCCGCTGACCCCGCGCCCGCCCGACCCCGAGCTGGCGCGGAGCATCGAGTTCGACACCCCCCTGGGCGGCGCCGACCAGGTGGCCTTCGCCGTGCGGCAGACGGCCGACGCCGTACTGCTCGCCCTCGCCGATGCCTCCGTCGTCTGCACCGAGGTGCGGATCGATCTGACGGACGATGGCGGCGAGGTCTTCTCCCGCACCTGGCTGCACCCGACGTGCTTCGACGCCTCCGACCTCGTCGACCGGGTGCGCTGGCAGCTGGAGTCCCTGGCGGCGCTGACCGCGAAGGAACCCGTGGACGAGGCGAGGGCGTTCGGCGGCATCGCGGCGGTCCGCATCCTCCCCGTCGCCGTGGACGACGCGGCACACCATCAGCCCGGCCTCTTCGGATCGGGCACCGACGAGCGCCTGCACCACGCGGTCTCCCGGGTGCAGACCATGCTCGGACACCAGGGCGTGGTCACGGCGGCCGTGTCGGGTGGGCGCTGGCTGGCCGACCGTCAGGTGCTCACCCCGTGGGGCGAACGAGTGGTGCCCCCGCGGGACCCCGGGTCGCCCTGGCCGGGCAGCCTCCCCGATCCGCTGCCGTCCGAGGTCTTCCGCCCTCCCCGCCCGGTCGGCGTCGTCGGGGTCGATGGGAGCGTCCTCACGGTGGACGACCGCGGGGCGCTGTCGAACGACCCCGCCCGCATCGACGGTGCCGGAGTGCAGGCCTGGGCGGGGCCGTGGCCGGTGCAGGAACGCCGGTGGACTCCGGGGGGCGGCAAGCGGGGGCATCGGCTCCAGATCGTCGACGACCGCGACCGCGCCTGGCTCGTCTTCCATGCCGGCGAGCGCTGGTGGGCTGAAGGGAGGTATCGCTGATGGGATGGCACAACCCGCCGCTGAGCTGGGATCAGCTCGAGCGCACCCTCAGCGGCGATCCGGCCCCGCCGTCCGCGACCCCCGGGCGACGAGCGGACCCCGGACCCGTGAGCCGACGCCGCAAGCGCCTCCCTCCCGCCCTGCCGAAGCGGCCGGACGACGCCGTGCCCTACGCCGAGCTGCACGCGCACTCCTCCTACTCCTTCCTCGACGGCGCCTCCTCCCCCGAAGACCTTCTGGCCGAAGCCGAACGCCTGGGCCTGAGCGCACTCGCCCTCACGGACCACGACGGGTTCTACGGCGCCGCGCGCTTCGCCGAGCTCGCGGAGCACATGGAGGTGCAGCTGCAGACCGTGTTCGGAGCCGAACTGTCGCTCGACCTGCCGCTCGCCCCGCAGGGCGCCGCCGACCCGCCCGGCGAGCATCTGCTCGTGCTCGCCCGCGGCATGGAGGGCTACCACCGGCTGTCCGGGGCGATCACCGCCGCCCAGCTGCGGGGCGGGGAGAAGGGACGCCCCGTGTACGACCTCGACGACCTGGCCGCCCGCGCGGACGGACACTGGACGATCCTGACCGGCTGCCGCAAGGGCGCGGTCCGGCGAGGGCTCGACGCCGGCGACGCCGCCACCCCGCTCCGACGACTCGTCGACCTGTTCGGCAGCGACAGCGTGGCCGTCGAGCTCTTCGACCACGGAGAGCCCCTGGACACACGGCGCAACGACGCTCTCGCCGACCTCGCGCGGCGGATGCGCCTGCCGGTCGTGGCGACCAACAACGTGCACTACGCCAGGCCGATGCAGGCTCCCCTCGCGGAGGCCGTGGCCGCGGTCAGGGCGGTGCGCAGCATGGACGAGCTCGACGGCTGGCTGCCCGCGCACGGCGGAGCCCACCTGCGCAGCGGGGCCGAGATGACGGCACGTTTCGCGCGCTACCCCGGAGCGATCTCACACGGGCTGGAGATCGCCGCCGCCTCCGCCTTCCCGCTGCGCATGGCACGCCCGGCCCTCCCTCGGCAGGACGTGCCGCCGGGCCACACGCCCATGAGCTGGCTGCGACACCTGGTGTGGGCGGCGGTGCCGACGAAGTACCCCCGGCTGGACGCCGACGGCCACCGCCGCATCGAGCGCGAGCTCGACGTGATCGAGGAGAAGGACTTCCCCGGCTACTTCCTGATCGTGCACGGCATCGTCGCCGAGGCCCGTCGCCGCGGGATCCTCTGCCAGGGGCGAGGCTCCGCTGCGGCGAGCGCGGTGTGCTACCTGCTGGGCATCACCGCGGTCGACCCGATCCTCTACCGGCTGCCGTTCGAGCGGTTCCTCGCCACCACGCGCACGGAGGAGCCCGACATCGACGTGGACTTCGACTCGCGGCGCCGGGAGGAGATCATCCAGTGGGTGTACCGCGAGTACGGAAGAGAGCGGGCGGCCCAGGTGGCGAACGTCATCCAGTACCGGCCGAAGAACGCGGTCCGCGACATGGCCAGGGCCCTGGGGTACTCGCCGGGCCAGCAGGACTCGTGGTCACGGCAGGTCGACGGGTGGGGGTCGGGGCTCGAACCCGTCGAGGGCCACGACATCCCGGACACCGTGCTCGACTACGCCGCCGAGCTGCTCAAGGCCCCCCGTCACCTGGGGATCCATTCCGGCGGCATGGTGCTCACCGCGCGCCCGGTCGGCGAGGTGGTCCCGGTGGAGCACGCCCGCATGGAGGACAGGACGGTCATCCAGTGGGACAAGGACGACGCCGCCTTCATGGGGCTGGTGAAGTTCGACCTGCTCGGCCTCGGCATGCTCGCGGCCCTGCAGCACTGCTTCGACCTCGTGCGCGAGGCCACCGGCGAGGAATGGACGCTGGAGACCCTGCCGAAGGAGGAGGCCGGGGTGTACGACATGCTGTGCCGCGCCGACTCGATCGGCGTCTTCCAGGTCGAGTCCCGAGCGCAGATCGGCCTGCTGCCCCGCCTGCAGCCCCGCCGCTTCTACGACCTCGCGATCCAGATCGCCCTGATCCGCCCCGGACCCATCCAGGGTGGCGCGGTGCATCCGTTCGTGCGGCGCAAGATGGCGAAGGACCGGACGGACGAGGAGAACAGGGAGCGGGAGGCCAGGGGCGAGGCGCCGGTGGACTTCCCGATCCCCTACCCGCACAGCGACCTGGAGGACATCCTGAAGCGCACCCTGGGGATCCCCATCTTCCAGGAGCAGCTGATCCAGATGGCCACGGCGGTGGGCGACTGCACGGCCGACGAGGCGGACCTGCTGCGGCGGGCGATGGGGTCCAAACGAGGGCTGGAGAAGATCGAGAAGGTGCGGGGCAAGCTCTACGCGGGGATGGCCAGGCGAGGACTCGTGGACGACGACGCCGACCGCATCTACGCGCAGATCCAGGCGTTCTCGAACTTCGGTTTCGCCGAGTCGCACTCGCTGTCGTTCGCGCTCCTCGTCTACGCGAGCTCCTGGCTGAAGCTGCACTACCCGGCGGCCTTCCTCGCCGGGCTGCTGCGGTCGCAGCCGATGGGGTTCTACTCCCCCGCGACACTCACGGCGGATGCCCGCCGGCACGGGGTGGAGGTGCGCCGCCCCGATCTGCACCTGTCCGGGGCCACCGAGCTGCTCGAACCCGTCGCCGCGGACGGCGGCACCGGGCCCACGGGCAGGGAGAGCTGCCTGGCGGATCCGCAACCGGAAGTCCTGCGCTTCGACCGGAGCGCGCCGGACGAGTCGGCGGCACACCGCAGGGACGGGCGGTTCGCGGTGCGACTCGGGCTCAGCGGCATCCGCGGCATCGGCGTGCCGCTGGCGGAACGGATCGTCGCCGAGCGTGAGGCCCACGGCCCCTATCGCGATCTCCACGACCTGGTGCGGCGGACCGATGCGACGGCGGCGCAGCTGGAAGCCCTCGCCACCGCCGGCGCCTTCGCGTGCCTCGGCCTCGAACGGCGGGAGGCGATCTGGCTCGCCGGGGCCGCGGCCGACGACCGCTCCCGCTTCCTGCCGGGGACGACCGTGGCTGTGCAGCCGCCCCTGTTCGCCGACCAGACGAGTTACGAGCGGCTCTCGGCCGACCTCTGGGCCACGGGCATTTCGACGGACGACCACCCCATGGCACACTTCCGCGCAGCCCTCCAGACCCGCGGGGTGCTGACCGCGGCCGATCTGCAGAAGCACGAGACGGGACGACGCATCGAGGTCGCCGGGCTGGTCACCCACCGACAGCGACCGGCGACAGCAGCCGGGGTCACCTTCGTGAACCTCGAAGACGAGAGCGGTCTGGTGAACGTGATCTGCTCCACCGGTGTCTGGGGCCGCTTCGGCCGGATCGCCCGCGAGTCGCCGGCACTCATCATCCGCGGCATCCTCGAACGCTCACCCGAGGGTGTGGTCAACGTGCTCGCCGACGCCTTCGAGGATCTGCAGACCGGCGTGGCCCACCGATCGCGGGACTTCCGATGACCCGGGCACCGACAGCGCAGGCCCCTCAGAAGCGAAGGACGTCCGCCGACCGCACCAGGCACCCGCCCCGGCCCCGCGCGGCCCGCGTGCGTCACCAGAAGCGCTCGGGCTCCTCGGCCGGCGGGCGGTCGGTGCCACCCCAGCGGTCGGCCTCCGCCTTCGCCGCCTCCACCGCCGCATCCGCTCCCCGCAGCGCGACCCCGGCCTCGCTCGCCGCAGGCCCGACGGGGTCCACGAGCAGCGCCGTGCGCGTCACGCCGCCGCTGACCGTGACCGTGCACTCCAGAACCCGTCCGATCCAGCGCGAGAGCGCGCCGCGCGCCGCCTCGCCGCGCCGGTACCGGATCCCCGTGTCGAGGTCGACCACCGCCAGCACGATCGGCTCTCGGCCCTCTCCCTCATCGTGCTCGGTCACCTCGATCCGATGCCCGAGCGGGAGCGCGACCTGACCGGCGAACACGAGCATCCTGTCCATTCCCCCACCCTACGAAACCGCCACCGGACCCGACAGACACCCCGGGCGAAAACCTCTTCGCAACTTTCTTTGTCCCCCAAATGGCGGACACGGCGATTAAGCGATATTCTGCTCTTCGTAGCGGGGGCTACAGGCTGAGGAACTGGGGAATCAGCCGTCGAGAGCAGCGGAAGTTTCGCCGCCTCCCCAACCGTCCGGGAAGGACGGTGAGCCCTCTCGACAGCACCGTGCTGGGGCGGTCCGGTCGAGAGGGCATACCCCGCGCCACGGCACCCCACATCCTCGCCCGTCAGCCGTCCCCAACTAGCCGTCGACAGGGCCGCGGTCAACCCCGGCCCGCACACGCCGCCGCGGGGCTAGCGTCGCCCCCCATGACGACCGTGTTCCGAACGACTCGCACCCCGCGTCGGACGGGAGGCACCCGCGGGGCCTTCATCGCTCCCGCGGTGCCTCTCGTCCCACCGGCGCGTTCCACAGACTCGGCGCCCGCTCACCGCGCGCACCCGGGGGACGCCGCGCGTGCCGCATCGCCCTACAGCACGTCGTCGTCGGCGTCGGCGTCGTCGAGATCGTCGTCGTCCAGTGGCACCTCGTGCCGCTGCTCGGCCGCATCGGCCGGGTCGGCCTCGACCGAGTGCACGTCCGGCTCACCGGTCGTCGTCACCTCCGGGTCGTCCGGCACCTCCAGATCGGGCCGCTCCTGCTCCTGCAGGTCGGCTTCCGGCTTGACCTCGTCGATCGGCTGGTCGCTCAGGGACATCGCGTCTCCTCTCGTTCGGCGGATGCTCCCACCCTGTAACGCCCGTCGGCCAGCGGCAAGGGGCTTGACGGCCACGCACGCCCTCGCGGAGGCGGCACCGTGACCGCGGGACCCGTCACCGGGCGCGTCCGCATCGGCGTCTCGGGCTGGCGCTACGCCCGCTGGCGGGGCGACTTCTACCCCCGCGGCCTGCCACAGCGCCGCGAGCTCGAGTACATCGGGGAGCAGTTCCCCTCGGTCGAGCTCAACGGCTCGTTCTACTCGCTGCAACGGCCGGAGAGCTACCGCACGTGGGCGTCGAGCGTGCCGGACGACTTCGTGTTCGCCGTGAAGGGGTCGCGCTACGTCACGCACATGCTGCGCCTGCGCGCGGTCGACCAGGCCCTCGCGAACTTCTTCGCCTCGGGCGTGCTGGCGCTCGGCGAACGGCTCGGGCCGATCCTGTGGCAGCTGCCGGAGCGCCAGAAGTTCGTGCCGGCGCTCCTGGAGTCGTTCCTCGACAGCCTCCCCCGCACCACCGGGGAGGCGCTCGAACTCGCCCGCGGCCACGACGAACGCCTCCGTGACCGCGCGTGGCTCGACATCGACGCCGACCGGCCGCTGCGCTACGCGCTCGAACCGCGCTCCGCCACCTTCGCCGACCCCGCGAGCCTGACGCTGCTGCAGGCGCACGGCACCGCGCTGGTGGTCGCGGACACCGCGGGGCGATGGCCGAGGTTCGACGCGCTGACCGCGGACCACGTGTACATCCGGCTCCACGGCGCGCGCATGCTGTACCACAGCGGGTACACCGGCGCCGAGTTGCGCGAGTGGGCGACGCTCATCCGGGCCTGGGCCGACGGGTCGGGCGCCGCGGACGGCCGCCCGCGCGACGTGTTCGTGTACTTCGACAACGACGCCCGCGGGCACGCCCCGCACGACGCCCTGGCGTTGCGCGCCCTCGTGGACGCCCCACCGGCGTGATGGCGAGGCGTCAGCGGTCGCCGACGTGTCCTGGCGCGGTGAGCGACAGCACCCGCTCGACGAACGCCCCGTACTCCTCCATGTAGTGCGCGAGGAAGTCTCTCGTGCCCTCGTCGTGCACCTCGCCGTCCGCACCGAACACCTCGGGCCGGAACGTGATGTACGCCTCCGGCGCGTTCAGCTGCGGGGCGTTGAGGAAGCTCAGCACGCTGCGCATGGACGACTGCATGACGGCCGTGCCGATCGCGCCGGTCGACGCACCGATGATGCCGCTCGGCTTGCGGGCGAACGAGTTGTGACCCCACGGGCGCGAGCCCCAGTCGATCGCGTTCTTCAGCGCGCCGGGGATCGACCGGTTGTACTCGGGCGACACGAACAGCAGGCCCTCGGCACTCTCCACCGCGCGCTTGAACTCCGTGACCGCCTCGACCGGCTCGAGCTCGTCGTCGCGGTTGTAGAGGGGAAGGCCGCGGATGGGGATCTCCTCCAGCTCCAGGCTGGGCGGCGCGAGGCGCACCAGCGCCCTCGCGAGGGTGCGATTGATCGAGTCCGACGCCAGGCTGCCGATGAGGTAGCCGATCCGATGGGCCATGGTGAGTCCCCCGTCTCTCCCTGCATTTCCAGGATATCTCCGCGGTGGGGGCTTGCCGCAAGGCCCCACCCCGCGGGCAGAATCGACGGTCTGCGCGCGCTCCGGCGCGTGGAACGCGAAGGAGATTCATGCCCATCGACCCCTTCCACCTCTCCCCCGAGAAACAGGCCAAGACCGCCCCCGCCCTCATCGACGCCGATCGCCGACACCTCCAGCGCATCGCGGCCGAACTCGACGGTCAGCGCGCCGACGTCGCCCGACGGCTCGACGACGTCCGTCGCGTGCGCGCCGGCTCCGGGGGCGCCGCCGTGGACCGCGACCTCGAGATCCGGCGGCTGTCGTCGCGCCTGCGCGTGCTCGAACGCTTCGACATCGACGTGTGCCTCGGCCGCATGACCCCCGCTGACGGCGAGCCCGTCTACATCGGCCGCACCGGGCTCGCCGCGTCCGACGGCACCCGGCTGCTGATCGACTGGCGTGCGCCCGCCGCCGAGCCCTACTTCGCCGCGACACTGGAGGACCACCGCGGTCTGATCTCCCGCCGCCGATACCGGTGGACGGACGGCCGCATCAGCGACTACTGGGACGAGGCCCTGACCGCCGACGGCTTCGACGGCGCGGCCTCCCTCGACGACCAGTCCGCGTTCATCGCGAGCCTCGGCACGCACCGCACCGCCCGCATGCGCGACGTGCTGGCGACCATCCAGGCCGACCAGGACGCGATCATCCGCAGCCCGTCCCGCGGCGCCCTCGTGGTGGACGGCGGTCCGGGCACCGGCAAGACCGTGGTGGCACTGCACCGCGCGGCCCACCTGCTCTACGCCGAACCGCACCTCACCGCGAGCGCGGGCGGGATGCTGCTGGTGGGCCCGAACCCGCACTACCTCGCCTACGTGGAAGACGTGCTGCCGAGCCTCGGCGAGGACACCGTGCGGCTGTGCACCCTCCGCGACCTCACCCCGGAAGGCGCGACGGCCCCGCCCGAAGCCGACCAGAGGATCGCCGCACTCAAGGCCGCGCTCGACCCCGGGGCCGTGCTTGCCGCCGCGGCCGCCGCGTTCGAGCGGCCGCCCGGCCACGCGACGCGCCTCGACTCCCCGTGGGCCGACCTGTGGCTCAGCCGCGAGGAGTGGGCGGAGGTGTTCGCGGGCGCCGACCCCGCCGCGACCCACAACGAGGCGCGCGACGAGGTGTGGGAAGAGCTGCTGGAACTGCTGGTGGAACAGGTCGACGACGACGAGGTGCCGCCCCACGCGGTGCGACGGTGGCTGCGACAGGACGACGAGCTGACCGGCACGTTCGTGCGCGCGTGGCCCCTGCTGACACCGGGCGAGGTGGTGGCTCGACTGTGGAGCTCCCCCGAGTTCCTGCGGGCGTGTGCCCCTACGCTGACCCCCGACGAGGTGACGCTGCTGCAGCGCGACCGTCCGGATGCCTGGACCGACGCCGACCTCCCGCTGCTCGACGCGGCACACCGGCGCATCGGCGACCCGGAGGCCGTGCGAGCCGCCCACCGCCGCGACGCCGTGATCGCCTCGGCGCAGGAGCAGATGTCGCACGTGGTCGACCACCTGATCGAGGACGACGACAGCGAGATGAAGGTGATGTCGATCCTGCGTGGCCAGGACGCCCGCAACGTGCTCGTGGGCGTGGACGCACCGCCCGTGCTGCCGCCGGACGAGCTCGCCGGGCCGTTCGGGCACATCGTGGTCGACGAGGCGCAGGAGCTCACGGATGCGCAGTGGCGGATGCTGCTCGCCCGGTGCCCCTCGCGCAGCATCACGATCGTCGGGGATCGCGCCCAGGCGAGACACGGCTTCACCGAGACCTGGCAGCAGCGGCTCGCCCGGGTCGGCGTACGGGAGGTGAGCGTGGCCCACCTCGGGGTGAACTACCGCACCCCCGCGGAGGTGATGGCGGTCGCGGCCCCCGGAATCCTCGCGGCGCTGCCCGACGCGAACGTCCCGACCTCGGTGCGCGAGAGCGGCATCCCGGTGCGGACCGGTGCCGTGGCCGAGCTGCCCGCCGTGCTCGACGACTGGCTCGCGGCGAACCCCGACGGTGTGGCCTGCGTGATCGGGGACTCCTCGTTCGCCCCGACCGCCCGCGTGCGCTCGCTCACGCCGACCTCGGCCAAGGGACTGGAGTTCGACCTCGTGGTGCTGGTGCACCCCGAGCGGTTCGGCGACGACTTGACCGGCGCGGTGGACCGCTACGTCGCGATGACCCGGAGCACGCGGGAGCTCATCCTGCTCGGGTGATCCCGGACGAAGGTCGCTATCCGCCGCGGGCCGGCGGTTCTACCCTGAGACGATGACGAACGCCGCGCGCACGGCACCGCACTGTCCCGAGGACGACGTGGTGATGCTCGCGGTGCCCGGCGGCTGGAGGTGCCCGGAGTGCGGGCACCTCCAGCAGCCGCAGGACGGCGAGGAGCCGCGGGACCGCGAGGACCTCGGCCGCCTGCCCTGAGGGCTCAGACGCTGTCGTCCTGGTCGACGATGGTGCCGGTCGGTTCGCTGATCTCGACCGTGTGGCGCACGCCGTGCTCCGACGCCAGCGCCTCGCCCTCCTCGATCGCCTCATCCCGGCTGGCGTAGCTGCGCGAGAGCTCCGGAGCACCCTCGGCCTCGTTCACCCACTGGCCGTTCTTCGACCGCGTGACCACGGCGGTGACGGCCATCACACGTCACCGGGGCCCAGGTCGCCCTGTCCCTCGTCGCCGAGGTCGGCGAGCACCGGGTCCTCGCCCTGGCTCTCGGGCTGCGGGCCGGAGCCGGGCAGGTCGTCCGCGGGGACCTCGTCGTCGGGATCGGGGATCTCGTCCGGGTCGCGCCCGGTCGCGGTCGCCGTGTCGAGCTCGTCGGCGGAGGCGCCATCGTCGAGGGCCTCCGTGCGCTCCCATTCCGCCTGCGCCGGATCGTCCCGCGGGTCTGCTTCGGTGGTCGCGTCGCCGTCGCGCAGCGGCTGACCGCCGACGTCGTCGGGTGTCGATGCCATGTCTCCTCCTTCGATCGGTCCGCCCAGTGTGCCGCCCGGGGTTCCCGGTGCCGAGGGGGTTGAGCGGGCCGACCACAGCGGGTAGGTTCCGGCGGCGTCGGAACCCGTGACGGCGCGCGCGGACGGGGGCAGGATGAGGGCATGACAGCGACCACTCCCGCCCCCACCCCGACGCAGCTGCGGCTGATCATCGAGACCGACGATTTCGACACCGCCCTCCGGTTCTACCGCGACGTGCTGGGCATGCCCGAGCAGCTCGCCTACGCGACCGACGGCGACGACCGCGTGGCGATCCTGCACGCAGGCATCGCCACCATCGAGCTCGCGACGCCGACGCACGCCGCGAACATCGACGAGGTGGAGGGCGCACCACACACGCCCGGAGCGCTGCGCATCGCCCTGGAGGTCGACGACACGGCCCAGGCCGTCGCGGCCGCCGAGGAGGGTGGTGCCGCCGTGATCGCGCCACCCGTGCAGACGCCGTTCCGGAGCCTCAACGCGCGCATCCAGGGCCCAGCGGGGTGGCAGATCACCCTGTTCCAGGAGCTGGAGACGCTGGAGGAGCGCGCGGCGCGCGAGGGCTTCACGACGGACGACGCCCGCGACCGCTGACCCGCGCCCGGGACCTGGGCGCGTCCTCGGGTTTCGTGACGCTACGCGTCGCCGCGCTTGCCCGGGCCAGGCCCGCCGGGCTGAAATCGACTCATGACGTCGATCGCGGTCCTCGTGGGGAACCCCCACCCGTCCTCCCGCACCACGAGCGTCGCGGAGGAGGTCGCGGCGCAGCTCGCCGACCTCACGGGCGCCGAGGTGCTGCCCACCATCGAGCTCGCGGCGTATGCGGACCGGGTCTTCGTCGTGCCCGACCCCGAGATCGACGCCCTGGTCGAAGAGGTGTCGACGGCGGATGTCGTGGTCGTGGCGAGCCCCACGTACAAGGCCGCCTACACCGGGCTGCTGAAGGCGTTCCTCGACCGCGTCGACACGGGCGGGCTGGACGGAGTGATCGCCGTGCCCGTCCTCACGATCGGCTCCCCCGCGCACACCCTCGCCGTCGAGCACACGCTGCGCCCCCTGCTGGTCGAGCTCGGTGCGACGGTGCCCGTGCGCGGCCTCGCGTTCCCGGCCGCCGAGGTCGACGACCGCACGCGCCTCGTGTCCGCGTGGCTCGCCCCGCACCGCCGGGCGCTGGAATCGCTGCTCGCGCACTGACCAGGGGCGGGTGACGCGAGCGGAACGCGAGTGCCGCGGTCGAGGGCCGGTCCGAGAGGACGATCGACGCAGACGCCCATGTAAGGAGCGGTCTTCCGTGTGAGAGCCGGAGCGACGGTATGTGGCGGCGCATGTCGCCGTGTTGCAGTCCGGGTGCGCGGTCGCGGGGGCCGTGCGTACCGTCGTGGCATGACCGCCCCCGCCGCTTCGTCCTCGTCCCCCGCCCGCGAGCGTGCCGCCTCCGACGTGCTGGACCGGCTGTCGGTCGGCGCCGACACGTTCAAGGCCGTGTTCCGCGGGCACCCGGGAGGCGTGGCCGTGATCACCGCGCAGGGGGCGGACGGCCCCGTGGCGCTCACGGCGTCGTCGGTGTCTTCGGTGAGCGTGGATCCGCCGCTGCTGGTGTTCTCGGTGTCGGCGCTGTCGTCGGCGGCGGAGACCCTGACCTCGGCCGCGACGGTCGTGGTGCACCTCCTGGATGCGGACGACATCGAGCTCGCGCGCCTAGGGGCGACCAGCGGCATCGACCGCTTCGCCGATACGAACGCCTGGGCCCCGCTCGCCACCGGGGAGCCCGTGTTCGCGGGAGCCCGCGCCTGGGTGCGCTGCGCCGTCGTGAGCCGGATGGAGGCGGGCGGCTCGACGGTCATCGCCGCGCACGGCCTGCAGGCGCACATCGCGCGGGACGCCGAGCGCGCCCTCGTCTACCACGACCGCACGTGGCACGCCCTGGGCGCGCACTCGCTCCTCCCCTGACGGGACGCACGCTCGGCTCCGTCGACCACCCTTCGGATCTCTCGCTTCCTCGATCAGGCGGCTAGATGTGTCTGCCCAGACCTTTGGTAATGCGGTCGATCGGGTTCTTGGGGCCGCGCAGCGCGACACCGACCAGATCGAGATCTGCGGCGGACACCCCGGCCACGGCTCTTCGGTTGGACGCATCGTCTCCGGTAGCGAAGAGGTCACGGGTGTAGATGCTCGTCGCGAAGCCTCGTTCGATGGCTCGCTCGCGAGCTCGTGCGAGCTGCTCCGAGTCCGCCGTGAACACGAGCACGGGTTGACGGAGCATGGGGAGGTACTCGTTTCCGTCCGCGTCCGCGTAGATATCGCCGATCAGACCCGGGGCGCTGGTGGCGATGCCGCTGATCAGGAACGCCGTGACGTTGAGCTCCTGCCAGGGCATCAGGCCGTCGTGGATCAGTACCGCGATCCGTGTGTCGAAGCGGACAGTCTGCGGTTCCATGTGTGCTCCTTCGGTCGCGGCCGCGGCCGCGGCCGGAACGGGCCGGCCGGTCGATCCGAGCCCCTCATGATCCGCCCGCGAACGTGTGGTCGAAGGTGATCCAGGCGTTGTCGAGATAGGGCCGGCGCCTCAGCGGGTCTCCGATGCCGAAGGCGACATCCTCGAGCCATCGGCAGCGGGCATGGAAGCGGATGCGACGGAGCTCGTCGTCAGTCGGAGTGCCGTCCAGTCCCTCTCCGACCCGGACCGCCGCGTCGGGCCCCAGGTCTCGGTAGATCGACCCGATGTCGCGTGCCGGGTCCGTCAGCGCCGCATCAGTCCAGTCGATGACACCGGTCACGTGACCCCGGTCGTCGACGAGGATGTGCTCAGCTCCCAGATCATTGTGCTGAGCGATGGTGAGCGATCGGGTGGGCGGCGGCGACTCATCCAGGAAGGCGCGCACGAGACGAACCTGCTCGGCGCTCAGGTGACTCCGCACGGACCGGTAGGTCTGCACAGCGTCCCGATGCCACTCGTCATTCGGGTACCGATCGACGGGCAGCCGCGTGACCGGAAGAGCCTCCCGGAACGCGGACAACACGTCTATGAGGGCCCGTTGCACGTTCTTCGAGTCCCGTTCGCGCCGATGGATCAACGGAGTACCTCGAAGCCGTCGGTAGGCGAACGTCCCGCGCTCTGCTTCATGCAACTCCGGTGTCGGCGTCGGCACCGACGTCGCACGGGCGAGCGTCGTGAGCAGTTCGACCTCGCGATCGACGGCTTCGAGGTCCGCGGATCGTCGGACGATGTAGTCCCCGACAGCGAACGTCGTATTCTCGGCTCCCCGAGTCACGAGCGTCGGCTCGTCGCCGGGCGACCACAGTCGAGATCGCCGCCCCAACTCGGCGAGGTGGGCGCGATCCGACGGGGTCACCGCGGATGTCGTGACGATCTCCTCTTTCATCTCGTTCCTCAGATCCTTGGTCGGGAAGGGGGTGACGACGTCACACCAGCGTGTCGCCAACGTATCCGTCTTCGCCGAACCCGGGCAGGACGGCGAAGATCGCGCTGCCTGTGTGCTGGATGAACCGGTTGAGCCGATCGTTCTCGGCGAGACGCGTCTGCGCGGCGATGAACTGACGATCGGGGTCGTTGCCGTAGGCGCAGAACAGCAGCCCGACGTCGAGCTTTCCGTGCCCGCCATGATGGTGGTCCTTCGTTCCCGGAGCATGAGGATGGTCCTCGGGATGCTCGAGCGGATCCGGGCCGCCGCCGGCCATCGCCGTGAGGAATCCGTAGTCATAGGTGTAGCTGCGGCGCAGCATCGGAAAGCCATGAGCGCGGCGGATGTGCCCGTCCGCTGCGATCACCGGGGTGCCGTCTGCCCCCACGGCGTCCAGGTCGGGGGCGTCGAACTCGCCCTTCCCCGTCAGCGGAGCGCCATCCCCGCGGCGGCGCCCGATCACCGCATCCTGCTCGTCGCGCGCTGTGAGGTCCCAGCTCGCCGTCAGCATCCGGATCTTCCGGAACACGAGGTAGGTACCCCCGCGGAACCACGATGGCTCGTCGGGAAGCGCCCAGACGACGTCCGAGAACTCTCGGGTTCCGATGCGGGGATTGGACGTTCCGTCCTTGTGACCGAACATGTTCCGCGGAGTGCCGCCGTCGTGCGGGGAACTGAGGAATCCGGACTGCGTCCAGCGGATGACCGCAGATCCGGGCATTCGGGCGCGCACAGCTCGCGTCGCGGCACTGACGACCTGTGGATCGTCGGCGCAGATCTGAAACAGCAGGTCACCCCCTCCCCAGCGCGGGTCGAGGTGATCGCCGGTGAACTCGGGAAGTGGCCGCAGCCGTCGGGGAGCTTCGCCGGCGACCCCGGGCAGGGCGAAGACGCCAGGGCCGACGCCCACCGTGACCGTCAGACCCGCAGGAGACAGCCCGGTCGCGAAGTCGGTGGGGGTCACCGCGCCGTCGGGATACATCGACGAGGGCGGAGTGTCCTCACCACGCACGATGGCGACGATCGTGCGCGAGACGTCAGCCAAGAAGCGGCGAAGCGACACCGCGTCCGTCACGGCCAGATCGGCCGCGACAAGAGTGACATACTGCTGCTGCGCGGTGGCGACTCCCGCCTGGTGCGCACCGAACGGCGAGATCGTCGTCCCGGCCCCGGGATCTGCGGAGAGGCGTGCAGTCTCCGCGTTCGGCAGCGTGAGACGCCCGGTCGCGAACCCCATCGCGGCCGCCCCACCTGCGGTTGCCAGCGCTGAGCCCAGGAGGGCGCGGCGAGACATCGCCACACGCCTCGGCCCGCCCTCCGTGCGTCCGTCCCGCCATCCCGGTGAGACCACCGCCTCCCTCTCCGACGGGTCATCGCTGGCTTCCTGGGTGCTCAATGTCCGTGTCCTCCGTTCGGATCGACGGGTCCCGCATTGCGGCTGGCTTCATCTCGGCTGACCACGAACTGCGACATCAGCCCCTCGTCCTCGTGAAGGAGAAGGTGACAGTGGATCATGTACGGGTTCTCGTCATCGACGTAGTCCTCGAATCGCATCATGATCCGGTAGACGCGACGAGGTTCCAGATAGATGGTGTCCTTCCATCCCGAGAGCTCTGGCCCCGGCGTCTCCCCGTCGATGTCGAGGACCTGGAACTGCACGTCGTGAACATGCCAGTTGTGCGGGAACAGGTCTCGATTGGTGACCTCCCACAGCTCGGTCGAGTCGACCTGCATGACCTCGTCGATACGATTCATGTCCATGCGGCGGCCGTTGATCTCGCGGTTCTGCACGTCGAAGATGCGCGCGTTGTCGGCGTCGACCGCGGTGAAGCGGGAGATGTCGCCGAACCGCTCCGCCAGTGGCGGGGACGTCCGGAGCTGATCAGCAGCACGCAGGAGGAGGACGTCGAACTCGTCCAACCCTCCGTACGCACCGGGCACGGCGACATCACCGAGATCAGGCGGCAGCGAGCGCAGCATCGTCTCCGTCCCCGGGGCGATCGCCACCACGATCTCAGCACGCTCGCCGGGCGACAGACGCACATGATCGGTGATGTGCGGCGCCTCGAGCAGCCCGCCGTCCGTGGCGATCAGCGAGAAGCCGCGCTGGTCGTCGAACGCGAAGTCGTAGGTGCGCGCGCTCGACCCGTTGAGGATCCGCAACCGGACGAGCTCGGTGGAGACGTCGAGGACCGCGCCCCATGCTGCGTTGGTCAGCAGGACGTTCCCCAGAAGGCCGACCTCATTGCCCTGAGAGTCGAACTGGAACTCGCCGTCGGAACGGAACTTCTTGTCCTGCACGATGAGCGGAACGTCATCGACTCCGTATTCCGTGGGCAGTCCGAAGCTCTGGCTGTGCTCATCGTCGAGGATGAACATGCCCGAAAGCCCGCGGAGGACGTGCTCTTCGGTTTCGCCGTGCGGGTGCGGGTGGTACCACAGCGTGGCGGCGGGCTGGTCGACCCGCCACTCGGGCCGCCAGCGCCCGCCGGATTCGATCGGCTGGTGCGGCCCGCCATCCATGGCAGCCGGCAGATGCATGCCATGCCAGTGGACCGTCGTGGTCTCCGGGAGCGCGTTGGTGACCTCGACGGCCACCTTCTCCCCACGCTGCGCCCGGAGTGTGGGGCCTAGGTAGTCGCCGTCGAAACCCCAGGTCGGGGTGGTCATCCCCTCCAGGAACTGCATCTGACCCTCCTGGGCGGTGAGCGAGAACACTCGAACACCGTCGACGACCTCCGACTCCGCCAGCGGGGGGATCGGTAGCGGAGTCTCGAACGCGGGTGGCTTCGTCGGCGTGAAGACGGACGTGTCCTGGCCGAACCCCGAGTCGAACACGCAGGCGGTGAACGTCACGGCAGCGGTCAGGAGCAGAGCGCCGAAGAGGATCGCCGGACCGAGGAGCCGTCCCCGGCTCGATGCAGAGCGTCGTGCGACATGCTCGGCCCCACGGGCGATCCTGGTCATGCCAGTAAAGCTAGGAATCCGTGCAGAGGAAGCCGTCCCTCCCCCGTCGACAAGTCGAGTCGCTTCCGGGCGACACCGAGGTTCTCCGCACCGGACTCGCACTCCCGCGGTCGCCGAGATGTCGCTTTCCAACGACTCACACACCAGCACGGACCGACCTACCATGACAGCATGACCGACAACGCGCCCGCGGCGGAGGCAGGTTCGCGTCCTGCTCCCTGGGTGCTCGACGGCCTCCTCGGCATCGGCGTGACTCTCGTCGTGTCGCTCTTCATCGCCGCGGATATCGACGGGGCAGAACCGGACGGGTGGGCCTATCTGTGGGCGGTCGGCCTCGGTGCACTGATGCTGGCCCGGCGACGCCACCCTGTCGTCGTCGTCGTACTCTCCGCGGCAGGGGTCGTCGCCTACTACGCGTCCGGTTACCCGGCGATCGGGATCGCGGTGCCTCTCGCGGCCGCGGTGTTCTCGGCCGCCGAATACGGTCGCACAGGGGCATCGATCGCCACGTCCGTGACCGTCCTGGTCATCTCGGTGGCGTACAGGCTCGCCATCGGACAGGACCCCGCCGTGGTCGTGGGTTACGAACTGCCTGGACACGCTCTCCTACTCGCAGCGGCGATCGCCCTGGGAGACAACGTGAGATCCCGGCGGGAGCTCCGCCAGAAGTCCTCTCAGATCGCGGCCCTGACCGTCGAACGGTACGCCCGGGAGGCAGAGAAACGCGCGATGTCCGAACGGCTCTCGATCGCACGTGAACTCCACGACTCGATGGGGCACGCGCTGACGGTGGTGACTCTGCATGCGCAGATCGCGGAGGAAGCGCTGGACCCCGGTACTGCCTCTGACGAGGACAGCGCGGCGGCGCGTGAGGCGCTGGCGATCATCGCGAGCACCACTTCGGCGACGTTCGAGGATCTGCGCCGTACTGTCGCGAACCTGCGGAGGGAGGAGGGCGCGACGCGCCCCCCGCTCGGAATCGACGACCTCGAGTCAGCGATCCTCCCGGCGACGCAGGCCGGCTTGACGGTGCGCGCGAGTGTCTCCATCTCCGCCGCACTGCCATCGACCGTCGAAGCCGCCGTGTTCCGGATCGTGCAGGAGTCCATCACCAACGTCGTGCGACATGCCGACGCGGCGCGCGTCGACGTCGACATAAGGCAGGCGGACGATGCTGTCGCCGTCAGCATCGTCAACGACGGCAGGCCGCGCACCACGGAGCCGTCCGACGACTCGGTCCGGCCCGGGCGAGGGCTGGAGGGGATGCGAGAGCGCGTTCACCTGCTCGGCGGCACGTTCTCCGCAGGTCCACGCGACGCCGGCTTCGCGGTGTACGCCTCGTTTCCCCTGGCGGTGAGGGCATGACCTCCGTCGTCCTCGTCGATGACCAGGACCTCGTCCGCGCCGGCCTGCGGACGCTGCTCTCGCGGGATGGCAGCATCCGGGTGGTCGCCGAGGCCACCGACGGCAGGAGCGGCGTGGAGGCGGTCCGAAAGTACCGACCAGATGTCGTCCTCATGGACCTCCGGATGCCTGTGATGGACGGCATCGAGGCGACGAGCGTGATCCGCGCGGACCACCGGCTGCACGACACCAGTGTCGTCGTCCTGACGACGTTCGACGACGACACGGACGTCGTTCAGGCCATCCGCGCAGGGGCGGTCGGCTACCTCTTGAAGAACACGCCGCGGGATGACCTGCGTGACGCCGTGACGCGGGCCGGCCAGGGAGAAAGACTGCTTTCACCGGCGATCGTCGAACGACTGATGGGCATGGTCGCGTCCGGTCGGGCCGCCGCGACCCCGGATCCTCGACTCGCCGTCCTCAGCGCCCGGGAGATCGAGGTCCTTGCGCGGATCGGACACGGCGACACGAACGACGAGATCGCTGCCATCCTGCACCTCAGCCCGGCGACCGCGCGCACCTACGTCAGTCGGATCCTCGCGAAGGTGGGTGCGCGTGACCGTCCAGAGCTCGTGGTGATCGCTCACCGATCCGGGCTCGTCACGTCGTGAGCTCTCACCGAGGCGGGCGCCGCAGGAACCAGTTCGGAACGCCGAGAACGTCTGTCTCTCCGATGACCGCGTATCCGTGCCTCCGGTAGAAGCCGACTGCCTCCGGGCGATCCGTTTCGGCGTAGCCGGGCACGCCTATGGAGTCGAGATGGCTCGTGTGTCTGAGCATCAGGAGAGTGCCGATCCCCCGCCCGCGCAGGTGCCGATCGACCGACACCGGCCCGAGATGCACGTGCGGTTCTGAGATGTCCCGCGCTGTCCATGCCCGGTTCCAGGCCAGCAGGCGCGCAGCGGCGCCTGGGCCGAAGGTCAGCGCACGGGAGAGGAGCCGCAGCCGGGTCTTCGCCGGGGGCCGGCAGCGCGCCGGGGGTACCGCCGCGGCGACACCGATCAGCGACCCACCCTGCTCGACGCCGTCGACCCGCATCGAGGGCGAACCGGAGAGGAGCACACTCATCAGCGACTCATGGCGACGAGTCCGCCTCGCTTCATCGCCGCCATACACCGCGACGTGGAGCGGGTTGTCGGCCATTCCACGCCCGAGCAGCGCCGCGATCTCCGCCACATCGGCGCGGTCGAGAGAACGAAGGTGAAGGTACGGTTCGCGATGTCTCATCGGTGCAGTCCTCGTCGTCGAGCGGTCATCACCCCACGGTGGCGCGACGGTGATGTCGCCGAATGCTCGCCTCGATCGACTTCTCGGATCGCCCCGTGACGACCCCGCTGTCCTCCCACGGCGCCCCGCATCCCCCGCGCCGCTCGAGGTGGTAGCCGTCGCGATGCGCGACAGGAGGAGCAGGACCCGGTCGTCCGAGAGCGACAACACAACTGATCCAGAGCGCACGCGACCCCGGGGGCCCGTTGCCTACTTTGACAGGATGAGCGAGTCACCGACGCCGTCGCAGCCACCAGAGATCCCCGGCCCACGTCCCCGATTGAGCTGGCCTGCCGTCATGGGCTTCGGCGTCCTGGGGCTTCTGTGGCCGCTCCTGCGACTGATCGGTCTCGAAGCGGTCGTCGGCGGGGTGACGACCGTGATGGTCGCCTTCCTCGCCACCTTCGTCATCTGGGTCCTGGGTGCCGGCTTCGGCCATGTTCCGCGACCGGTTCTGACGCTCACTCTGTCCGGGGTTCTCTTCGCCCTCCTCCTCGGGGCGACCACCGTGGCCATCGGCGACTGGCCCGACCACGGCATCGGCCTGAATCTCGTCGCCGCCACCATCGAGATCGGGCGATCCGCTGGGTTCGGCGCGCTCAGCGGCCTGGTCGCCGAATCGATCCAGAGGGCCCGCCGCCGGCGACGGAGGAACCGTCCGTCGCGCCGGACGTCGCCCTGATGCGACCAGGATTGTCGCCCCCGTACGGACCCTCCGCCGCGGCACCCGCCCCTACCGTTGGCGCATGATCTCCGAGAACCCACCTCCTCCTTCTCCCACCGCACGACGAAACCCTCTCGGGCTGTCGGCTCTGGCACTCGTCGGACTCGCGGCCGTCGCCCTCATCAGGGTCATCCTCCACGACCTGCACGTGATCGACGAGGGCAGCCCGATCACGTGGGTGCTCGCGATAGGCCCGGTCGTGCTGTGGATCGTCGTCGCTGTCGTAGCGCGCGTCCCCAGGCCGTTCCTGACGGTGCTGGTCATCGGGGTGATCTTCGGGGTGATGCTCGTCATCACGCACCAACTCCTCTGGGACTTCGCTTATCGCGGCGCTCCGCCGTCCCTCGGTGACGGTGCCGGGGCGCGCCTGATCCCACGCATCGCGGCCATCCCCAGCGGGCTGATCGTCGGGACGGTGATCGGCGCCGTCGGCGGGCTCATCGCCTGGGGCATCCAGACGATGAGCAACCGTCGCAAGAGCTGACAGCGCGAACACGAGCACAACGCCCGAGCCACCGCGCACGAAGAGCTCGCAGCGATCGCGTGCGAAGACGACGAAGCCCCGGTGAGAAGGATGCTCTCACCGGGGCTTTCTGGTCGGGCTGACAGGATTTGAACCTGCGACCCCTTGTCGAAAAGACACGATACGACATGGCTCGACCCTCGCGGACACTGACCCGCTTTTGCCCTCTTGATCAGGGTGTTTCTTGATTCAGTAGCCGACATCAACGGACAGAGAGGGACACCCGCGAACTTCGCCATGTGAGACGAATGTGAGACGTCATCACTCAGCTGAACTCTCTCGCGGCCCACTCTCGAACGTCATTCGCGCCGCTTCGGATGATCGAAGCAAGACTGGCGCGACGCCTTCATTAGGCCTGGCGGCATCGAAACCCTTCATCATCGACGCGACCCGGTCCGCAATCGCTTGAACAGAGGGCTCCAAATCAACGCTCAGATTCATACCCGAGGCGACCGCTGCGAGGGTCACCCTAGACTCGCCGGCATGACAACGCGCCCTTCGCATCAAACGACGTGGCTGACTCTTGAGGAAGCCGGGACGGTAGCGCCGGGGCTAACGCCCGCTCGTCTCTTGGCGCTTCTGCGCTCCGCCGCCCGTCTTGGCCCTCCGGTATGGAAATTGACTGACGGGCAGGCACTCTTCGACGAGCTCCTCTTTCGACGCTGGCTGGAGGCTACCGTCGCCACGGACTGGGTGCTCGGCCCCGCCGCCGGGTACCGCACTCCCCCGAGCCTAGATCGCCGATACGTCTATGCCGACGCCAATCTCGCCACCCTGCGACGGCGAACCTACGTGAGCGAGTCGTCGCTCAGCGTCCTCGTGCCCGAGCTACCGCTTTGGCGAGTACGCGATCTCCGGTTCCGCGGCGCTGGTCCACGCTTCCTCAAGCCGACGCCGCGAACCGTGGTCTACATCGCGGAGGAGGTGCGCGATTGGGCGCATGGAGTCGGTGACTTCTCCGACCGCGTGCCCATCAGCCTCGATGTGTCACGCGAGCCGTACACGCCTCCTCCGCGACGGTAGCGCAGGCCTCGCGGCGCGTGTCACATCGCTGGCATGCAGTGCACGATTCGCCACCCCAGATCAGGCTCGCAGGAGCCCCCTCCTCGGGGGACGAGGAGGGGGCTCGCGACTCGAGCGACCACCCCGCCAGGGGATCCCCGGCCACTCTGAGCACCAGTCTGCACCAGGGCTTGCCGTTGCCCGAAGCTCGGAGGATGGGTCTCATCCGGGTGATATGCCGCCCTGCCTCATTCCGCTTCGACAGCCGCTTGGCGCGCGGCTTCCGCCGGGCTCAGCCCCTTCTCGAACGCTCCGACATAGTCCCAGCGCACCAGCCGGTCTGACCGCAGTCCAGTCAGCCTGTGCAGCTCGTCGTCGGTCGCCGCCATCCAATCCCGCCATCGACTCCGCTCACTCATGCTGGGAACCTACCGCGTCCCGGTGCTCGGGGCGGAGTGCCAGCTCACCTGCCGTACGGCGCCGGACATCGCGGACGCGCAGAGTTACAACCAGGCGTACCTCTTCACAGGCCAAGCGACAACCATGCGATTCACGAAGGCGGACCCCCCTGGGGACCGGCGGCCACCACGGGGGAACGGTGGCCGCCGGCAACCGAAACGGAAACTGGGGAATCCCGCTCGGATC